>JANQIR010000114.1 GCA_028282065.1 Aestuariivirgaceae bacterium
AAGCAACGGTGACAGTTGCAGAACGCTGTCGCATGGCCCGGCATCACTGCCATCGGCGCCGGGGATGCTGTCGGTATAGTCGATCCTCGCCTGAATCGCATTGCGGATTGCGTCTGCAGCGATTGCTTCGATTCTGCCTTGCACCCGGTCTTCTTCCAGAACTAGGCAAACGACTTCCGGAAACGCCGGGATGTCCAAAATTTCTTCATCGCCGTCTTTGACGATTGAATAACGGTATTCCAGTTTCATTTTCTTGTGCTCTCTGAACTCGTCTTGCTGGCTATCCTGCCTGCCGCCAGCCCGGTGAAATCATCGCATGTTCACGGGATTCCACTCTTGTGAGTGTCTTTTTCATATACGGTGTAATTATCTATCTTGACAACAACACACAAGTGATAAAATATCAGTTATTCACCGGGGAGATATCCGATGCACACGAAAAAGACAATCGAGTTTAAGCGGAGCGTACGGAACATGGCCACACACAATGGCTGGCTGGTGGAAACGGCCAGCGGCAAGGGGCCAACGGAAAGGCTTGTGATTTATTCAAAGGATGGTCACGACATCCAGCGGATCGCAACGATTGTTCTGCGCAAGGATCAAAAAGAGATCACGCCAGGCGTTGCACGCAGAATTCTTCACAAGCTACGTGGCAGGCTGGAAGAAGAGAGCATTGATGCGGCGGGCGATACGTTCCGCGACAGCTTGCAGACGCTGGCTGATTGGCTCAAGGCCTGGTTCTCGTGAGGTGTTTGCGATGTGCTCAACTGCTGGCGCTCTAATCAATGCGATCGAGTGTTCTGAGATAGGCCAGCAGGCTGGCAAGCGCCGAATCTTCTAGGAAGCGCAATGACAGCATCGTCTTGCCGGGGACACCATTCATGATCTTGTGCGCGGTCCTGTTTGGCCGGTTGCGCGCCAGCCATCCCAGGCTTTGACGCAGTCCGGGCTCGCCGGAAAGGCTTTCCGTGCCGTCCGGATTGTGGCAGTTCATGCAGACATTCTCGAAAATGTCCTGCCCGGTTCTGAGCTGCTCGGGTTTCGCCGTTCCGGCCGCCGCGGTCAGGCCGGTGTCGTACAGGCCCTGGCTGATGAACACCGCCAGCAGATCGACCAGGAACTGCCCCAACAGTT
This sequence comes from Aestuariivirgaceae bacterium, assembly GCA_028282065.1. Lineage (GTDB taxonomy): Bacteria > Pseudomonadota > Alphaproteobacteria > Rhizobiales > Aestuariivirgaceae > JANQIR01. The sequence continues at coordinate 1,135 of JANQIR010000114.1, forward strand.
CGTCCGTGTAGATGCGATGAGCCTTTCCCAGGCGTTCTGCAATGTCGGCGGGCGCCAGCATTTCCAGGTGGCGCAGGCCGGGAAACCTGGCACTCTTGCCGCCTGCCGGCCGCTTCAGTTCAACGCCATTGTAGTCCCAGCCATGGCAAGTAACGCAGCGCCAGCTATCGCCGCTGCTGATGTCGATGCCTGGTGGAAAGGCCGGATTGCGCTTGGCCGGCCCCGGGGTGGCGGTGGCCGCCCACCAGTTGTCGTAGAGCTTGCCGCCGAGCGAAACAATGAAGGCATCGCCGAACTCGTGCTCCTTGCCGCTCATGACTTCGCGTTCTTGCTGAAGTTGCGTGTCCGGTGCCGGAGCTGCTGGAGCATTGACCGCTGGCACCGCGATTGCGAGGGCCGTCATTAGGCCGCAGGCTGCGATCGCTGGCCGGATGGCCTTGAGATTCAGGATGTGGTGCATTCAAATCTCCCTGACCCGATTGCTGTTCAGCATTTTCCGGGCAAATTCGGGAACGGTGAGGCCATCATTCACCCGGGCATCGAGATCGGCTTCAGCTGTGCGAATGCCGGGCAGGGCCTTGATGACCTCGTCGATCTTGTCATGGGGGATCACCACGACACCATCTTGATCTCCAGCAACAATATCTCCGGGCGAGACGCTGGCCCCGGCCAGGGTAACCGGCAATCCGGCCGTTCCCGGACCATTGCGGGCCGGTGAATTCGGGGTAACGCCGGCCGCAAAGCAGGGGATGCCGGCAGCTTCGATGCCTGGAACATCCCGTACATATCCATCCGTGACCACCGCCACTGCGCCGCAATTGCGCGCCATGCCAAGCAGGAGGTCGCCGATGACCGCCGTGCCGGTGAAGCCATCCGTGGCAATCACGATCACATCGCCCGGCTGCGCAAGGTCGAGCGCGGCAAATGCCGCCAGATTGTCCGCCGGTCCGGTATGGCAGGGCAAGGCGCTGCCACAAAACGCGGCTGTCACATTCCCAACCGGTTTGATGGAGCCGGACAATGCCGCACGGCCGCCCAGTGCATCGCAAAGGAACCCTGTCGGTGTGTCTCGTATGGCCCCGATCTGCTCGGGCGTTGGCCGGTTGAATGTCCGGCAGAGCGTCAGGATTGGCGGATCTTCTATCATGGGTAGCTCCGGAATTTCGGGCACTGTATACACTACCTTCCATGACTGCCAGTGACGACATGCCCTGGAAGCTCCGCGCTTTCAACATTTCCGATGTCCAGCGGCTGGCGCGGCGGCGGCTGCCGAAGCCGGTGTTTGATTTCTCCGATGGCGGTGCTGAAGACGAACGCACCTTGAGGCGTAACGAAGAGGTGTTCGGGTGCTGGCGGTTCCTGCCGGCACTGCTCAATGGCAGCGCCTCGCGCGACCTTTGCGTGGACCTGCTGGGCCATCGGCTGTCGATGCCGCTGATCGTCGGGCCGACCGGTCTGGCCGGACTTTTTTACCCCGATGGCGAGCGCGCAACAGCGCGTGCGGCGGCGGCTGCCGGCACGGCCTATTGCCTGAGCCACGGGTCTGTATGCACCTTGGAAGATCTGGCGGAAACCGGCATGCATCCGCGCTGGATGCAGGTGTTCATATATCGCGATCGCGGTTTCACCCGGGAACTGACGGATCGCGCGAGGGCAGCGAACTATGACGCGCTGGTTCTGACGATTGACAATCAGATTCTTGGCCAGCGCGAACGTGACCTGCGCAACGGTTTCACGATCCCGCCACGCTTTTCCCTGCTCAGCTTGGCAACGATGTCCACGAAACTGCCCTGGCTGTGGGCTATGCGCCATGACTTGCGCCGGATGACGTTCGGCAACTATGTCCGTGCCGGTCTCCCGTCCGATCTCAAGACATTGGCGGCGCAAATGCCGCATTTGCTCGACCCCGCCATGTCGTGGGCGGATGTCGAGGCGTTGCGCAAGTCCTGGGATGGGCCGTTGATCCTCAAGGGCATATTGCATCCGCAAGAAGCCATCCGTGCCATCAATCACGGCGTGGACGCGATCATTGTTTCAAACCATGGCGGCCGGCAGCTCGACCGTGCCGTGTCGTCTTTGGAGGCTCTTCCGGATATCGTCGCGGCTGTGGCTGGAAGGATGCCCGTGCTGCTGGATGGCGGCATCCGGCGCGGCGCAGATGTGGTGACGGCACTGGCGCTTGGCGCGACGGCCTGCCTCATCGGCCGGCCGCATCTATGGGGGCTTGCCATCGGCGGTGAGGCAGGTGTCCGTCATGTGCTGGAGATCTACCGGCGTGAGATCAACACGGTCATGGGCCT
>JANQIR010000116.1 GCA_028282065.1 Aestuariivirgaceae bacterium
CAGACTTTCCTTGGGGATCGAGTAAATGAGCAATATGACTAAAATCGCAGTGGCCGCCGCTATCGCTGCCGCTTCCGCGACTTCATCGGCGTGGTGGGGTAACAGCTACAACAACGCCTACAACAACGGTTATGGGTACGGTGACGGTTACGGCACCGGTGTTCTGGACGGGGCCGGCGACGCCGCAGGCGAAGGTACCTTCAGCATGAATTTCTCCGGTCGCGGCCGCACCAATATGCGCGGTTACGGCAGTGGTTACGGTACCGGCGACGGCTGGGGTCGTGGCTACAACTACAGTGCACCCTACTACGGTGGTTATGCGCCTTACGGGTATGCACCTTATGCCGCTCCGGCGATGACCACCGAACAACAGCAGGCCGCCGCCGAGCAGCAGGCCAAGGCCGTTGAAGCCCAGCGTAAAGCCGCCGAGCAATATGCCGCACAGCAGGCCGAGGCGTTCAAAGCCGCCCGGGAAGCCCAGCGCCAGGCTGCCGCGCAATACGCCGGTCAGCCGCAATACGCCGCGCCGCGGTTCGTTGCTCCGCAAATGCCGGCGTTCAACATGGCCAAGCCGCAGCGCCCTGAAATGCCGCAGATGCCTGAGTTCGTCCGTCCGGAGCGTCCGCAGATGCCGGAAATGATGGCTAAGCCCGAACGTCCGGAAATGCCGAAGTTCGACATGGCCAAGCCGCAGCGCCCCGAAATGCCGCAGATGCCCGAGTTCGTTCGCCCCGAGCGTCCGCAGATGCCGGAAATGATGGCCAAACCGCCGCGTCCGGAGATGCCGCCGCGTCCCGAGTTCGTGCGCCCTGAGCGTCCGGCGATGCCGGAGATGATGGCCAAGCCGGAGCGTCCGGAAATGCCGGCCAAGCCCGAGTTCGTTCGTCCCGAGCCTCCGCAAAAGCCGGAAATGATGGCCAAGCCGCAGCGCCCGGAGATGCCGCCGCGTCCTGAGTTCGTGCGCCCCGAGCGTCCGGCGATGCCGCCGCGTCCGGAAATGCCGAAGATGTCGACGGACAAGCTCGACGGCCCGGTGGCACGTCCTGCCGCATTGGAGATGCCTAAGGCGCCTGAAGCACCCAAGATGCTTCAATTCGAGCAGCAGCGTGCGGAAATGCAGGCCAAGCGCGAAGAGCGCCAGGCCGCCATGCAGGCACGTCTCGAAGAGATCAAGAAGGCGATGGAAGAGCGTGTTGCGGCTGACCGCAACAAGCAAATCTGATTGCTTCCGCGTTAACTGCGGTTTAAAAACGCCCGGGGTTTGTCCCGGGCGTTTTTTTGTGCGTGATGTTTTGCGGGCTGTGCATCTGCCCCGTTTGTCGGTGAGAGGTGATATTGGACTGGCCGCTGTTTCTGAGCGCCTTCCTGTCTGCGACCCTGTTGCCGGGCAGTTCGGAGGCGTTATTGCTTTTGCGCCTGCAAAACGGTGCCGAAGCCGCGCCGCTACTTGTTGTGGCAACGCTGGGCAATTTGCTCGGTAGTTTGACGACCTATCTATTGGGGCGGGCCGGTAATGCCATGGTGCATGCACGCTGGCTGCGGATCGATGAAACCGACATGGCGCGTGCCGAGCGTTGGTTCGGCCGTTGGGGCAGGTCCAGCCTGTTGCTGGCATGGTTGCCGATTGTCGGTGATCCTTTATGTTTGATTGCCGGCTTGATGCGGGTCGACCCGGTGAGTTTCGTATTGCTCGTCGGCGCGGGCAAACTGGCCCGCTATGCCTCGTTGATCTGGCTTTTCGGCTGAACGCTTCCATCGCGTTTTCCCGCGCAAAACCACAATTGAGCGAATGAAAAGGTCACGAGCGTACGCGTTCGCTGTCTGTGAGCGGATAAAATTTAGGACGATTGTCTATTATAAGAATAATTGTAAGTTATTGAAATATAAAAATATCCAAAATTTAGTGTAGAAAGTCGTGCCATCCTCTGCTTTACTTGCCGCCGACAAGTGACGGCTGCCGGGCCAAGGCGCGCCGTTTGATTTTTCTACCGGCGTGGGATTTCAGCGTTATGGCAGCAAAACCGGATCTCGATCCCCAGGAAACACAGGAATGGCTTGACGCACTCGAAGGGGTGTTGGAAAACGAAGGGACGGATCGGGCCCATTACCTGCTCGAAAAGCTGATCGACAAGGCGCGCCGATCCGGTGCGTATCTGCCGTACAGTGCCAACACGGCCTATCTGAACACCATCCCGCTGACCAAGCAGGAACCGTTTCCCGGCGATCAGTCGATGGAACGGCGCATTCGGTCGTTCGTGCGCTGGAACGCCATGGCCATGGTCGTGCAGGCAAACCGCATTGCGACCGAGCTGGGCGGCCATATTGCCAGCTTTGCATCCAGCGCGACCTTGTTCGACGTCGGCTTCAATCATTTTTTCCGTGCAACCAATGACAACCAGGAAGGCGATCTGGTGTTTTTCCAGGGACATTCGGCCCCGGGTGTCTATGCGCGCGCTTTCCTGGAAGGGCGTATTAGCGAAGAGCAGTTGCATAACTTTCGCCAGGAGGTCGACGGGCATGGCCTGTCGTCTTACCCCCACCCTTGGTTAATGCCCAATTTCTGGCAGTTCCCGACGGTGTCCATGGGACTCGGGCCTTTGATGGCGATCTATCAAGCCCGTTTCATGGCGTACTTGCGCGATCGCGGCCTGGCCAATCCCGGTGATCGCAAGGTTTGGGCCTTCATGGGTGACGGCGAAATGGACGAGCCGGAATCCATGGGAGCCATATCGCTTGCCGCACGCGAGCGTCTGGACAATCTGATTTTCGTGGTCAACTGCAATCTACAGCGCCTGGACGGTCCGGTACGGGGCAACGGCAAGATCATCCAGGAACTCGAGGGGGAGTTCCGCGGTGCCGGCTGGAACGTGATCAAGGTGATATGGGGCGGTTACTGGGACCCCCTGTTTGCACGCGACAAAGACGGCCTGTTGCTCAAACGCATGGAGGAGGCGGTCGACGGCGATTACCAATCGTACAAGGCGCACGGCGGTGCCTTCGTGCGCGAACACTTTTTCGGCAAGTACCCCGAGTTGGCGGCGATGGTCGCCAATATGTCCGACGAAGACATCTGGCGCTTGAATCGCGGCGGGCATGATCCGATCAAGATTCACGCCGCCTACGCATCGGCCATGCGCCACAAGGGGCAGCCAACCGTGATCCTGGCCAAGACGGTCAAGGGTTACGGCATGGGTGAAGCCGGTGAAGGCCAGAACATCACCCATTCGCAGAAGAAGATGGGCGAGGATGCGCTCAAGGCCTTCCGCGATCGTTTCAATATTCCGATTCCGGACGACCAGATCAGTTCGGCGCCTTTCTTCAAGCCATCGTCGGACAGTCCGGAAACGGCCTATTTGCACGATCGTCGTGCCGCACTCGGCGGTTACATGCCGAGCCGCCGTAGCGAGGCCAAACCGCTGGTCATTCCACCGCTCGAAACCTTCAAGGCGCTGCTCGACGGTAGCGGTGATCGCGAGATGTCGACCACGATGGCCTTCGTGCGCTTCCTGACCAGTCTGACGCGCGACAAGGCGATCGGTAAGTTCGTCGTGCCGATCGTGCCGGACGAGGCGCGCACCTTCGGTATGGAGGGGATGTTTCGCCAGCTGGGGATCTACTCGTCGCTCGGCCAGCTTTACAAACCGGTCGATTCCGACCAGGTGATGTATTACCGCGAGGATAAGAAAGGCCAGATCCTGCAGGAAGGCATCAACGAGGCCGGCGCCATGTCGTCCTGGATTGCCGCAGCCACGTCGTACAGCAATAACGGCGTGACCATGATCCCGTTTTACATCTATTACTCGATGTTCGGTTTCCAGCGTGTCGGCGATCTGGCCTGGGCGGCCGGGGACATGCAGGCGCGCGGCTTCCTGCTCGGCGGCACCGCCGGGCGCACGACGCTGGCGGGCGAGGGTTTGCAGCATCAGGACGGCCACAGCCACTTGCAGGCGGCGTTCATCCCGAATTGTCGCGCCTATGATCCGACCTTCGCGTATGAACTCGCGGTGATCCTGCGTGACGGCATGAAGAAGATGTATGAAGACCAGCATAACGTCTTCTACTACGTCACGGTCATGAACGAGAACTATGTCCAGCCGGGCATGCCCGAGGGTGTCGAGGACGGCATTATCAAAGGCATGTATCTCTACCGGCAGGGCTCACGCAAGAAGAAGCGGGTGCAATTGCTCGGATCGGGCACCATCCTGCGCGAGGTCATTGCCGCTGCGGCGCTGCTCGAAGACGAATGGAACATCGCCGCGGATGTCTGGAGTGTGACCAGCTTTACCGAGCTGTATCGCGAGGCGGCCGATGTCGAACGCTGGAACATGCTGCACCCGATGGACACGCCGCGCGTACCTTATTTGACCGGCACGCTGGCCAAGCAAAAAGGACCCTTGGTCGCGGCGACCGATTACATTCGCAGTTTCCCCGAACAGATCCGCCCCTATGTCGGAGATCATGACTATGTGACGTTGGGCACCGATGGTTACGGTCGTTCGGATATGCGTTCGCAGTTACGCAAATTCTTCGAGGTCAATCGCCACTATGTCGTCGTTGCGGCGTTAAAGGCGCTTGCCGATGCCGGCGAAGTCGATAGCAGCTTGGTCGCGCAGGCGATCAAGACCTACAAAATCGACCCCGATAAGCCCAACCCCGCCACTGTCTGAGTGACAGGTGAGCCATTGGACCTCAGACAGTGATACGGAGACAGAAACGTGGCACAAATGATTGAAGTCTTGTTGCCCGATATTGGCGACTTCCATGATGTCGAGGTTATCGAGATCCTGGTGCAGCCCGGTGATCGAGTCGAGGCCGAGAGCCCGCTGATCACGCTGGAGAGCGATAAGGCCAGCATGGAGATTCCGTCACCGCAGGCCGGCGTCGTCGGCGAGTTGAAAGTGGCGTTGGGCGACAAGATCAATCGGGACGATCCCATTCTTACCCTGACCGCGGACCAAGCGGCGTCCGGCGCAACCGAGACGGAAGCCGAAGCGCAACCACAGGTCGAAGCGACGACCGAATCCGCCGATGAGGCCGCGGAAGAACAGATCCCTTCGGCGCCTGCGGAATCCGCGGCTCAAGCGTCGGCCGGTGAGCCGCAATTGGAACAGGTCTTGTTGCCGGATATCGGCGATTTCAAAGATGTCGAGGTCATCGAGCTTCTGGTTGCTGTTGGTGATCAGGTCGAGCAGGAGCAGTCGCTGCTGACCTTGGAGAGCGATAAGGCGAGTATGGAGATTCCGGCGCCGGTTGCCGGGCGGGTGATATCCCTAGAGGTGAATATCGGCGACCGCATCAATGAGGGAGATTTGTTAGCGACGGTCGAGACGATTCAGCTGGGTCAGGCCGCGGCCCAGCAATCGACTGATACGACCCCGGTGCAGACGGCTCCATCCCCAACTTCGGAGCCACCTGATGAGACACCTCGTCAACCCGGCGAGAAGGCCCAGTCGAGAAGACCGGTTATGGCGCGGGGCATCCGATGGCCG
>JANQIR010000166.1 GCA_028282065.1 Aestuariivirgaceae bacterium
GGAATATCTTGGTGCCCAGCGAGATGCCGCCGGTGGACAGGTTGTCGAAGCTGTCGACGAACAACCACTGGCGCGGGTCCTCTATGCCGCCGCGGCGCATGGCCAGTTCGCCGGCGCCGTTCACCGCATACTGGATGTCGCCGAAGCCGGTTCGAACCGCAAAAGTGCGGACACTTTTGCTGAAAACATTCCTAAATCCTATAGGCACGCCGGCATCCCGGTGAGCTCACACAGAATATGCCTTAGGAAACCCCCGGGCAAAACCATAGGTTGCACCAAGCGGGCAAGCCGGCACCCGCGCTATACTATTTATGGTGGTGGGTCCAGATATTGTAAAACCAGTTGCCTGCGGCAGTCGGAACGTTGGAACGTCCATCCAGTGCCCGCGCCAGAACCGAAAGCGAGGCATCCTTATCCTTGCGCGTCACATCAAGGAAACCATTTACAACTTCATTCGGCGCCTGCGAACTCGCAGCACGGGCAAGCACCAGTTCCAATGCTCCCCTTTGGTTGTCCGGCAGGTCCTTCATGAACTCTGCAAGCCGATCCTGCAGATCGCCCAATTCCTCGCGATCGATCCTAACGCTCTTTTCGTCGCTCATTTGACACCACTCCCTGTTTTACCTGGTAGAATTGAGGACTGTTCACCGGTTTGGTGCGCAGCAATATGTTCCAACAGAGGGGCATAGCCGCAACAATCCGGTTCCGCCCTGCCCAACACATGCGTCAGCCGCCGGTCATGGGGGCAGCCGCCCTGACACGCCCAATACCAACGGCAACCGGACATTTGCGACATGCCGTCGTCAATGTCCTGCCTTGCAGACTTCAGATTGCGCGACTCCCGAAAGAGATCAGGCAGACTGCGGTCCTTCAAACTGCCAAACCGGAACTCCGACAGACCGACATACTTGTCACATGCCGCAACTTTGCCATCAGGTTCAAAGGTGAGGTAATGCCCGGCGCAGTTTCCCGCGAAATAGCATAGCGAAGGCCGCCCGCCGCGAACCGCCTTTTGCAGATCGTCCAGCTCCCGCAGAACCAGCCGGTCCGCAAAATGCGCCTGCCAGACAGTGTAAACCTCCGCCATGAACTCCAAATAAACCTGCCAATCGATAAATGCATCGGACCGCGCCTGACGCTCGCAGCCGTTCTCAGGCACCATGTTCAACAGGCCCACGTCGCGGACATTCAAATCCGCCAGATCTTCCAGCAATGCCGGCGCGCCGAGTTCTACCGTTCCAGGCCCAACCACACAGAGCAGAGCAAGCGGCAGGTCATAAGCCCGCATGGCCGCAATTCCCGAGCGCACCTTATCCCATGTGGGACGGCCCGCCTTGTTCAGCCGCAAGGCGTCATGCAACTGCCTTGGTGCGTCAATGCTAACCCCAACGGAAAACCCGTAATGCTTAAACAGCCGTAGCAGGGGGTCGCTGATCTTAACGCCGTTGGTTTGGATCGAGTTATGAATGCGTGTTCCCGGCTGTTTCAAGCAGGCCTGCAAAAACATGGCCTTGAGAAAGAACGAACGATCCAGCAGGGTCACTTCACCGCCGTGCCAAATGAATTCAACGTGGTTCAATCCGGGCAAAGTAAGCGTCTGCGCCAATATTTCCGCCAGCACATCAAATGACATGTCGGGCGAGTCATCATCCCGCCATGCACGGCAATAGGTACACCGCAGGTTACACCGGCGTGTTGCCTTCAAGATCACCACAAGACTGTGGATCTCGGCGCATTGATCCGCCTCGACCCGCCCTTTGGCCGCATCGAGCACCGCAATCTCCGGCCCGGTCAAAATTGCTTCGGGCGGCACCAGGGCAAGCTGATCATGTCCGGAAAGCCCCAGAAACAGCAGCCGATCCAACTCTTTGCGGTCACTGTCCGGTAAGCCCCGAGAGAAGGCGGAAAGCCCATCTGCCAATGCAACGCTTTCCGCTTGCGTCAGCACAGCTCAACCGCCCGGCCTGTCACGGCCTCAGCGCTCAGATCTTCCGCTATTGCGCTGGTGATGGGCAGCCCGGTGGCATTTTCAACGAAGAGCCATTGACCTCCCGGATTGCACTCCAAGAACACCATCCGGCCGGACGTCTCGACAACGAAGTCGTAAGCCGCGTAATGCAAACCCAGCCGCCGATGGAGGTCTAGGAGCTTGTCCTCCACTTCTATCGGTAGGGTAAACGCCGAATACATGTCGCGAAACTGATCGCGCCGCCAATCCGTGCGGGTGACGTCATCGGATTGCGAGTCAATACGGCAGGCAAACACCCGGGTTCCGACCACCGTTACCCTGAGCTCAAAGTCCTTTTCGACGTATTGCTGAAAAATCCCCGGAGCGAGCCGGATGCTTTCCCGGGATGTTTCGATATTTTGCGGGAAAACTTCGTTGGTATAGATGATGTCATACGGCGGGATGAGATAGGAACTGAGCGTCTTGTAGACCACCCGCCGGTGCCGTTCGAACAGGCCCATTACCTGAGAACTGTCATTGCTAATAACGGTATCGGGGATCTCCAGGCCAACGGCCTGCGCCATCACCAGCTGGCTGGTTTTGAAGGCCGCCTGCCGGTTCTTCTGCAAATCGTTCAACCAAAAGGCATTTGGCGTCAGGGCCTGGAGGCTGCCCAACAACTGCTTCCATTCCGACCAGCGAAAGCGTTCGTTTTCATCGCCGGTGCCGCCTGAAAACTCCACCGGCGCCGCAGGTTTGAGCCGCCACCAAACCGCCGCGAACCGGGACACAGGCACATAGCCTTCGCCAGTGTTCAACTCCGCGTTCGCCGCCGCAGCCCCCAGCCGTACCGAAACGGTGTCCGGTCCATGCCGGTCCAGGCAGATTGTCCTGACACCATTGGCGGCCAGGGCCTTCATCACGGTCTCGACATGGATATCCGGGTACTGCCCAACAACAAGAACGAAACGCTCAGCCGTCGACATCGGCATCCGTATCGAGCCATGTCACCGTCCCGGAGCCGGTTGCGGTCAAATCCGCCGCCACCAGGTTGGCTGGTTCGCGAAACTGCAAACCGAAGGGTATCAACGAAACGACAAAATCGTCTCCGAAACTATCCTTCGCCAGATCCTTGAGCTGTGCCATCGACTCTTCATCCGGCTGGAAACCGGAGACTTTCGCCTTTTCAGCAAACTTCTCGCCGCGGGCAAAGGCATCGTGCGCCTCAGGCGGGCACGCGAGATCCTCAGGCTCCATCCCAAAGCGGGCCGCAAACTTCTTTGGCGACTCCAAAAACTCCTTGCCGAGCCTGTCGCCGTCGCTCGAGAGCTCCGGAAAGAATGCGCCTTTTCCTTTTGCCATGGTTTGAAGACTCCCCTTTTTCAGAATAGATGGAAAATACCGATGACGGTTGAGTGCAATTAAATACGAACTCACCACACTACACAACCATTACATAGCGCAAAATCGGACGAGAAAATAGGATCGCTTCCGGACGGTCAACATATGTTATACGGTATTCTACTGGTGTATTTCTTACCTGTTGCTCCGATCATGAATTTTGACATCCGCAGTCAGGAGGGCTGAGCTTGCACTTCATCGCCACCCGCTACGACAAGACGGTTCAGCAGCTCACGGACATCACGACTGCTGGGGCCGTTGGAGCAGCAATACAGCGATTGAAAGCTACGATCGGGGCGTTGAGCGCACAGCAAGGGGTGAACCCCAAAACGGTTAGGAAGCCGCGGCAATCTTCTGGGACTCAGGGGGGCACAGATCCGGGGAGAGGGGATAATGAGTGACCGAACCTAAAGCGCTTTGGGGCATACACATGCCACGTGATGTTGGCATGGAGCCAATCGAAGAAAACTACGTCGGCATAGGGTGGCCTGAAATCGGCAATGTGTTGGACCTTCCCAAGGACCGAGAAGCGATTAAGGCAAAGCTCTTGGAGACATATCCTGAAGCCAAGAAGGGAGCTATCCCGGTTTGGGCAGGCATTCTATTCCGGTTCGCACATGAAATACAGCCGGGCCATGGGATCATTTACCCGTCGAAATCCGACCGCACAATAAACCTGGGCATTGCCGAAGCCTCCTGCACGTTTGAACCGAATGCACGTCACGAAGCAACCTTGCAGCGCCGGAAGGTGCGATGGGTGGCGCATCTGCCTCGCGCTGCTTTCTCTCAATCTGCATTGCATGAAATCGGGTCGGCATTGACGCTGTTCCAGGTCGCGAACAACGCAGACGAGTTCCTGCGCGCCTTCGCGGGAGATGTGCAGGACGTGGCGGCGCTCGACGACAAAGGTGCCGAAACTGTCTCAGAGCAAGTCGCCGAAAACACCGACGACTACGTGCTCAAGCGTTTGAAGTCCGCGATTAGCGATGAAGAGTTCGAGCACTTCGTGGCAAGCCTACTCGAAGCAATGGGCTACCATGCCCGCGTGACGAAAAAGACCGGGGACGGTGGCGTTGATGTGATCGCACACCGTGACGAACTTGGATTCGAACCCCCGCTTATCAAGGTGCAGTGCAAGCAGACGTTCAACACGATTGGCCGGCCAGATATTCAAAAGCTTGATGGTGCAATTGCCCTTGGCGAATTCGGAATGTTCGTAACCCTGGGAGGTTTCTCTGCGGACGCCGTCACGTACGAACAGATGAAGCCGAACGTTCGCCTCATCGACGGCCCTGCGTTGGCAGAACTGGTTTACCGCCACTACGGCAAGCTATCGCCGTCTGTCCAGCATATTGTGCCTTTGCGCCGCATCTATGTGCCGGGACCTATGGGTGTCGAATGAAAGACCTGATCACATACATAGGGAATACGTACCCAACAGTAATACTGGGATTCTGCATCGCTGGTGCGGTTTATTTCATCCTAAAGCACCTAAACCAGCGATATCCTGAACTGCGAGAACAGTTTTCGCTTTGGCTCATCGATGATGTTAATGCACCAAATTTTCTTGCGATGGCGTCTGATGGCCTCTCATCAATTTACGGAGATCGCTACTTCTCATGGCGCACTCTGAAACGGGTATCGATTACCTCTTGTCTGTGTTTCATGTTTGTGTTTTTGAGCGTAGGCACGACCTACGAAGAGTTTTACACCATATTGGCTAATTTCGATGACTGGACCGGCTCTGTAGCACTCATCGGTGTCCCGCTAGTGATCATTTTACTATTCTTGATAGGAGCTATTATAAATATTCCTATCGATATCGTTTCGTATACACAGACTCGTTTCTTGATAAATCGCTCCAAATCGATCAAGAATTATTTCTTGATCGCGCTTGTTATTGTTTTTGATTTCGCACTAAGCGCACTAATACCGATCTTGCTCACATTGATTTATATGTCCGCTTTTCACGCCTTCAGAGGAGGCGACGTGCTTTGGTTTCTTCAAAGTGAGCACGCTATCAGAGACACAATATCTCTCTACTACCAAGATTTTACCGGAATCGCCCCCTCCTACTCAGAAGGCGGGCGCGCGGGCGTTGTGCAACTAACAGTAGCTCTCACAACCGTGTTTTGGTCCTTCGTGTTTTTGGTCATATTCATGTTCGCGATCTTAGGCCGGTCCGTTTACTCGGGCAGAGTTGCCCTGCAATCGCTTTTTCGCTGGCACGATCATGACTTCATCCTCAAGCAGCCTTTTGTCTTTGTAGGCGAGTATGCAGCGGTGATAATCGTTCTTCTATCGTTCGCGGTAGCGTTTGCAATTCAGCCCACGTAGCGCCCGAACAGCAATCCGATCAAAGCCCATAATGTTGCACCGGGTGTTAGCCTGGTGTTAGCCCGATGCGGTTTCGCCGGATAATCCATAAACTAAGTTATTTTTGAGAGACCCGAGACATAGGTGACAGAACGTTCCGGAGAAAGGCGAAAGCATGAGCGCAGTTTGCCGTGAGTTCGGCATTTCGCGAAAGACAGGCTACAAGATTTTCAACAGATACAGGCAGGAAGGTCCGGAAGCTC
>JANQIR010000185.1 GCA_028282065.1 Aestuariivirgaceae bacterium
TGCCAAGTCATTCGCAGCCTGACCCTGAGGGTACCTTTTAGGGCAAGAGGAAAGGTTCACGACGGGCTATGGCAAGTCTCAAGGAACTCAGAAATCGGATTGCGTCCGTTAAGGCGACGCAGAAGATCACCAAGGCCATGCAAATGGTCGCGGCCGCCAAGCTGCGCCGTGCGCAGGAAGCCGCAGAAGCTGCGCGGCCCTATTCCGAGCGCATGGCCACGGTGCTGGCAAATCTGTCCGCCGCCATGGAAGGCCGCGACGGCGCCTCGCCGCTGATGGCCGGCACCGGCAAATCCGATGTCCACCTGCTGGTGGTCTGCACCGCCGAACGCGGACTGTGCGGCGGATTTAACTCGTCCATCGCAAAACTGGCGCGCGAACGTGCCGAAAAGCTGATCGCAGACGGCAAGACGGTCAAGATATTGTGTGTCGGCAAGAAGGGCTTCGATGCTCTCAAGCGGATCCACGGTCACCTGATTATCGACACGATCGACTTGCGTTCGGTGAAACGTGTGGGTTTTGAGAACGCGCAGGACATCGCCAATCGTGTGCTAACGATGTTCGATGAAGGCGAGTTCGACGTCTGCACCGTGTTCTATTCGGAGTTCAGGTCTGTCATTTCGCAGATTCCGACACCGCTGCAGGTGATCCCTGCAAAGATTGAACAGGCCGGCGATGCCCAACCGATGGATCTCGGCGGGGCAATCTACGACTACGAGCCTGACGAAAGCGAAATCCTGGAGGAGCTGCTGCCGCGCAACATTTCGGTGCAGATCTTCCGCGCCCTTCTCGAGAATGCCGCCTCCGAACAGGGCGCACGCATGAGCGCCATGGACAATGCGACCCGTAATGCCGGCGACATGATCGACAAGCTGACGCTGAGCTACAACCGCCAGCGTCAGGCACAGATTACCAAGGAATTGATTGAGATTATTTCCGGCGCGGAGGCATTGTAAGGCAAGCCTTTTCCGGAAAACCCGAGTTTACATTGAAATCTCTAGAGGCGTGGCAAACCGGCTTACGCCCCAGAATGAGGATCAGACAAGATGGCCAGAGCACCAGCCAAGAAAGCACCAGCCAAAAAAGCTGCGAAAAAACCGGCAGCCAGCAAGACCGCGGCCGCATCCGGCAACGGCAAGGCAGGCCGTATCCGTCAGGTGATGGGCGCCGTCGTCGACGTACAGTTCGATGAACATCTCCCGGAAATTCTGAACTCCCTGGAAACCGACAACGGCGGCAACCGGTTGGTTCTGGAGGTTGCGCAGCATCTCGGTGAGAACACCGTACGCACCATTGCCATGGACTCCAGTGAAGGCCTGGTTCGCGGTCAGGAGGTTTTGGACACCGGTGCACCCATCGCCATTCCTGTTGGAGAAGGCACCCTGGGCCGGATCATGAACGTCATCGGCGAACCGGTGGACGAAGCCGGCCCGGTTAGGACATCCGATACCCGCGCAATTCACCAGGCAGCTCCGGAATATGTCGAACAGTCCACGGAAGCCGAAATTCTGGTGACAGGCATCAAGGTCGTCGATCTGCTGGCGCCATATGCCAAGGGCGGCAAGATCGGCCTGTTCGGTGGTGCCGGCGTCGGCAAGACCGTTCTGATCATGGAACTGATCAATAACGTCGCCAAAACCCACGGTGGCTACTCGGTGTTCGCCGGTGTTGGCGAGCGTACCCGCGAGGGCAACGATCTCTACTGGGAAATGATCGAATCCGGCGTGAACAAGGAAGGCGGCGGTGAAGGCTCCAAGTGTTCGCTGGTCTATGGCCAGATGAACGAGCCGCCCGGTGCCCGTGCGCGTGTTGGCCTGTCCGGACTGACCGTTGCAGAGCATTTCCGCAACGAAGGTCAGGACGTTTTGTTCTTCGTCGACAACATCTTCCGCTTCACGCAGGCAGGCTCCGAGGTGTCCGCCCTGCTCGGACGTATTCCCTCTGCCGTGGGTTACCAGCCGACACTGGCCACCGACATGGGTGCGCTGCAGGAGCGCATCACCTCAACGACCCGCGGCTCGATCACCTCGGTGCAGGCGATTTACGTCCCGGCCGACGACCTGACCGATCCGGCCCCGGCCACATCGTTCGCTCACCTTGACGCCACCACCGTGTTGTCGCGTGCCATTTCCGAAAAGGGCATTTACCCGGCTGTTGACCCGCTCGACTCCACCTCTCGCATGCTTGATCCGAGAATCATCGGCGATGAACACTACGCGGTGGCCCGCCGGGTCCAGGAAATTCTCCAGCGTTACAAGGCCTTGCAGGACATTATTGCGATTTTGGGTATGGACGAGCTGTCAGAGGAAGATAAGCTGACCGTGGCCCGCGCCCGCAAGATCGAGCGTTTCCTGTCGCAGCCGTTCGACGTTGCCGAGGTGTTCACCGGATCGCCAGGCGTTCAGGTTGCCCTTGAAGACACCATCAAGGCGTTCAAGGGCCTGTGCGATGGCGACTACGATCATTTGCCGGAAGCTGCCTTCTACATGGTCGGCACCATAGAAGAAGCCCAGCAGAAGGCCGAGCGTCTGGCCGCGGAAGCGGCTTAAAACGCACGGTTGCCGGATGCAGGACAACAAAGCGCCAGCACTGGAAGACTGCATCAACGAGGTTTGCCCATGGTCGGGCAAACCAGTATCCGGCGACAGCCTTGTCCGCTATCAAGGACAGGTTGTCGGGTTCTGCAATCCGGGCTGTCGCGACAAGTTTGCTGCCGCCATTACCATGTTTGATGGCAAGTTGAACAAGGACTAGAAAGGGCCTAAGCCCATGGCCGATACACTGAAATTCGAACTGGTAAGCCCGGAGCGTTTGCTGATGTCGGCGAATGTCCGTCAAGTTGTTGTCCCCGGAAGCGAGGGCGAGTTCGGTGTCCTGCCCGGACATGCCCCGGTTTTGTCAACCATGAAGCCCGGCGTTGTCTCTGTCACCGATGAGGCTGGCAGCGAACAACGCATTTTCGTTCGCGGTGGATTTGCCGAGGTCAACCCGGCCGGACTGACTGTTCTGGCCGAAGAAGCCATTCCCATGGCCGAACTCGACGCTGACCGTCTGGCGCAACAGATTAAAAACGCCGAAGAAGACGTCACTGACGCGACCAGCGACGCCAAGAAGCAGCGGGCTCAGGAAACTCTTGATCACCTGAAACAACTTCAAGAAGCCCTGTAAGGATTGGAACCGGTCCGTTCGAACGGGGTACATGCGCCCCGATTGAATGCAATCCTCTTGCAGCCTTCGCGCTTTCCGACTTAGATGGGAGGACGCCGGTCAACGGCATCTCCCGGCAGTTTGGAAGCGTGGAAGGGTTGAATGCAATATCAGGCACCTGAATCTATAGACGCCGCGGTGGCGCTTCTGGCCAATGTCAGTGGTCAGGCACGCGTCCTGGCGGGCGGAACGGATCTGTTGGTCCAAATGAAATCCGGCATGACTGAGCCGGACCTGATCGTCGATATCAAAAGGATCGACGGAATGCACGCCATCATCGAAGAAGATGGCGGCTATCGCATGGGGGCGGCCGTATCCTCGGCAGCTTTGAACGAACATGACGGTGTTGCCACCATGTGGCCGGGCGTCGTCGAGGCAGCCGAACTGATCGGCTCGACGCAGATTCAGGGCCGCTGCACCATGACCGGAAATCTGTGCAATGCCTCACCGGCCGCGGACTCTGTTCCAGCCCTTATCGCCGCGAACGCGACCGTACGCGTGGCAGGCCCCGGTGGGACGCGGGATATTCCGGCGGCAGATGTTGCCGTTGCCCCTGGCAAGACATCGCTCTCGGCAGGCGAATTCGTCACCTCGATCTATTTGCCGGCCCGACCGGCACACTCCGGCGATGCCTATCTGCGTTTCATTCCACGCACCGAGATGGACATCGCCGTGGTTGGCGCGGCGGTCAGTCTGACCCTTGACGATAAGGGTGTCTGTGTCGCCGCGCGTGTCGCCCTCGGCGCTGTCGCTCCAACAGCATTGCTCGTGGAAGATGCAGCAGCAGCCCTGATCGGCACATCGCTTGATGACGCGGCTCTTGAAGCCTGCGCCGCGGCGGCGTCGGCCGCCTGCAACCCGATCGACGATAAACGTGGAACAATCGAATACCGCACCAAGGTGGCAGGGGTTCTGACCCGCAGGGCAGCCCTGATCGCCCTGGAGCGTGCGCGGGGTCACTCATGAGCCAGATACATGTGACAACCATAGTCAACGGCGATCCGGTCGAATATCTGTGCGAGCCGGATGAAACGGTGCTGGACGTGCTGCGCGACCGGCTCGGCCTGATCGGCTCGAAGGAGGGGTGCGGTACAGGCGACTGCGGTGCCTGCAGCGTCACTGTAGACGGTAGGCTGGTCTGCGCCTGCCTGATGCTCGGCGCCGAAATGCAGGGCCGCGAGATAGCGACCATCGAAGGCATGGCCGACGGCGATAACCTGCACCCGTTGCAGCGGAAGTTTCTGGAGCATGCCGCTCTGCAATGCGGCATATGCACGCCGGGTTTCCTGGTTGCCGCCAAGTCCTTACTCGAAAGAAATCCCGATCCGTCGGAAACGGAAGTTCGCTACTGGCTCGCCGGCAATCTGTGCCGCTGCACCGGTTACGACAAGATTATCCGCGCCGTCATGGATGCCGCGGCAGAAATGAGAGGAGCTTGACCCATGGCCCGCGCACCTCTGTATGAAGAAGACCGAGACCTGAAACTCGTCGGCTCAAGGCCACTCCGCCCGGATGGGTTGGAAAAGGTCACCGGCCGGGCCCGTTTCGGCGCAGATGTTTCCGCCCCCGGCATGCTGGTTGGAAAAGTACTTCGCTCCCCACATCCGCATGCCCGCATCAAGTCTATCGACGTATCGCAGGCCATGGCACTGCAAGGCGTCAAGGCAATCGTCACCAAAGACGATTTCAACGCCGACAGTTCAGATCGCAATATCCTCACCAACGTCATGGCGCGCGGTAAGGCTCTCTACGAAGGTCACGCAGTCGCCGCCGTGGCGGCGACAAGCGCCACAATCGCCAAAAAGGCACTCAAACTGATCAAGGTCGATTACGAGATCCTTCCGCATGTCACGGATGTGGAAACCGCCATGCAGCCCGGCGCGCCGTTGCTGCACGAGGGTATGATCACGGCAGGCATGGACCCTGCCCCTGACCGGCCGTCCAACATTGCCAGCCGATGTGAATTCGGGCATGGCGACGTCGAGACCGGTTTCGCAGCGGCAGATGAGATCATTGAGCGGACGTTCCGGACAGAAGCCACACACCAGGGTTACATTGAGCCGCATGCCTGTATGGCAAATGTTGGCCCGGATGGCGCCGGTGAATTGTGGTGCTGCACGCAAGGTCATTTCATGGTCCGCAATACATGCGCCGACCTGCTCGGCGTTGACGTCTCGAAGCTACGGGTCACGGCATCTGAAATCGGCGGTGGTTTTGGCGGCAAGACCACCGTGTTCATTGAGCCGGTTGCCATGGCCCTGTCGCGCAAGGCCGGCCGGCCGGTCAAGATCGTCATGAACCGCGATGAAGTCTTCAAGGCTTCCGGGCCCACATCGAGCACCGTCATCACGGTGAAGATCGGTGTTACCCGGGACGGACGGCTCACCGCTGGCGAGGCCGAGCTGAAATACCAGGGTGGCGCGTTCCCGGGCTCGCCGGTGTCACTGGGCGCTATGAGCGCCTTTTCCTGCTATAACATGGAACACGTTCGCACCATCGGCTATGACGTCGTCACCAACCGGCCGAAACAGGCTGCCTATCGCGCTCCGGGCGCTCCCATGGCTGCATACGCGGTAGAAAGTGTCGTTGAGGAACTTGCATCGCGCATTGGTATGGACCCGATTGAGCTGCGCCTTAAGAACGCAGTTAGTGAGGGTGACAAGTCCTCCTATGGGCCGAAGTACAAACGCATTGGCCTGACCGAGACGCTCGAGGCCGCCAAAGCGCATGAGCATTACAACGCACCCCTGGGACCAAATCAGGGCAGAGGCGTTGCCTGCGGGTTCTGGTTCAACTTCGGCGGTCAAACCTGCGTATCCTTGAACATCAATATCGATGGAACTGTGGCACTGGCAGTCGGCACTCCGGATATCGGCGGTTCACGCGCCTCGATGGGCCTCATGGCGGCCGAGGAACTTGGCATCGGCTATGATCAGGTCCGCACGATCATCGCCGACACGTCCTCGCTTGGCCATAACGACGTGACCGACGGCAGCCGCGTGACCTTTGCCAGCGGCCTGGCCACCATCAACGCGGCTCGCGACGCCATCAAGAAACTCTGCGCACGCGCCGCAAGAATGTGGGGCATCGACGAGGAAGCGGTTGTTTGGGAAGACGGTCACGCCAAACCGGCCGGCGAGAACGCGGGTGAGTTTGAACCACTGTCACTGGCTCAGATCGCCGCGGAGGCGGAACAGACCGGCGGACCGATTGCCGGGCACTACGAAACCAACGCCGGTGGTGCGGGCGTGAGCTTCGCGACCCATATTGTCGATGCGGAAGTCGACCCGGAAACCGGCCGTGTCCACGTCACACGATATACCGTGTGTCAGGACGCCGGAAAGGCGGTCCACCCCAGTTATGTCGAAGGACAGTTCCAGGGCGGCGCGGTACAAGGCATCGGCTGGGCGTTGAACGAAGCATATATCTATGGTGAAGACGGCCGCTTGCAGAATCCAGGCTTCCTGGACTACCGCATCCCGGTGGCATCCGACCTGCCGATGATCGACACAGTCATCGTCGAAGTGCCCAATCCAGGCCATCCCTATGGGGTTCGCGGTGTTGGCGAGACCTCGATCGTGCCACCGCTAGCCGCCATCGCCAACGCGGTTTCGCATGCCGCTGGCGTTCGTTTGACGGAACTGCCGATGTCGCCTCCACGGGTTCTGAGGGCCATGGACGCCGCCAAAGATGCGGGAACCGCCAGCAAACCTCAGGCCGCGGAGTAACCGGCGGAAAGACAGGCTTGGAACATATGGCCCGCGTCATTTTATGGGGTTCTTTGAAGTCGGCGACGGACGGTCAGACCGAGCTCGACATAGACGCCCCGGACATGGCGCGGGTGCTGCAAAAGCTCGTAGACCAGCACCCGAACCTCAAACCACAGCTTGACCGTGGCATATCAATCTGGATCGATGGCGAGGTCCACCGCGATCCGGGCTACCTGCCGGTAGGTGACGATACGGAGGTCTATCTCCTGCCCCGACTAACGGGCGGGTAATGCGTGGCGATCAAATCAACACAAGCTGCGCCGCAATGTGTGCCTCCCAGCGCTAAACATCCAACCCGATGTCCAGGCCTGTCACGCTGTGTGTCAGCCAGCCAAGCGAAATGAGGTCAACGCCGGTTGCAGCATAGTCGCCGACAGATTGCGGAGTGATACCACCAGAGGCCTCCGTCAGCGCCCGGCCAGCAACCAGATCAACGGCGATCGTGATATCATCCGGTGTCATGTTATCCAGCAGGATCGCATCGACACCCACATCCAGCGCAAGTTCAACCTGCGCCAGCGTATCGCATTCGACTTCAACCTTCGTCATATGACCGACGGCAGCCCGAACCCGCGCGACCGCGGCGGCAAGCCCCCCTGCAGCAACAATATGATTGTCCTTTATCAAGACACCGTCAAAGAGCCCGAAGCGGTGATTCACACCGCCACCAGCGCGCACCGCGTATTTTTCAATCAACCGCAGACCCGGTGTGGTCTTGCGCGTGCAAGCAATGCGCGCTTTGTGCGGACCCACTGCCTCGACGGCCCGGCGGGTCGCCGAAGCAATTCCGCTGAGCCTGATCAGGAAATTCAAGGCCGTGCGTTCACATGTTAAAATGGCACGAGCAGGCCCTTCGAGCGCGGCGACACAATCGCCTGCGCGAACCACCTCCCCATCCCTGCGCAACGGCTCAATGACAATATCGGGCTCATACGTCCCAAAAACATCCAGTGCCACAGGCAATCCGGCAAGCACACCGTCCTGTCTGCAAACAATCCGCGCGGTTATCACGCTGTCCGGCAATACAACCGAATTGGTGGTTACATCCCCCGCCGATCCCAGATCTTCACGCAACGCAGCGTCAATCAAAGGTTGATAGGACAGGCGATCAACAGGTTGAACTTGCATGACGGTTCACCTCCTCGGCAGTGAGATCCGCAAAGGACAACTTCTGACGATGCGCCCACGCTGCTGATTGCTGCGGATAATCCTGACGAAAGTGAGTCCCGCGACTTTCCTGGCGGCGAAGAGCCGCAAGCACGATCAGCCGGGCAGCCAGAACCATATTGCGGGTTTCGCTATGGCCGCACACCTCATTGAAATTCAATGCGGCCCCAGAATCACAGGTACTGGAGGCTGCAAGCTCAATTTGTTGTTCCAGGTCGCCAAGGTCCGACAGCGCCTCCTCAAGACCATCCTGACAGCGGACGATACCGGCCTTTTGTGACATGATGTCTTGCACGCTTGACCTGGCTGATGCCACACCGGTCCGCGCCGGTCGCATGCCCGCCGGGCCGGACGCACCGATCGCCGAAAGGCGCAAGGGCTGCTGCACCTCGGCGCTTTGAATCGAATTTGCAACCCTTCGAGCCCAAACAAGCACTTCCGTAAGCGAGTTGCTCGCCAAGCGGTTGGCACCATGCACGCCTGTGCTTGCAGTTTCGCCGCACACCCACAAACCACCAAGGGAACTGCGGCCTGCCTCATCCGCCATAATTCCACCCATGTGGTAGTGCGCCGCCGGGGCAATGGGCACAGGTTCGGAGCGCGGATTGAAGCCTGCCTGAACACAAAAGGACACCGCTTGCGGAAAGTCCTGCGCCGAACCGGACGACAAGACCGGTCTTAAATCCAGATAGACCTGCTCGCCTTGCGCCCGCCTGCGCCAGATTGCCCGCGCAACGCTGTCTCTTGGTGCAAGATCTCCCAGCGGGTGAGTGTCCTTCATGAAGCAGTTACCGGCCTCATCCACCAGACTGGCGCCTGCACCGCGTAGAGCTTCTGTCAACAAGGGCATGCGCTCCCGGCTTGCACTTTGGCCGGCCGCCACCAGGGCTGTTGGATGGAATTGCATAAATTCAAGATCCGCCAACAAGGCGCCAGCGCGCGCTGCCATAGCAAGGCCATCGGCAGTTGCTTCTGCCGCATTGGTTGTCTCCGCCCAAAGCGCGCCCGCACCACCTGTTGCCAACACGACCGCCGGGGCCCTCAGCGTCATCCAGCCGAACTCATCACTATAAGCTTCAATCCCCGCAACGCGCCCACGTTCGGTAATGAGGTCTGTCACAACCGTTCGTGTCAGAACCTGGACCGACCGTGCCTGGACAATCTCGGCGCTAAGAAGTGCAACAAGAGTCTCGCCCGTGGCGTCACCGCCGGCATGCACAATCCGATTGTAGCTGTGCGCACCCTCCAGACCCAGTCTGAGCGATCCATCTGCATGGGTGTCAGCTGCAAAGCCTGATGCCACCAGTCGGCGAATTTCGTCGCGCCCGTCACGCACAAGTCCTTTGACGGCGTTTTGATCGGACAGCCCGGCACCGGCCCGAACCGTGTCACCGGCATGCCAATCCAACCTGTCATCCGGGTCAAGGGCAGCCGCTATGCCGCCCTGCGACAGCAAACTCGAACCACCGACCAATCCGGCCGTCTTTGTAATCAGCAAGACAGGAAGCGGCGCCAGGGCGAGCGCACATGCCATTCCGGCCGCCCCTGAGCCAACAACAATCACTCTTGCCTGATGGAAATACCCTTCCCGGGCCTCACAAAACGTTGCACTCATCACATCAACCCACAGCTAACATACGTTCAACGCTTATCCGCGCCCGAGCGGCCAGATCGTCAGGTATCTCCACAGCCGGCTCCAAGGTACGCAAGGACTGCAGGATCTTGCCCAGAGTGATACGCTTCATGTGCGGACAAAGGTTGCAAGGTCGCACAAATTCAACATCGCCAACTTCCGCTGCAACATTGTCACTCATCGAACATTCGGTGAGCATCAGAACCTTTTCCGGTCGGCTTTCCTTGACGAAACCGATCATCTGCGCCGTCGACCCAGTAAAATCCGCCTCTGCAAGCACGTCCGGCGGGCATTCCGGGTGTGCCACAACAACAACACCGCTATTGTCATCCCGATATTGCCGGATTTCATCGGGACTGAAACGTTCATGCACCTCGCATCGGCCATCCCAGGCAATAATTTCCACATCCGTTTGTTTGGAAACATAGCTCGCCAGATATTCGTCAGGCAGGAAGATCACACGGCGGCTGTTCAGCGATTCCACGATCTTCACCGCATTGCCGGACGTGCAACAAATATCGGCTTCCGCCTTCACCTCTGCAGAGGTATTGACGTATGTGACCACCGGAACGCCGGGATAAGCTTCGCGCAACTGCCGCACATCGGCGCCCGTTATGGAAGATGCAAGCGAGCAACCAGCCTTGACGTCCGGAATCAGGACTGTCTTGTCCGGATTCAGAAGCTTGGCGGTTTCGGCCATAAAATGAACCCCGGCCATGACAATGATACTGGCATCGGATTGGGCCGCCATACGGGCCAGCGCAAGCGAGTCCCCGACAAAATCGGCTACGCAATGAAAGATCTCCGGCGTCTGATAGTTGTGAGCCAGGACGACTGCATTGCGTTCGTTCTTTAGTTCGTTGATCCGCGCAATCGCAGGCACATGCCCCAGCCATTCGGCGGCAGGGATTACACGTTTCACACGCTCATACAGATGCTCCGTCACGCGGACATCATCGCCCGCGTCAAGGGTCAAAATTGACATCGCAATCCTCCCGGTCTAGGTCGCATTATACTCACGTTGAGCATAAAATATATATGCTCATTTAGAGTACAATCAACAGATTTCTCTGCGCCCAAGATGCAGGAGAAGACTAATCAGCCGCGTTGCGGTTTGGCAGGCCGACTCCGACCGAAGCCCGCTCTCGTACGACTTCTCTGCGGAATCTGTACAGTTCGGCGGGTCTTCCGATGCCGGTTTGATCCATCTTTCCGGTCGGTTCGACCAGATTGCCCGCGACCACCATGCGCCGGAAATTCTGCTTATGCAGCCCGGTTCCGGCCAAAGCCTCCACAACACGTTGCAGTCGCAGCAAGGTGAAAGCGTCTGGAAGCAGCTCGAATACAACAGGCCGGTACGCCAGCTTGCCACGGATACGGCCGAGCGCCGTGGCCAGAATACGCCTGTTGTCCAACGCCATCGGCGGCCCGAGCAGACGCGCCGCCTTCCCTGAGCCATCCGCAAAATCCGTCGTTTGCACACCCCGCGCGCCCACCCGTTCACTATGATCGCGGTGCGCTTCGGGCACGAGCCCCGCTTCGTAAAGAAGTTCGTACCGTTCGAGCGTCCTCACCCGGTCATAAACCGCCATTTTGTCCAGTCCAAAACAGACATCGGTACGTTCCTCACGTTCGCGTTTTACAGCGGCAGAGGACGCTTCGCGAATCCAGCTGATGAGTGCCGGCCGGACCACCTTGTCCACAAGGTCGGGCGTACCGTTGCGCCAGTCTTCCCAGGGCAGGTAGCCATACCAGTCGCACCACTGTGCCGCACCGGTTCCGGCAACGTCCGCCTCTTCGGCCAGGGCCAGATAGGCGATCGAAACGACACGCGGCCCGCCATGTAGTTCGCGGGGGTCGCGAAACCGGTTGCCGAACGTATACAGCTGTTCCACATAGCGCAGATTGAGGCCGGTCTGTTCTTCGACCCAGCGACACAGCCCCTCTTCCGGAGTGCGGTGTGTCACCGGATCGAAAGGACCGAACGGCAGGGCATCAGGGCTGTCTAGTTGCGCTGAAGACGATCCACGTTGCGCCGGCGTTGCAAGGTCATGGCGCATGCGCCGCACAACCAGCACGCGGGGCACTTCGTTGGTTACGGCAACGATGACCGATGTCAGTCCAAGCGCAATGCCTGGCGGTTCCATGGTCTCGCCCTTAGCCTCATTAGATGTATGGCGGAAGGCCCTTCCGTTCTTCCGCCGGTTACGATCATTTGCTTGCTTGCCGGTCCACCTGATTCTTCTCGATCCATTCGCGTACCGTCTCAAACTTATTTTGAAGGTGATCCTTGAGGATGCCCGCAAGACGCTGACCATCCCGGGCTTTCAATGCAGCAAGGATCATCTCGTGCTCTTCCACGGCCCTCGCCCAGCTCTCGGGCGACATGTCGGCCAGGTACCGCACCCGCCGAACCCGCACGGCAAGCGTTCGATAATGGGACATCAGCGTCCCATTGCGGGCCGCCACCAGGATTGCCTCATGTATCTCCTGGTTGAGACGGAAATAACCGGTCAGTTCCCTGGCATCATAAAACTGCAGCATACGACGATGCAGATCCTCGATGTATTCGACCTCACCGTCTTCAATATGTACGCAAGCCAATTCCCCTGACAATGCCTCCAAAGCCCCCATTACGGGAAACACCTCTTCCAGTTCGGAAAGCGTAAGCACATTTACCACAGCGCCCCGATTCGGCATCAAACTGACAAGACCGTCCGATGCCAGAACTTTCAATGCCTCACGCAACGGCGTACGAGAGACGCCGAAACGCTCACATAGTTCCCGTTCGGCGACCTTTTCACCGGGTACAAGCTCTCCATCGACGATCAATGCCTGCAATCGTTCAACCAACTGGTCATGAAGTGGTCTGCGTACGATTGCATCCATGTTCCCCAGAACCGTCATAAATCACTTCTCCTGTTGCCACTAACACCGCACGCGGAACTTCCGCAGGTTAATTCATCTTTCGTTTTTGCTTTGACCGAATTCGATGCATGCGCTGAAAGCCGTCTGTAACAAATCAACCGACGCAATCAGATCTTTTGCCATCTTTATGAACCGGCATCTCAGTGGTCACCCTGCAAGCTTTGTACCGGTCGTGCCAAAAAATCGAAATCGAATCAGCCAATCCTTACGCATGAACGTGCCACGGCTCGATGACAAAATGCCTCCAAGTCGATCAGCCTGCTTCAAAATGACCACTCCGTCTGGCCATTTCCTTGTTCGTCGATGCGATTGATTCCCTACTGGACCCAGGCCTGCCATTAAATCCGACCACCACACGGCAAAATGAGGACCGTCGCGCGGTGTCTGGCAGGCAATGTCTCCAGGACAAGACCTACCACCGCAGATCAGAATTTACATGCGGTAGAAATGCCGCAGGTCACATATCGCACGGATATACTGTGCACACCGGCAGGCACAGCCTTTTCCGCCGCCCCGCCGATATCTTGCGATCCCGCTGCCCGTGACCGGGCTCTGCGGTGCGGAAACACCCCTGGAATTCAGCAGCATAGCCATGACACTGAGCGGGCGGTTCCCGCAACGTCGATCTTCCGGCTCTTACGGTAGTCTTCGCCGGCCGTTGAGAGCCTCTACAATACACTCGCAACAAAGGCACCCGAACGCCATGTCCGCCAGCTACAGAATATTGATACTCGGAGCCTCATATGGTTCTCTTCTGGCCACAAAACTGTTGATGGCGGGACACAACGTCCATCTGGTCTGTTTGCCGGCAGAAGCCAGCCTGATCAACTCCGAAGGCGCCGTTGTGCTGTTGCCGGTCCGCGGTCGCGAGGGGCTTATTGAGGTGCGTTCGCGCAACCTGCCGGGGACCCTCATGGCAAGCGGCGCTGAAGACATCGACCCATCTGCTTTCGACCTCATCGCTCTAGCCATGCAGGAACCGCAATATGGCGCACCGGGCGTGCACGAATTGCTGTCCAAAGTTGCCAGGAGCGGCAAACCGTGCGTGTCGATCATGAATATGCCGCCGCTGCCCTATATATGGCGGATTCTGCCCCGCGACACGCCCGGCCTCGAAAATAGCTACGCGGATCCCTGGGTCTGGCAGGACTTCAATCCATCACTGATAACCCTGGCAAGTCCGGATCCGCAGGCCTTTCGCCCTCCCGACAAACCGGTGAATGTCCTGCAAGTCGGCCTGCCGACCAACTTCAAGGTGGCTGCCTTCGAGAATCCGGCCCATACCGCGATATTGACAGACCTGGAGGCTCAAATTGAAGCCGCCCGTTTCGATCTCGACGGCGAAGAAATCGCACTACCGGTAAAGCTCAAGGTCCACTCATCGCCATTCGTACCACTTGCCAAATGGGCCATGCTGATCACTGGCAACTATCGCTGCATCCAGGAGGGTGACCCAAGGCCTATCCGGGATGCTGTTCATTGCGAGGTGGAAAAGTCGGCCCGGATCTACAACTGGGTCTGCGAAATTTGCATCGCCCTCGGCGCCGATGCCACCGATATGGTTCCCTTCGAAAAATATGCAAAGGCCGCAGAAGGCCTTATGAAACCGTCATCGGCCGCCCGGGCCGTGGCCGCTGGAGCGCCCAATATTGAACGTGTCGACCGTCTTGTGCAGACACTCGCAAAGAGACAAGGTAAGACGCTTGAGACCCTGGACGAAACTGTTGCGCTGGTTGACCGCAAACTCGCCGCCAATCGCAACGGCTAGTGTTTTCTGCACGGAGTATCGAAGTGAGCGACC
The DNA here is from genome assembly GCA_028282065.1 of Aestuariivirgaceae bacterium. GTDB lineage: Bacteria > Pseudomonadota > Alphaproteobacteria > Rhizobiales > Aestuariivirgaceae > JANQIR01. Next base: position 14,507 of record JANQIR010000185.1, read on the forward strand.
TGCTACATGAAACACGCGGTAATGTCGCAATTGTCACCCTGAACCGGCCTGAAGCGCGGAACGCCCTCACTTTCGAAATGTACGAGGCACTCGGCCGAATTTGCCGCGAAACCACGCTGGAGGATCCTGTAAAGGCGATCATCATAACCGGTGCAGGTGGAAAGGCATTTGCCGCCGGCACGGACATGACCCAGTTTCGCGCATTCTCAACGCCGGACGACGCCATCGGCTACGAAGAGCGCATGGACCGTGTCCTGGGCGATATCGAACGCTGCCCGGTCCCCACCATTGCCGCGATAACAGGAGCCTGCACAGGCGGCGGCGCTGCGATCGCTGCTGCTTGTGACATCAGGATTTGCGACCGGAACCTGAAATTCGGCTTCCCCATTGCGCGCACCCTCGGCAATTGCCTGTCCATCGGCAACCTGAACCGCATGTCCGCATTGGTTGGCATGGGCCGTGTCCGCGACATGATTTTGATGGCCACATTGCTGGGATCGGACGACGCCAAGGCCTGTGGCCTTATCTACGAGGTCATGGACCGGCCGGAGGACGTCCAAACCCGTGCAATGGAGATTGCCGGAACTATGGCGGAACACGCACCGCTGACCATGCGTGCAACCAAGGAAACGCTGCGACGCCTGCGGACCGACGGGCCAGGCGCAGATTGCAGCGACCTCATCATCGAATGCTATATGAGCGCCGACTTTAAGGAAGGCATGGAGGCCTTTCTTGGCAAACGCAAACCGGCATGGACCGGTAAATAACCGGTTCGGATGGCCCGGCGCACGCGCGAACGCACTATGGACAAGCAAGTTTACCACCGCTAAGCAGACCCGCAATTCTCTCCGGCGTTGGTACGGGCCGGATGGATGTCGTTGAACTCGGGGTTTCGTCCCCACGATTTGTCCACCGCCCGGTTTCCCGATGATTGAAGTTTCCAACGTACACCATGCCTACGGGGAACGGCAGGTCCTCAAGGGCATAACGCTCACTTTGAGCGAGCGGCGCATCGCAATCGCCGGCAGCAACGGCTCGGGCAAAAGTACCTTTGCAAGGCTGCTGAACGGCCTGCTCCTGCCTGACCGGGGATCGGTAACAGTCGACGGACTGGACACCCGGCGCGACGGTAAGGCGGTACGCCGTAAGGTCGGATTCGTGTTTCAGAACCCGGACAATCAGATCGTCTTTCCGGTCGTTGAGGAAGATATCGCCTTCGGCATGAAGAATCTGGGGTTCGACAAGGCGGAAATCGCCAGACGGACTAACGAAATCCTATCCCGCTACGGCCTGGAAGATCACCGCACGCACCCGTCTCACCTGCTCAGCGGTGGCCAAAAACAGCTTCTGGCCATTTCCGGCGTACTGGTGATGGACCCTGATTACATCGTATTCGATGAGCCAACCACCCTTTTGGACCTACGCAACAAGAAGCGCGTGATCGAGGCGATCAATGCGCTCGACCAGACCGTGATTGTCGCCTCCCACGATTTGGACCTGCTAAGCGGTTTTGATCGCGCCATCGTTTTCGACGCCGGAAAAGTGGCGTTCGATGAAGTTCCCGGAATTGCCTTCGAACGCTATATAAAGACCATGACCTGATGTTTGAGCTCTATCACCCGGGCACGTCCGTCCTGCATCGATTGCCTGCCGGATTTAAGATTCTGACCCTTGTCATCGCGGGCACGCTCATCTTTCTGGCCTCAGACCTGCCCATTGTGGCTGCGTTCTTTGCCGCAACGGCCGGACTCTACTATGTCGCGGGTCTGACTTTGGCCAGCGCCTGGGCACAGATCCGTCCTGTGGTCTGGATACTCGCAGTTCTCTTCGTGGCACAGGGTCTGATCACCGGCTGGACCATGGCGGTCTTCATTGTTCTGCGGTTCGCATCCTTGTTGATGCTTGCCGGCCTGATCGCCTTGACCACGCGGACATCGGACATGATCGACGCAATGGAACGCGGACTGTGGTACCTGCGCTATATCGGCGTCAATCCGGCCAAGGTCAGCCTTGCTTTGTCATTGGCGCTGCGTTTCATTCCGGTTCTCGCAACGATCACCCGCGATGTACGCGAGGCACAAAAAGTACGCGGCCTTGAACGCAGCATCGTCGCCGTGGCTATTCCGGTGATCGTTCGCACGCTGCGTATGTCGGACGACATTTCAGACGCCATCGAAGCCCGCTCTTACGATCCGAAGATCTAGCGCATCGGGTTCGGACAACCACTGAAAATTCATCGATCTCAAAGGGGGAAGAAGCGATGACAACCAGAGACATAGTCTACGTTGCGCTGTTCGCAGCACTCACGGCGGCACTAGGGCTGTTCCCGCCACTTACACTGCCGGTGATCGGCGTCCCCATTACCGCCCAGTCGCTTGGCGTGATGCTTGCCGGTGCACTGGCCGGTTCCAAGCGCGGTGGGCTCGCCATGGTATTGTTCCTCGCTTTGGTCGCCGCAGGCTTGCCGTTGCTGGCCGGCGGACGCGGAGGTTTCGGAATCTTCCTGGGTCCATCCGGCGGTTTCCTGCTGTCCTGGCCGTTTGCCGCCTTTGTCATCGGCTGGCTGTTCGAGCGCCACGGTGGCAGTCCACCCTTCGGATTGTCTCTTGCCTACCTCGCATTGGCCGGAATCGGGCTTGTCTATGCTATCGGCATTCCCTGGGTGGCTTTCGCTGCAGCCATTCCATTCTCAAAGGCGTTCATGGGCTCCATGGCATTCGTTCCCGGCGATGCTGTCAAGGTCGTGCTGGCAGCGGTGATAACCCGCGCTGTCCGCAAGGCCTACCCGGATTGGTCATCCGGCAAGTAGGCGCCGATGGCCGCACGTACGTCCTCGCGGACAGCCACGGCCCGGCCCGCCCGCGGATCGACACAGACCCAGAGAATTTCCGCGGTCGCTCTGAGGTCGCCCTGCGCTACGCCCGTCATGCGACCGTCAAAGCGCAGGCTCGTGCGGCCCAGATATGCAGGAACACAGCTGAGCCTGATGGCATCGTCGTACCGGGTAGGAGCGTGAAACGTAACCTCTGCCTTACGAACATGCCAGACAAGCGGTCCGGCAGGATCAAAGTGAACGGACAGATTATTCGTCCGCAGAAAATGGCTGACCGCCGCTTCGAAATAGGCCAGATGCACTGAGTTGTGGACATGGCCATGCATGTCCACATCACGAAACGGAACCGTAAATTGAAGGGTATCATCCATCGGGTGCCAAAGGGCTCTACAGTTAGCTTGAGGCCGCATAACAGATAGCTTAGACGATCAGCCGTCAAGACTTTGATCCTGCATGCAACAACAACGACCGCTCTATGGTTTCAACGCCTGAAAACCCCGGACTCATGGTCCATCGCTTCGGCGAACCGCTTGAGGCAATGCAGCTTGAAGACTGCCCAACCCCATCACTGGCGCCCGGGCAGGTACGCGTGCGAATGCAGCTTGCAGCGATAAACCCGTCAGATCTCATCACCATTTCCGGAGCATACCGCTCGCGTACTTCACTGCCGTTTGTCGCCGGTTTTGAGGGATTTGGCGTGATTGAGGCCGTAGCAGGCGATGTGTCCGGCCTCAACGTAGGCACCCGCGTTTTGCCATTGGGAAGCGCGGGGGCCTGGCAATCCCGCAAGGTGACCGAGGCAAAGTGGTGTTTTGCCGTGGACCCAAACCTCAGCGATGAAGACGCTGCCACCAGCTACATTAATCCGATGACCGCTTGGTTGATGTTGACCGAAGCAGCGGACATATCGGCAAGCACGCGCGTGGTGATTTCGGCGGCTGCTTCCACCATAGGCCGCATGCTTATCCGTCTCCTGAACGCGCGAGGTGTAGAGCCGGTCGCAATTGTCCGCAGCAAGGCTTCAGCGGCGTCACTCGGCGGATCGGCCATCGAACGTCTGATTGTCACGGACAACGGCAACGACTTGTCCTCGCAGTTGCGTGCCGCATGGAACGGGGCAGCGCCGGACCTGGCACTGGATGCGGTAGGCGGCACGACGGGCGAGGTCATGATCGACGCCCTGGCACCGGGCGGTCATTGCCTACACTATGGCTTGCTGTCGGGCCAGCCGCTCGGCCGGGAACGGCCTCTGAGGCAAGACATCCGGTTTGAACTGCTTGCGTTGCGAGATTGGGTGCATCGCCGCACCCGGCCTGAGATTGCGGACGCGTTGGCCAAAACGGCACGGCTGGTCACGGACGGCACGCTTGCCAGCCCCATCGCCAATATCTATCCCTTGACCGATTACCGAACCGCCTTCAGCGAAAACGCACAGGCAGACCGGAACGGCAAGATCCTGTTGAACCTTGCGGATGAGAGCACGTGCCGCTAGCCCGACCCCTCAAGCAGCATGCCGCCCGGCAAGCCAACAAGCAGGCCGCTGTCGTCGGTGGACAGTCGCTGAACTACCAGGAGCTGTGGGCCAGAACCGGCCGCATCTATGCGGCACTCGCTTCACTGCCCAGACGTCCCAGAGACGGCAGTCTGCCACAGCACATCCCGGTATTTGCCCTGGCGGTTGGAAATCACCCGGTGGTCATCGAACTGCTGGCCACGGCACTGGCCCGGCGCTGCTGCATCGTTCTCATGGATCCGGCATGGCCAACCGGGCAGCTTCGGGAGGCACTGGCCAGTACCTCGCCGGACATTTTCATCTGCGCAAACGGCCGGGCGGATGCAGCGACACCCGGACTGCCAGTGCTATGCCCTGATGCAGACATCAACTACGAAGAGTGGCGCGATGCCGCAGAGGCAACCAGCGACACGTCCCCGCCACCGGGTGACGATCCGTTTCTGATCGGATTCACCTCCGGCACGACATCGCAGCCCAAGGCGTTCATGCGCTCGCGAGAAACCTGGCGAGCCAGTGCCAAAGCCGGACGCTCACACTTCAACCTCGACGCGAACAGTCACACGCTTGCCCCGGGACCGCTCTCGCACGGGCTGACACTCTATGCCTTCATGGAAACGCTCGATGCTGGCGCAACATTCTACGCCCTACCGCGATTTCAGCCATCCGCCGTCTGGCAACTTCTGTCGCAGAAAGCCATCGGCCGGCTGGTTGCCGTGCCCACTGTCTTAGAGGCGTTGTGCCGGCACGCCGACGACCATGGAGAAACTTTGCCCGCTCTAGGCCAGGTCACCACAGCCGGAGCGAGACTGGAACGACACCTCTTGGAACGTGTGTCGAACGTTGCCCCCAATACCGATATCACGGAATACTATGGCGCTTCAGAGCTGGGCTTTGTCTCCACCGCCCACCACGACAGGAAACCGGACGGGACTCTAGATCTGACGGGCAACCGCGTGGGACAGGCCTTCCCGGGTGTGGCGCTGTCGATACGTGATGGCGGACAGGAACTGCCCCCCGGCCAAGCAGGCATGATCTATGTGCGCAGCCCCCAGGTGATCGGTGGCTACGTGTCTGGCGACGACGGATCCGGACTACGCCGGGACGGCCCGTGGGCAAGTGTCGGCGATCTGGGCAAGCTTGACAGCAACGGCACCCTCACCTTGCTCGGGCGCTGCGACGACATGGTGATCACCGGCGGCAATAACGTATATCCAGATGAAATTGCGGTCTGCCTGTGCAGCCTGCCGGATATCGTGAAAGCGCTTGTTCTTGGACGGACCGACACATATCTGGGCCAGGCTCTGGTTGCCGTCGTCGAGTTCGCGGCAGGCGCAGTCCTCACCGATGCAGCAACGCTAACCGCCGCTTGCAGTTCGGTACTGCCGCGCTACAAAATTCCCCGGCAGTTCTTTACTCTGGCGGACTGGCCGCTTACTGCCACCGGCAAGATCGAGACAGGAACCGTCCAAAAATGGATGAACACCGGTGACCAAAGGCTCCTCCCCCTCTAGCCAGGATGACAGCCGCCGGCCTGTGATCGTCGCCGCACGCCGCAGTCCGATCGGCCGTGCCTATGGCATGTTCTCCGACATCCCGGCAGAAGACCTGGCCGCGCCGGTCCTCCGGGCGGCACTCCAAGACGCCCGCCTGCAGCCGGACCAGATAGACGACGTGATTTTCGGCAATGCGGCAGGCGGTGGCGGAAACATAGCCCGCGTCGCCGTACTGACCGCCGGATTGCCCCAGTCCGTACCGGCCGTCACCGTGGACCGGCAATGCGGTGCCGGTCTGGAGGCGATTGTGACGGCCTGTCATCTCGTAGCCGGAGGCGCGGGCGAAGCCTACCTGGCAGGCGGCGTCGAATCCGTATCAAGAGCCCCATGGCGGGTCGAAAAGCCATGGCGCCCGGCAGACATGCCGCGGTTTTACGGCCGCGCCCGCTTCGCGCCCGACGCCATTGGCGATCCGGAAATGGGAATTGCCGCTGAAAACGTTGCGCGCGCCTATGGGATCAGCAGACAAAGACAGGACGCTTTGGCATTGCAAAGCCATCAGCGCGCCATCGCCGCGATGGATGCCGGCAAGTTCGACCGTGAGATTACGCTGGTCGGCAACGTTGGCGAGGTAGCATCATCCACAAGGGACGAATGCCCCCGGCGAGACACGTCTGCTTCGGCCCTCGCGGCACTTGAACCGGTCTTCGACCCGCACGGCACTGTAACGGCGGGTCGAAGACCGGTTCAAGTGCCGCGAGGGCCGTAGCAGACGTGTCTCGCCGGGGGCATTCGTCCCTTGTGGATGATGCTACCTCGCCAACGTTGCCGACCAGCGTTATCTCACGGTCGAACTTGCCG
>JANQIR010000218.1 GCA_028282065.1 Aestuariivirgaceae bacterium
ATCGAGGTCCATCTGGGCAGTGAAATCGGTGCTGACAAACGTGGTGGTCTGCGGTTCAACAATCAGAGCCGGGCCGCGAAGGCTTTGACCGGCCTGCATTGACCCCCGATCGATCACCTGCGCTGCAACACTCTTGCCTGTAAGGTCGCATCGGATCTCCCGTGTCCGGTCCGGGGAAGGCACGTTGCCAAAGGAACAGGCTGGAACCGGTGTGACCGGTCGGGCCGGTGTTGAAACCTTGACCGCCCAGTTGAGTATTTCTATCGCCATACCCGGCACGCTGCGGCTGAACTGACCGGCATACGCGCGTTCAAAACTGGAACGCATCTGAGCGATATCATCGGGCTGCAATGGCCGGTCGGGCAGGACGACTTCGAATTCATGGCCCTGGCCGTGATAGCGCATGAAGGCAGAGCGCCGCCGCACGACGGAACTGCCGGGCGCGCCCGCCTCGACGATCTGCTCCGCCTCAGCGCACATCTCGCCAAACAGCGGATTGATGTATTGAGTGTCCAAGCCATCAAGCCGTGTATAGCGGCTTCTGACAATTTCGAAGGAAACCGGTGCAAACAGGAAGCCGAGCGCAGAGCCGACGCCAGGATCGCGCGGGATCACGATGTGGCTGACACCGCAACGGCGCGCAACACGGGTCGCATGAAGCGGGCCATTGCCGCCGAATGCTATCATCGTGCGTTGGCCCAAATCCTTACCGGATTCCACCGCATGCATCCGCGCCGCGCTGGCCATGCTTTCATCGACGACCTGCGAAACGCCCTCTGCGGCCGCCCCCGTGTCCAGTTCCAGTGGGTGGGCGACATGCTGCTCCAGTGCATCTGCCGCCTTGCCGGGGTCGAGCACAATGTGACCGTCACCGAAGGCGCACGGATCGATCAGACCAAGGACCACATCGGCATCGGTCACGGTGGCTGCGGTCCCACCACGTCCAAACGCCGCCGGCCCCGGTTCGCTGCCGGCGCTTTGCGGGCCGGTCGATAATCGTCCGAGGCGATCGACACTGGCAATGGACCCGCCGCCTGCGCCTATCTCGATCATATCAACCACGGGAATACGCACCGGCAGACCGCTGCCCTTGATGAAGCGCTGTGCCCGCGAAATTTCGAATTGCCGGGCCGTTTGCGGTTGGAATTCGTCGATCAGGCACAGCTTGGCGGTCGTGCCGCCCATGTCGAATGACAGTACCTGCCTTGCGCCGCGTTGTGCCGCCACCCGGGCCGCCAGGATTGCCCCGCCCGCCGGGCCGGACTCAACCAGCCTGATCGGCAATCGCGATGCCGTCGCAATCGTCGTCATGCCGCCGCCCGCCGTCATCATCAAAACCGGGCAGGTGATGCCCTCATTGCGTACCGCCTGCTCGAAGGTTTGCAGGTAGCCGGACATCAGCGGTTGGATGTAGGCATTTGCCACTGTCGTGCACAGCCGCTCGAACTCGCGGGCCTCTGGCGAAACCTCGCTGGACAGTGAAATGGAAAGATCCGGCCGCCTGGCAAGCAGAAGATCGCGCAAACGCTGCTCGTGCGCCGGGTTGGCATAGGCGTGCAGCAGACATATGGCCACCGCCTCGGCGCCGCTTGCCTGCAACTCGTCCAGCAGACGATCAACCGCCGTCTCATCGAGCTCTTGCAGAACCGCTCCGCCGGCGCTCATGCGCTCGGGAATTGTGAAGCATCGCTCTCGCGGAACCAGCAGATCCGGCTTGTCGAGATTGATGTCGTACTGGCTGTAGCGCCGCTCGTAGGCGATCTCCAGAATATCGCGGAAGCCGGACGTGGTAATCGAGGCGACACGCGCACCGCGCCGCTCGATGAGGGCGTTGGTTGCCAACGTCGTACCGTGGATGAAGCCGGCCACGTCTGCGAGATGTGCGTTGGCCTCATTTGCTGCCAGGCGGATGCCGTCCATCGCGCCGCTGGCGGGCGCGCGCGTCGTCGGCACCTTGCAGGCCGAAAGGATGGATCCGTCTTGGTCCATGAGAACCGTATCGGTAAAGGTTCCGCCGATATCGACGGCAATCCGCAAATTCTGTTGATCTGTCATAGTATGCCGGGGGCACGCAGGTGCCGGACGGGGAAGACGGGCCAAGCAAAGTTGTCCAACGCGCTGTCGAGTGTGGTCAGACAAGCGGCCAGATTACTGGCCTGGTCCGTCAGGTGACCAGGTCACATCGCGTTGCGCGCCGGCCGTTGCGGCGGTCTGTCATCTGATGGTGCATCAGGCGATCCGTAAGCTCGCGTATTTGCTGCCTGCCAGAGTGTTGCAAGCAGCCTTATCTTGTCAATCGGCAAAATACCGGAGGCGGGGAAGGACGGTCTTTGGCATCCTCAGGTGCCCGGCAGCGTGAGGTAGGCTGCTGCCATCAGTTTGCGCGTATCGTTGAGCATCGCCGGTCGCTCCCGCCGCCAGCGCTCCAGCGCCTGTGACACAGCAGCTGTATCCACAGGCTGGTCGAGGTTGCACGCATCAAGCCTGGTCTTTGCTTCCTCAGCCATCGCCTGCCATTTTACCCGCCAGTTCGACCGGTAGGTCTCCCGATGGCGCTGTTCCATGCGCATGTGAAACAGCGATGAGCGTGCCACGCGCGGCGCGTCCATCGCGGCAATCCATGGTGCTGTGGCATTCCAGACACGTTGTGCTTCCGCGAGCAGCTTGTGTCCCGCCGCCTGGTCGCTACCGGCAAGGCACAAGGCCTGATTGGCCAGGGCGCACGCCAGGCGTGGGTCTGCGGCCTGAAACGTCTCGCGCGCAATTTGCAGTGCGATACCGGCACGTTCGGAACTTTCGCCGGGCTGCGAATTCGCCAACCCAAGCGCACAAGCCTCCACCGCCTGTTCCCATTCCAGATCGGCCGATGTCCAGCCCGCCTGCATCAGGTCTTTCAGATCCCAGTTCTCAGACACCCAGATAGGCCCTCTTCACATGCTCGTTTTCGTGCAGATTGTCCGCCGCGCCATCCAGCGATACTGAACCGGTTTCCAGCACATAGGCATAGTTCGCAAGTCCGAGCGCCAGTTCGGCATTTTGCTCGACCAGCACCACCGGTACGCCCTCGCGTACGATTTCCCTGATGATGCGTGCGATCTCCTGGATGACCACCGGCGCCAGACCCATCGATGGCTCGTCCAGCAGTAACAGCCGCGGCCTTGCCATCAGTGCCCGACCGATGGCAACCATTTGCTGTTCTCCGCCCGAAAGTGTCTTGGCCCATTGCCGGCGTCTTTCCCTCAGGCGCGGAAACCGATTGAAGATTTTCTCCAGATCGTGCTCGATATCTGACTTGTCGCTACGCAGGAAGGCACCCGTCCTCAGGTTTTCCTCAACGGTCAGATCGGGGAAGATCCGCCGTCCTTCCGGCACCTGGGCAATGCCGCGCGCCACTACCTTGTCGGCCGTCAGCGTGTCTATGCGCTCGCCGGCAAACCAGATTTCGCCGCTGCTGATCGATGTGAGGCCTGAGACGGCGCGAAGCGTGGTGCTCTTGCCGGCACCGTTGGCACCGATGATGGTCACGATGCCGTCCTCGGGCACCTGCATGGACACGCCCTTGAGTGCCGCAACCCCGCTGTAGTGGACATGAATATCGCGGATCTCAAGCAGCATCGATTGCGCTCCCGAGATAGGCCTCTATCACCTTGCGGTCATTGCGCACGGTGCTCGGCGTGCCCTCCGTCAGCAGCGAACCGAAATTCATCACCGTGATGATGTCGCAAAGCCCCATGACTGCCTTCATGTCGTGTTCGACCAGCATCACCGTGACGCCACGCTTCCGAACCCGGCGCACCAGGTCCATCATGCGCTGGGTCTCTTCCGGGTTCATGCCGGTAAAGGGCTCGTCGAGCAAAATGATCCTGGGATCTGCCGCCAGAGCCACAGCCATGCCCAGCGCGCGTTGATGGCCGTGCGGCAGCGTGCTGGTCGGGTCATCGGCCAGATGGCCCATGTTGAAGAAATCCAGCAATTCCCGCGACCGTTCTGTCGCAGCCGCCTCGATAGCCCGGTCCGCGCCGGTGATGCGGCTGAAGAAGCTGGCGCGCGACGACCGGTGGCAACCGACGCGCACATTGTCGATGACGGAAAACTCCTTGAACAGCGTGGTGCCCTGAAACGTGCGGATCAGGCCGATCTCGGCAAGTTTCGCGGTCTTCATGCCCGACACGTCCTGGCCCTGATAGATCACCTGGCCGCGTGTTGGTGAATAGAAACCGCTGATCACGTTGAAGGTCGTCGTCTTGCCCGCACCGTTTGGACCGATCAGTCCGTGGATGCTGCCTTCCTTCACCGCGAAGTTGAGATTGTTGACGGCGATGATACCGCCGAACGCCCGGGTGAGATCGCGCACTTCGAGGATCGGACCGTTCATGCGCTCTCCCTCGCCTGCTGTGCGGACTTTGCCTGCTTGGGCCGTGAGAACGCTGCTTTGACCTTTTCAACCAGGCTTTCCAGACCGTTAGGCAGGAACAATACGGACGCAATGAGGATTGCGCCGTAGATCATCGGCCGGGCCGTATCGAATCCTAAGGACCTGAGCACAATCTCGTTGATGACGGTCAGAACGACGACCCCGAGAATGGGCCCGTAGAAGGTTGCGGTTCCGCCGACAATCGCCCAGATCAAAACGAAGCCCATTTCCTCCACGTCAAAACGCGTCGGGTTCACCGTGCCGACATAGTGGGCATAGAGCGCTCCTGCGAGGCCGGCGAAAAACGACGCCAGCACGAAGGCCAGCATGCGGTATCTGAACGTATCGACACCGACTGATTCCGCCAGCTTGTCCTGCCAGTGAATGGCATGGAACGTCAGGCCGATACGGGAATGTTCGATCCGGTAGAGAATGAACAGGCTGATACCGACGACGACCAGGCACAGGTAGTAGTAGTTCTCCGGCTCGTAGAATGCCACCGAACCGAGATCCGGCACAGGTGGAATGAGCTTGATGCCTTTCGGTCCGCCGAAGGGATAGGAGAAAAACTTCCAGATCAGCCGGATCACCTCTCCGGCGGCAAACGAACCGATGAGGAAATAGAACCCCTTCATGCGGAACAATGGGAAGCTCAAAATCCCGGCGACAAGGCCTGCCAACCCTGCGCCCAGCAGCATGGATAGCGGCACGGGCACGCCCAGCCGCTTGGCAAACAGCGCGCTGGCATAGGCCCCGACCCCCATGATGACCACATGGCCCAGCGACCACTCGCCGGTCAGCGTCATCAGTCGGTAGGAGACAACCAGCAGGACATTGATCACCAGCAGAACCGCGATCTCGCGCTGGGAGAACGACAGGACATGCGGCAGCAACACAAGGCCGGCCAACAGGGCCAGCGCGAACAGCCATTTCACGATACGGTGCTCAAGCACGTTCCTTCGCTCCGAACAGGCCGGTGGGTTTGATCACCAGCACAACGAGCATGAGGACAAGTCCGACAATATCGGCCACCACACCGTCGAAGAACGTCGTCACGAATGTATGCACGAAGGCGTACAGGATCGCGGCAACGACCGCCCCCTCAAGTTGTCCGATGCCGCCGACAATGATGATGATGAAGGCGGTCACGATGACCGAGTGGCCCATGTAAGGTGTTGGACTCACCAGTGGGGCGGTCAGGGCGCCGGCGACACCGGCCAGACCGGCACCGATAAACATGGCGATGCGGGTGATCTGATTGAGCGATATTCCCTGCAGGGCAGCCGCTTCCTTATCCTGTGCACAGGCCCGCATGGCCCAGCCGAACTTGGTCTTGCGCAAAAACACGTAGAGCGCTGATAGCAGGGCAATGGCTGCCACAATCACGAACAGGCGCTGATGCGTCAGCACCACGCCTTCCATCAACTCGATCTTGGCCTGGGTTGGCGGTTTGATATGTGCCATGCGCACGCCGAAGCCGAGAACCGCGGTAGTCTGCAGGATCAGCAGGAAGCCGATAGAGGCGATGAGCCCGCCGAGCGGATTGTCCCTCAGTGGCCGGAAGAAGGCATATTCCATAAGTATGCCAAGCGCGCCGACAAAGATCAGGCCGGCCGCAACGGCAGCCAGAAACGGCACGTTCATCTGAGAGTATAGCGCAACCACCGTGTAGGCGCCGGCCATGTAGAGTTCGCCATGCGCAAAGTTGATCACCCCCATGACACCGAAGATCAGCACCAGCCCCACTGCGATGAGCGACATGTAGCTCGCCGCGTAGACGGCATTCACGACGGTTTGCAGCAATAGCTCGGTCATGGACAGGAAAACCCGTGTGTTCCGGCACAGGGAGCATACACCCTTCCTCCTCGTCAGCCGAGGAGGAAGGGGTCAGGGAGTGTGCATTGACGCCACCGGGCGGGACGAGCGCCGGTCAGCCGCGCTGATCCCACATCTGGCCGAGCGCCTTGAAATGCTTGACCATGAGGGCGTTGTGCTTGTCCCACCAGTCCGGGATGGACTTGAACTCCTTGATCACGGCCTTGCCGTTTTCGATCACCACCACGGGCCAGTTTCCAACCAGGGCGTTGTCGATGCCGAACAGGTCCTTGCCCCACCACTTGGCGTCACCGAAAGCATGCTTGCCGGTGCCGTCGGCCTTCATGGCCTTCAAGACATCTGCCGGCGCGATGGAACCTGCCTTGCCGGCCGCATCCGCCCAAAGGTCCATGATCGACGCATACTCCCACGACACGGCACCCCATTCGTCTGCGCCAAACCGCTTGACGTATTCCTGGAAGAACTCGTTCGGTTTCTTGAAGTTCACGCGCGGATCGTTGAGCGCGGGATCGTCGAAATCCGGGAACTGGAAGATGAACCCTTCCATGAACTCTTTCGACGTCTTCTCGATGATCTTGGGATAGAAGTCCGCCGTGCAGGAAATGATCGTACCCTTGAAGCCCTGCTGGAAGGCCTGCTCGCACAGCGGGTGCACATAGTCGGCATAGCAGGTATCGAGGCACAGGATATCCGGCTTCTTCGACAACAGCCGCGTCATGACAGGTGCAAAGTCGGTCGTGGCCGGATCGAAGAACAGCGGATCGTCGACCACCTTGATGCCGGCCGCTTCGAAGGCTGCCAGATATGTCGCCACTGACGGCTTTCCGAGGCTGTCGTCCTGTGCGCAGACCACGGCGGTCTTCTTGTCCGGCTGGTTCTGCGCCAACCACTCGACACCGGTGACGTTGTAGATCGGATGCACTTCGCATGGCGCGATCAGGGTCTTGGTATCGGGCGTCAGATCGGACGGCAGCAAGGTGGATACCAGCATGCCTTCGCGATCGGCAATCGGCTGGACGCCCGGCCAGGTGTCGCCGCCCAGCATCATGATGAACTGAACGCCGTCTTCCTTGATCAGCTTGGCA
>JANQIR010000021.1 GCA_028282065.1 Aestuariivirgaceae bacterium
ACTGGTCGCCGACATCCACCTCAGCAGGTCTTTGATGTGCACCATGCCAACCGGGTCGTCCAGCGTCTCGCGATAGGCCGGTAGCCGTGAGTGATTGGCATCGGTGAACAGCTCCAGCAGATCCCGCAGCGACGCGGCCTCGTCGATGGCGATGATGTCGGCCCGCGGCACCATGACGTCATCGACCCGCATATCGGCGAACTCAAGCAGATTGAGCATCATCGAGCGGGCTTCCGGTGTGAAGCCGCTGCTGCCGTTTTCCGCCTCGTGCTGCTCGATCACCTCCTCAAGGCTTTCGCGCAGCGAGGTGTCGCTTTCGGTGGAAAAGATATTGCGCACGCGTGACCACACGCCGGTGCCGTTTTCCGGAGTGCGTGAAATGTTGGAAGCGTGGGGAGACCCGTTGGTCTTTTCGGTACTTTGGTCGTCGTCCATTGTTCAAATACGCAGCACTCGCGTGACGTTAGCCGGCTCCTGCCGGATCCCCGGTCTCGTATGGATTGCCATACCCTAAATCGTTCATTGTGGCGATTTCAATGCTCTCCATGCGCCGGGCGGATTCGTCACTGTCGTGGTCGAAACCCAGCAAGTGTAGCACACCATGGATGACAAGATGACACAGATGCGTTTCCAAAGGCTTTCGCTGTTCACTGGCTTCTTGTTTAACCGTTCCGGCCGCAACGATAATATCTCCCAGGAAATGGGGGCATTGGTCTGCGCGAACAAGACCCGGCGCGGCTGGAAAAGACAACACATTGGTGGGGTGTTGTTTATCCCTCCACCTGCCATTGAGTTCTGCCACGGACGTGTCGCAGGCCAGAACGATGGAAACTTCGCAGTCGTTCCCGTCAGGAGCTGCCCGGCTCAGTGCGGCAACCGTCGCCCGCCGCACCAGTGCTTCGGCATCCTTCAGGCAGGCCCACTCGTCCGCATCGGTTCGAATTTCGATGTTCATGGCATTTGCGGCTTGTCTCACCGGTGCGCCTTTTCGTAGGCCGAGACGATCCTCGCCACCAGCGGATGGCGCACGATATCGATGCCGGTAAATTCGACCTGTGCGATGCCCTCGACGCCGTCCAGCAGGCCCATGGCCTCCTTCAGGCCCGACTGCGCGCCGTCCGGCAGGTCGACCTGCGTCGGATCTCCGGTGACGACCATGCGGCTGCCTTCGCCGAGCCTGGTCAGGAACATCTTCATTTGCTGCGGTGTTGTGTTCTGCGCCTCATCAAGAATGATGAAGGCCGATGAAAGCGTACGTCCGCGCATGAAGGCCAGCGGCGCAATCTCGATCGTGCCGTCGTTCATGCCGCGCGTGACGGTGGAAGACGGCAGAACGTCGTAGAGTGCATCGTACAGGGGCCGTAGATAGGGGTCGACCTTCTCCTTCATATCCCCCGGCAGAAAGCCAAGTCTTTCGCCGGCCTCGACTGCCGGCCGTGACAGGATGATCCGCTCGACGGTCCCTTGTGACAGGGCAGCCGCCGCGCAGGCCACCGCCAGATAGGTCTTGCCCGTGCCCGCCGGACCGATACCGAAGATCATCTCATGCGTGCCGATGGCCTTCATATAGGCCTTCTGGCCAGGCGAGCGCGGCGTGATCACCTTGCGCTGCGTGCGGATCCGGACATCGCCTCGCTCATCGCGCTCCGGCCTGGCGGTCGACATCCGGATTGCACCGTCGACATCGCCGGTGGTGATCTCAAGGCCCTGCTTGACCCTGTCATACAGATCGACCAGAACCTGGCGCGCGCTGTTGCGGGCAACGGGCGTACCTCGCAGCGCAACCTGGTTGCCGCGCGGCGTGATGTCGACGCCGAGCCGGTTTTCGATCAAGGCAAGATGCTGGTCGTGTTCGCCAAACAGCGACGTCAGCAGACGGTTGTCGTCGAAGGCGAGAGTAACACTGTCTTTGTCGGTCTGTGCCGTGCCGTTTTCCTTGGCGGCCACTTCACCCGGAGCGGAACGCGGGCTCAAGTTGTCAGACCTCCCGTATGTCTCAAGTTCCTGTCTATCCGTATTTTGTCAGTCACTGAATACCTACAATATGCGCTGAAAGTGAGTTTGCGCCAACCGATTCGACCTTTGCGTGCACAATCTCGCCGATTTGCGCCGTCCCCGCGGGAACATGAACCGGCTGCAGGTAGGGCGAACGTCCGGCCAGCTGTCCCTCGTGCCGGCCGGGCTTTTCCAACAGGATGTCCATGGTCCGACCGGCGCAGTCTCTGTTGAATGCAAGCTGTTGTGCCTTGAGCACGTCCTGCAGGCGTGCCAGCCGTTGCGACTTGACCTCCTCGGGAACCTGGCCGTCGAGCTCTGCTGCCGGTGTGCCGGGCCGTGCGGAATATTTGAAAGAGAAGGCCTGCGCAAAGGTGACATCGCGCACCAGCGCCATCGTGTCTTCGAAATCCTGGTCGCTTTCGCCCGGAAAACCGACGATGAAATCGGAGGAGAGCGCGATATCGGCGCGCGCCCTGCGGATGCGCTCGATGATCTTGAAATAGTCGTCGCGCGTGTGGCGCCGGTTCATGGCGGCCAGAATCCTGTCCGAACCCGACTGCACGGGCAGATGCAGATACGGCATAATCTTGGGGTTGCTGCCGTGCGCCTCGATTAGTTCATCGTCCATGTCGCGCGGATGGCTTGTCGTGTAGCGCAGACGCTCAAGCCCCTCGATTGCCGACAGGTGGGTGAGCAGGCCGCTCAGACTGACCGGTTCACCGTTCGGGCCTTCGCCGTGATAGGCATTGACGTTCTGTCCCAAAAGCGTGATTTCGCGTACGCCGGATTGGGCGAGTGCACGTGCCTCAGCTTCGATGCGTTCGACAGGCCTGGAGAACTCCGCCCCGCGCGTGTAAGGCACCACGCAGAATGTACAGAACTTGTCGCAGCCTTCCTGAATGGTCAGGAAAGCCGCGACGCCGCGCGCCGGTGGTGCCGCTGCTGCCGGCTTGTCGAGCCGGTTGAACTTGTCCTCGGCGGGAAACTCCGTTTCTACAACCGCACCGCCGGTCTTTTCGACGCGTTTGAGCAGTTCCGGCAGCCGGTGATAGGTCTGCGGTCCGACGACCAGATCGACCACGGGGGCCCGCTCGGCGATCTCTTCGCCCTCTGCCTGCGCGACACATCCGGCCACGGCGATCATCATGCCTTCCCGCTTCGCCTCGCGGCGCTCCTTCAGCCTGCGCAGGCGTCCGAGTTCGGAATAAACCTTCTCCGCCGCCTTTTCGCGAATGTGGCATGTGTTGAGAATGACCAGGTCCGCCTCTTGCGGATCCTCGGTCACGCCGTATCCGTCCGGCGCCAGCAGGTCAGCCATTTTCTCGCTGTCGTAGACGTTCATTTGACAGCCATATGTCTTGATGAAGACTTTCTTGTTCAAAGGCGCGCTCATGTCCGGATCCGGCCCCGTGCGAGGCATTGTCTGCAAGATTGCCGCAGCTCAAAACACACAATGCATGCAGACGCAAGGCCCGGCCGGCTGTGCATCGCTGTCAAATCCGCCACCCCGAGTGCATTGCCACTATTCCTCCCGACAGGTTCCGGTGGTTGACCCTGCTGAAGCCCGCCTGTTCTATCATCCCGGCAAACTGCGCCTGATTGGGGAAGGTCCGGATGCTTTCCACCAGATAGCGGTAAGGCTGTCCGTCCCCGGTGACAACCTTGCCGAGGGCGGGAACGGCGGTCATGGAATAAGTATCGTAGACTTGTTCCAGGCCTGGAACGGCGACCTGCGAGAATTCCAGACACAAAAACCGTCCGCCCGGCTTGAGGACCCGGTAGGCCTCTTTTAGCGCCTGGTCGATGTCCGGAACATTACGAATGCCAAAGGCAATCGTATACGCGTCGAAACGGCCGCTATCGAAGCTCAGGGCTTCGGCATTGGCCACCGCGAAGCGGCATTTGTGAGTCAACCCCTCGAACACCGCCCGCTTGCGGCCTTCTAAGATCATGTCGGCGGAAATGTCCGCCACGGTAACCGATGTTCCGTTGCCGCCGGCACGCGCGATCCTGAAGGCCACATCACCGGTCCCGCCGGCAACATCAAGCACGTCGAACGCCCTGCCACCCTTTGGCGGATTGAGCCGGGTCACCAGATCGTCCTTCCACAGCCGGTGCAGGCCGCCGGACATCAGGTCGTTCATCTTGTCGTAATTGGCGGCGACCTTGGAAAACACATCGTTCACCAGGCCCTGCTTTTCGCCGTGTGCGACCTGGTTGAAGCCGAAGGCGGTTTTATTGTCACCGGCCTGGCCGGTATGGTTGTGTTTCATCATGACAGTGATAATAGCTAACACACTGGCGATTTGCATGACCTGAAACCTGCGTCAAATGGCGAGCCTGACTTTCACCTATGCCCGAACTGCCCGAAGTCGAAACAGTGATGTGCGGTTTGGCCGCCGCCATGCGGGGCAGGACGATCGAGCGGGCAGTCGTCAGGCGGCCCGATCTGCGCTTTCCCTTTCCGCCTGATTTTGCAGCACGGCTCACTGGCCGTACGGTGATGAGCCTTTCGCGCCGCGCCAAATACATTCTCGCCGGTCTTGATAATGAGGATGTGCTGATCATGCATCTGGGCATGTCCGGCCGCTTCACGGTTCTTGACGCACAGTCTTCGCCGCAGAACCTTGCTGCCTTCTACTATGAAGACGCCGCTGGCCCAGGTGCTGATGGTCCGCACGACCATGTTGTGTTTCATCTCGATGATGCAACGCGTGTTGTTTACAGTGATCCGCGCCGGTTCGGCCTGATGGATCTTACCCGCGAAGATGCATTGCAAAGCCACAGGCTGTTCTCGAAGTTGGGCATTGAGCCACTGGGCAATGAACTCAATGCACAGTATTTGCACGATGCCTTCGCTGAACGCAGGACGCCGCTGAAGGCCGCCTTGCTCGACCAGCGTATTGTTGCCGGTCTTGGCAATATATATGTCTGCGAGGCGCTATACCGGGCTCGCCTGTCACCAAAGCGCATCGCCGGAACTCTGGCGCGCGGCAAGCGGCCCGATCCCCGCCTTGAACGTCTGGTCGTGGCAATCCGCGAAACGTTGCGCGACGCCATTCGCGCGGGCGGCTCCACTTTGCGGGATTATGCCGGTACCGACGGCGAAAGCGGCTCGTTTCAGCAGGTGTTTTCCGTCTATGATCGCGAGGCGGAGCCTTGCGCAACGCCTGGCTGCCCGGGCAAGGTGCGCCGCCTCGTGCAATCGGGCCGTTCGACATTTTATTGCGCGAGGTGCCAGCGTTGAGGCATATGCCGGGGCACAGACTCAAAACACATGGGGTCCGATACCGGCTGGCCAAGCAGGGAGACAGCATTCATGAATTACCAGTTCATCCTTACTGAGACGCACGGCAATGTCGCCCTGATTACGTTGAACCGCCCGAAGGCCCTCAACGCCCTCAATGCCGGCATCATGCATGAAGTGTGCGATGCGCTGGCGGGGTTTGACGCCGATCCTGAAATCGGCTGCATCGTGATCACCGGCAGCGAAAAGGCCTTTGCCGCAGGCGCCGATATTAAGGAAATGCAGGCCAAGTCGTTCACACAGGCCTACGGCACCGACTTTCTCACCCGCTGGGACGAAATCAGCGCCTGCCGCAAACCGGTCATTGCTGCGGTGAGCGGATATGCACTGGGTGGCGGCTGCGAGCTGGCAATGTTATGCGACTTCATTATTGCCTCCGACACGGCCAAGTTCGGCCAGCCCGAGATCAAGCTCGGTGTAATGCCGGGGATCGGCGGCACACAGCGCCTGACCCGCTTCGTCGGTAAGTCGAAAGCAATGGAAATGATCCTGACCGGCCGTATGATGGACGCCGATGAAGCCGAGCGCTCAGGGCTGGTATCCAGGGTCGTTCCGGTTGAAGGTCTCGTCGATGAGGCTATCAAGACCGCCCAGATCATCGCTGGGTATTCCAAGCCGATCACCATGATGGCCAAGGAAACCGTCAATCGCGCCTATGAAACGACACTGTCCGAAGGCGTCCGTTTTGAGCGCCGTCTGTTTCATGCCATGTTCGCGACCGACGATCAAAAAGAGGGCATGCGTGCCTTTGTCGACAAGCGCAAGCCGGATTTCAAGGACAACTGAATCCTGAACAGCGATAAAATCGGCATTTCCCGGCGAGAGTGGTTGGATCGGTGGTTGACTGAACACATGGGCGTGGATATAAGCCCGCGATCGTGTCCGGCACTGCGGTGTCCGGATCATTTGTGTTGCAGCACCGGTTGATGGTTTACGGCCAAACCACCGGTAAAGATCTGATCAGGAATACAAACACCATGGCGAATACCCGTTCGGCAAAGAAGGCCATTCGGCAGTCAGCCCGCCGCACCGATATCAACAAGGCTCGCAGAAGCCGTATCCGGACCTGCGTCCGCAAGGTTGAGGAAGCCATCGAGAAGGGCGATAAGGCAGCTGCGGCGGAAGCTTTCAGCACAGCCCAGCCGGAACTGATGCGCGGTGCCCAGAAGGGCATCATTCACAGAAATGCCGCTTCGCGCAAAGTCTCGCGGCTGTCCAAGCGTATCCAGGCGCTCGGCTGAGGCAGCCGCCAGCGCCGGCCGGCCTCGACACCGCCGGTGTCTTTGCTCATTGTAGGTGATGCTCCATATCAATTCGGCACATGCCGCTGCGGATATGTGCCTGATCCTCTGTTGTGAGCAATCTGGGGTCCTGACCCTAAACAACGCGAACAGATGCAAGATGCCGATTGAGCCCGTTGCCGTTTGCGCCGGTTCAATCTTGACGCATGGCGGCTCCGGTACCGTCCGCTGCGGGCTTGCTGCGTGGCGCTGGTCCAAAAGGACAAGTGCCATTTGCGCATCCTGTGACAGGCGCGAATTTTGCCGGATTTTCTGAGATTACGGGATCGGTCTTGGTGCCGTTCAAAATAGACACAGATTTTCCTGAAAAATCATGGTGTTACCGGTAGAGGCCTACAGGCCGCCGGATTCCTGGGGATTTCGGGGGCATTCTGGAGGTGCAATCTCGAAAATTTACGAAAAATTTTCAGTTTTGTTACGTTTCGCGCTCCGCGCTGATTCACGCCGTTGAGTCAAAGAGTTGCACGCGCCGCTGCAGCCTCGGCAGGAATTTTCAGTAGCCGATAAAAAAATCTGTATACGGACGAACACCGTGAGCTCTATTGAATCCACTGGTCCCGCTGTGTAAAACTCAATCCCGCGCTTGGGGTTGCCAGGCGCCAATAAAATAGTAAGGGCACGGCGTAGGCGTTCGTCAAAAGCATCCGGGTCGGGGTGGCAATTGTACCCGGTATTGCGGACAGGACGTTTGTCAAAATTATGATGGCTACCGGCTGGAAATGTGTTTTTCCGGAACGAGGTTGCTTGTCCTGTGCCCTGACCGGAAGTCTTGCTGGCTGAACCGGTGACGGTGATCAATGCTGCGCGTCACGGCCGCATTGTTGAGAGGTAGCTTGGGCGGTGCTGCTGGCTGGCAGCGTTTTTGGCCTGGTTTTTTGGAAGGGGGCGTTTTGTAGAAGTTCTGAACTGCCAGGGCGGCGGGCTGCATGGGCCCGCGGCAAGGGCGGATATTTGTCAACGGCAGGAATGGGATCAACGATAAACACGGAGCGGCCGGTAACGGCCTGAGGCGATGATGGACGGCATCTTGTGGAAAGAAAAAGGCGGATCAGAACAAGCGGGGAGCCGAAATTTTATGGCTGACGACAATACGGGGGACGAGCTCAAGGCAAGATGGGCAAAGGTGGCGCAACGGTTGCGCGCGGAGTTGGGAGAGGACCTTTATTCAAGCTGGTTTGCCCGTATGGAACCGGAGCAGCTCAACGGCAGCCGCCTTGTTACATCTGTTCCGACGCGTTTCCTGAAGAACTGGATTGAAACGCACTATCTTGAAAAGCTGACCCGTGTTTGCACGGCCGAACTCGGCCCGCTGGACACTGTGCAACTGCGTGTGCGCACGCGCGGCCTGCCGCAAAGAGCCGATCATCTGACGGAACGCAGGCAGCCTGAAGCGCCCGCGGGAACCGCGCCGGCGGGTACGCCGTGCCGTGCCAGGCAGGCGCAGGCCTCCGGCGAGCGTGGCTCGCCTCTCGATCACAATCTCACCTTTGAGACATTCGTCACCGGTCAGTCCAACGCGCTGGCCCATGCAGCGTCCTTGCGCGTCGCTGATGCCGCACCTGGTGCGCCGTTGAGTTTCAATCCGCTGTATATTCATTCCGCCGCCGGTTTGGGCAAGACGCACCTGCTCAACGCCATATCCTGGCGCATCCGGCAGCGTCAGTCTGACCGCAAGGTCCTGTTCATCACCGCCGAGCGGTTCATGTATCACTTCCTGGCGGCGCTGAAGTCCCGGGACGTTCTGTCGTTCAAGGATTACTTCCAGACTATCGACGTTCTGCTGATCGATGATTTCCAGTTCCTGCAGGGCAAGACGATGCAGCAGGAATTCTGTCACACTTTCAATTCTTTGGTTGACTCCAAGCGCCAGGTCATCGTGGCGGCCGACGTTCCGCCGTCGCAACTTGAGAGCATCGATCAGCGCATGCGCTCGCGCTTGGCGGGCGGCCTGGTCGTCGACATTGAAACGCCCTGCCTGGAACTGAAACGCGGTATTCTCAATGCGCGGCTGAGCGATGCGATGAAGCGCGATCAAAATCTCAGCGTTTCCGCTGAGGTGGTGGAGTACATCGCCAACCGGATCAATGGCGGCGGCCGGGAACTGGAAGGCGCATTGAACCGGGTGATCGCGTCCCAGCAGCTTACCCGCGCGCCCATGACGGTTGATTTCGCGGCATCCGCACTGCGCGATCTTGCGCAGCTCAACGAGACCATCAGGGTGCGGATCGAAGACATTCTCAGGGTCGTGGGCCGCCATTACAATGTCGCCCGGGCTGATTTACTGTCGCCGCGCCGGGCACGGTCTATCGTGCGGCCACGTCAGGTCGGCATGTATCTCGCCAAGAAGCTGACGCCACGCTCATTGCCGGAGATTGGCCGCCGTTTCGGTGGCCGCGATCATTCCACGGTCCTGCACGCTGTGCGTAAGATTGAGGATCTGATGAAGTCCGATGACAAGCTTGCCAGGGAAATCAATCTTCTGGTTCGGCTGATTGAGCAACAGTGAGCGTGATGGCTGCGGCGGGCTGGCAATCGCGATGATGTGCATTGGCATTGTACAAAACGCGCAGAACGCTTGCGCAACAGTGCATTTGCGGTCAGAATCGGCGTTCCTTTTTGGTGCGCCGAATCTCCGGCCGCAGGTCGAAGCGCACCTCCACCGGATTTAAAGAGGTTCGTCACTGATGCGTGTCATCATAGAGCGCGCGGCGCTGCTGAAGTCCCTCAACCATGTGCAGAGCGTGGTTGAGCGGCGCAACACGATTCCGATCCTGTCGAATGTGCTGATCCAGGCCGAAGACGGCGGTATCAAGCTCATGGCGACGGATCTCGACATTGAGGTGGTCGAATCCGTCAAGGCGGATGTCGGCCAGGTCGGAGCCACGACGGTGCCTGCGCATATGATGTATGACATTGTGCGCAAGTTGCCCGACGGGTCTCAGCTGGAATTTGAGCAGGGGCCGGATGATGGCAGGCTGACTGTGTCCGCCGGCAGGTCGCGGTTCTCGCTGCAGGCCTTGCCGCCGGAGGATTTTCCCGATCTGGCCGCCGGTGACCCGAGCCACACCTTTGCCATACCGGCGGCTGATCTGAAGACCCTGATCGAAAAGACGCGCTTTGCGATCTCGACCGAAGAGACCCGATACTATCTGAACGGGATTTATCTGCACCACGTCGAGGCTGACGGTAGTGATGCGTTGCGGGCCGTCGCGACCGACGGTCACCGCCTCGCCCAGGTGCAGGTGCCGTGCCCGGAAGGTGCAGCGGGCATGCCCGGCGTGATCGTGCCGCGCAAGACGGTGCTTGAGGTCGTCAAGCTGCTGGAGGATTCCGAAGATACGATTGATGTTGCCCTGTCGGCCAGCAAGATCAGGTTCACCACTGATGGTGTGGTCCTGACGTCCAAACTGATTGACGGTACGTTTCCCGATTACGAACGGGTCATTCCGCAGGGTAACGACAAGACAATGGAAGTGGATACCCGTCTGTTCGCCCAGGCGGTTGACCGTGTCTCCACCATTTCCAGCGAAAAGGGCCGCGCGGTGAAGCTGAATATCTCACCCGACCGGCTGGTTCTTACGGTCAACAACCCCGATTCCGGTTCTGCGGAAGAGGAAATCTCCGCCGGTTATGATGGAGAACCGATCGATATCGGTTTCAACTCCCGTTATCTTCTGGACATAGCGGGCCAGTTCAAGGGCGATGCTGCGACCTTTCTGCTGGCCGATGCGGGCTCGCCGACAATCTTGCGCGACCAGCATGACGAAGGCGCGCTTTATGTCCTCATGCCGATGCGGGTGTGACGGCTTCCGCGATGACGCAAACCACTCCGCCGCGCGGTGATGCGGCGCTTGCGGTGCGTCAGCTGACCGTGACCGGATTCCGCAACTATCGCTCCTTGCGTCTTGACGTGACGGATCGCCCGGTCGTGCTGACCGGCCCCAATGGTGCCGGCAAGACCAATCTGCTGGAGGCGCTGTCCCTGCTGGTTCCCGGCCGCGGGCTGCGTGGCGTTGCCTATGAGGAACTTCTGGGAACCGGGGCCGATGCCTGGGCGATCAACGTGGAGGCCTGCGCTTCCACCGGCACCATGCGGCTGGCAACCGGCTGGCCTGCGCCGGGCAGGCGTGCGCATGACGCCGCCCCGCTCTCGCGCCAGGTGCGCATTGATGGCGAGGTCCAGCGTTCGCCATCGGTGCTTGGACAGCATTTGCGCATTGTCTGGCTGACACCGGCTATGGACCGGCTGTTTACCGGACCTTCCAGCGATCGCAGGCGCTATCTCGATCGCATGGTTGCGGCCTTTGACCCGCTGCATGGAACGCGCGTCCAGGCATTCGAGCGTTCGTTGCGGGAACGTAACAAGCTACTGGCAGAGGTAAAATTCGATACCGCCTGGCTAACCGCCCTGGAGGGTCAGATCGCCCAGTCGGCGGTTGCAATTGCGGTTGCGCGCGTCCATGTCATAGAGGCGCTCAGCGCGATTATACGTGAGGCGCGGGGCGGGTTGCCGGAAAGCCCGTTCCCTTGGGCCGGCCTGGCCATTGACGGTGCGTTGGAGCATCGGGTAGGGCTATTGCCGGCCGTGCAGGCGGAGGATGAATATCGTACACTGTTGTGTGATTCGCGTGGCGTGGATCAGGCCGCCGGGCGGACGCTCAATGGTCCGCATCGGAGCGATTTTCTGGTGACACATGGTCCTAAACACATGCTGGCACGCAAATGTTCGACCGGGGAGCAAAAGGCGCTGTTGATAGGCTTGATTCTGGCACAGGCGCGCGCGCTGAGGTCCTTGTTGAACGGATGGGCGCCGGTCCTGTTGCTTGATGAGGTTGCCGCCCATCTGGATGCTGAACGTAGGGCCGGGCTGTTCGCGGAAATCTGCGATCTCGGCTGCCAGGCATGGATGACGGGAACGGATCGTGCATTGTTCGAAGGCGGCGGCGATGACTGGACGGTATGTCACGTCGAGGAAGGGCACATAGACGTGCGGCAGTAAGGCAGACTACCTGTGTGAACGAGATGACAGGCTTGGGTGAAATTGCATGACGGATACCACGCAACCGGATGGCGGCGCAGATTACGGCGCAGACTCGATTAAGGTCCTCAAAGGCCTGGATGCCGTGCGCAAGCGCCCCGGCATGTATATCGGCGATACCGATGACGGCTCCGGCCTGCATCACATGATCTACGAGGTTGTCGACAACGCTATCGATGAAGCGCTGGCGGGACATTGCGACAAGGTCACCGTCACCCTCAATGCCGATGGATCCTGCACGGTTTCGGATAACGGTCGCGGTATTCCGACCGACATTCACCCTGGCGAGGGGATTTCGGCCGCCGAGGTCATCATGACCCAGCTTCACGCAGGCGGGAAGTTCGACCAGAATTCCTACAAGGTGTCCGGGGGTCTGCATGGCGTTGGCGTGTCGGTGGTCAATGCCCTGTCGAGCTGGCTCAGACTGACCGTCTACCGCAGCGGGCGCAAGCATGAGATGTCGTTCGCCGACGGTGTCGCCGATGCACCCCTTGAGGATGTGGGCGATGCCGGCGGCAATAAGGGCACGGAAATCACGTTCCTGCCCAGCACCGCAACCTTTTCCATGACGCAGTTCGATTATTCCACCCTGGAGCATCGGCTGAGGGAGTTGGCATTCTTGAATTCCGGTGTCAGGATTGTGCTCACCGATACACGTGGTGTCGAGCCGAAACAGCTTGATATGCACTATGATGGCGGGATCCGGGCGTTCGTGGAATATCTCGATCGCGCCAAGACGCCGCTCGGCCCGGAACCCATGTTGATCCAGGCTGAGCGCGACGGGATCAACGTTGATTGCGCGCTTTGGTGGAACGACAGTTACCACGAGAACGTGTTGTGTTTTACCAACAACATTCCCCAGCGTGACGGCGGCACCCACCTGGCCGGGTTTCGCGCCGCCCTGACGCGTGTGGTCAACGGCTATGCGGCGTCATCGGGCATCGCCAAGAAGGAAAAGGTCTCACTCACCGGCGATGATGCCCGCGAAGGTCTCACATGCGTGCTGTCGGTCAAGGTGCCGGATCCGAAGTTCTCGTCGCAGACCAAGGATAAGCTGGTATCGTCCGAGGTGCGCCCGGTGGTCGAAAGCCTGATCAACGACCAGCTTGGTGCGTGGTTCGAGGAACATCCTACCGAAGGCAAGCTGATTGTTTCAAAGGTGGCCGAAGCGGCCGCGGCGCGCGAAGCCGCCAGAAAGGCTCGCGAACTGACCAGGCGCAAGGGGGCGCTGGATGTCGCCTCCCTGCCCGGCAAGCTGGCCGATTGCCAGGAACGCGACCCGGCCAAGTCCGAACTGTTTATCGTCGAGGGTGATTCCGCCGGCGGATCGGCCAAGCAGGCGCGCAACCGCGAGAATCAGGCCGTCCTGCCCTTGCGCGGCAAGATCCTCAATGTCGAGCGGGCCCGTTTCGACAAGATGCTGTCGTCATCGGAAATCGGCACCTTGATCACGGCGCTTGGAACCGGTATCGGCCGTGACGATTTTGACATTGCCAAGCTGCGGTATCACAAGATCATCATCATGACGGATGCCGACGTCGACGGCGCCCATATCCGCACCCTGTTACTGACCTTCTTCTACCGGCAGATGCCAGAACTGATCGAAAACGGTCATCTCTATATCGCCCAGCCGCCGCTCTACAAGGTCAAGCGTGGCTCCTCCGAACAGTATTTGAAGGATGACGAAGCGCTTGAGGACTATCTGGTCGCCGGTGGCATCGACGATACGGCCCTTGTTCTGGCCTCGGGCGCAGAGCGCGCCGGCGCGGACCTGAAGGCCATTGTGGAAGAAGCCATAGAGGTGCGCGAAGCTCTGGATACGCTTCACTCGCGCTATCCGCGGTTTGTCATTGAGCAGGTGGCTATTGCAGGCGCATTGAACCCGGACGTTCTGTCAAGTTCCGACAATGCCCGTGAGGCGGCCGATTACGTTGCCCACCGCCTTGACGCTATTTCCGAAGAAACCGAGCGTGGCTGGCAGGGCACGCCGACGGAAGATGGCGGCCTGACATTTGCGCGCGAGGTCCGGGGAGTGAAGGAAAGCTGGACCATAGACGGTCCGCTGATCGGGTCGGCCGATGCCATGCGCCTGGATCGCATGGCCGCGCGCCTGCAGGAAGTTTACGCCAAGGCGGCGGTGTTGCGCCGCAAGGATACCGAGATTGTGATCCATTCGCCGATGGAGCTGCTGGATGCGGTGTTTTCGCAGGGCCGCAAGGGCATCGCGATGCAGCGCTACAAGGGGCTTGGCGAAATGAATCCGGAGCAGCTTTGGGAAACCACGCTGGATGTGAACGCAAGATCCCTGCTCAAGGTTCAGGTACGTGAGTTGGACGATGCCGATGACCTGTTCACCAAGCTGATGGGCGATGTGGTGGAGCCGCGCCGGGATTTCATCCGCGAAAACGCACTTTCCGTGGCGAATCTGGACGTCTGATCGGGACTTTGCCGGGATTTGGCCTTGTGATCTGGCCATCATGTGGTCACGATTGCCGCCAATCGTGCGTGCGGCACGGTGAGCCCGGCTGGGATTGAGGCCCTGCGAAACGTTAATGCAGCGTTAATGCCACCGGTTTAGGGTTTGCCGGCCTGCAGCCTGATATGATTGGATCTCCGTTGAAAATGGCGCTCTTCCGGCCAAAATCCAAAAAGAAGTCCAGATCTGCAGCCCCCCGCAGGGGCTTCTCGCTATTTGCCGGCAACGCGGGGCGAAGCAATGCGCAGGCTCGCAAGGCCAGAAGCCGCCGCCAGCGCAACAGACCGTTCGTGTTCTCTTTCCTATCCTGGTGTCTGGCGCTGGCGTTCTGGGGTGCGATTGCACTTGGCGCGACGACCTTCTATGTCTTCGCCAATCTTGACAACGAGGGACTGTTCAAGATCCCTGACCGGGCGCCCGGCGTCATGCTTCTGGCCTCCGATGGCCATATCGTCGCCGAGCGCGGTTCGTTCTTTGGCGATGAGGCCAAGGTGTCCGAACTGCCGCAATACCTCCCGCAGGCGGTCATGGCTATTGAGGACCGGCGGTTCTACAGCCATTGGGGCATAGACCTGGTTGGCACCATGCGCGCGCTGATGGCCAACTACGAAGCCGGCCGCGTCGTTCAAGGTGGCTCCACCCTCACACAGCAGCTCGCCAAGAACCTGTTCTTAAAGCCCGAGCGGACGTTCGAGCGCAAGTTTCAGGAGGCGGTTCTCGCCCTGTGGCTGGAAGCCAACTATTCCAAGGATGAAATCCTCCAGCTCTATCTGAACAGGGTTTATTTCGGCGCCGGGGCCTACGGTGTGCAGAAAGCGGCACAGAAGTACTTCGGCAAGGATGCAACGCAGGTCTCTCTTGGCGAGGCCGCCATTCTGGCTGCTGTCCTGAAGGCGCCGACGCGGTTCAATCCGCTGAACCATCCTGAGCGCGCCAGACAGCGCGCGAACCTCGTTGTTCAGGAAATGATCAAGCTCGACTACATTAGCCAGCAAGAGGCGACATTCGCCACCGGAACGGCCCAGACCGTCAAGCCGGCAGACTATATTCCCGCCAGCCAGTATATTGTCGACTGGGTGATCGAGCGCCTCCCCGACCTGATCGGCAAGTTCGACAAGTCGATCGTTGTCGAGACGACCCTGGACCGTACGCTGCAGACAACGTCCGAACGCACCATCCGCAATTACCTGCTCACCAAGGGGCCGGCGCTCAATACCACGCAAGGCGCAATGGTCGTCATGGACCCCACCGGAGCGGTACGCGCCATGGTTGGCGGCAAGTCGTACATCAAGAGCCAGTTCAACCGGGTGGTGAAGGCGAGCCGCCAGCCGGGTTCGGCCTTCAAGCCGTTTGTCTATCTGGCCGCCCTTGAACAGGGCATGAGCCCGGATTCAATCGAGTTTGACGCGCCGATCAAGATCGGCGACTGGACGCCATCCAACTACGGTCGCAAGTACCGCGGACAGGTCACCTTGCGCCAGGCGCTGGCCCTGTCGCTCAACACCGTCGCGGCGAAACTCGGCACCATGGTTGGGCCCACAAGCATTGTGACGACTGCGCACAGGCTCGGTGTCAATTCGAAGCTTGAGCCGAATGCCTCACTGGCGCTGGGCACATCGGAGGTAAACCTGCTGGAGCTGACGGCGGCCTACGCACCCTTTGCCAATGGCGGTACGGCGGTCATCCCGCATATTGTCAAACGGATCATGACCCGTGACGGCAAGCTGCTGTATGAACGCAAGGGAGACGGCCTGGGCCAGGTCGTGTCGGCCTGGGATGTCGGTGCCATGAACGACATGCTGCACATGGTGGTGACGCGCGGTACCGGACGGCGTGCTCAGATCCAAGGTCAGATCGTGGCCGGAAAGACCGGGACCAGTCAGGACCACCGCGATGCCTGGTTTATCGGTTACAGCGCTCATATGGTGGCCGGTGTGTGGGTCGGCAATGACGACAACTCGCCGACCAAGCGTGTGACCGGCGGCAACCTGCCGGCGATGATCTGGCAGGATGTCATGCAATCGGCGCATCAAGATCTCGCCAAGACAAAACTGCCGGGCGAAACCCACCCGGCGGACGAGTATCCGGTCTCGCTGGACGGTGGCCGCAGCTTCGTTCAGATCCTGCAGAACATATTTGGCGGTGACGTGCCGGCAGGCTCAACCCAGAACGGTCGGACATACCAGCAGTATCGTCCTTCCGATACCAATTCGGCACAGCGCCGCAACTACAATCTGAACCGCACACGGCGCCTGCAGGACAGCCGTTAGGGCACACCCGCTCACGCGTCATAAACGTGCAGCGAAGCCCCCTCGGTTTTGAGCCATTTGCGCGCCTCCTCGGTGCGTGCGCAATGTTCTCTCACCAGTGTCCAGAACGCCGGGCCATGGTTCATCTCGATGAGATGAGCCACTTCATGCGCCGCCACGTAATCCAGAACGAAAGGCGGCGCCAGGATCAGCCGCCAGGAATAGGACAGCGTGCCGGAAGACGAACATGACCCCCACCGGCTGGCCGTATCACGGATGGAGATGCGGCCGTATTTGACGCCCATTGCCGTGGCATAGGCCTGCGAGCACCGGCTGAGATCCTCTCGCGCCTGCCGTTTGAGCCAATCCTTCAGCCGGCGTGGCACATGCGGCTGCCCGCCGCTGATCAGAAGGGCGGCAGGCGGGCCGGGGTCGATGCTGATGGTTCCGCGCTGGCCGGGTGAATGCCGGACGACATGCGGCTCGCCACGCAGCGGTACCGTAGCACCGTCTTCAAAGGAAACCTTTTCAGGCCGTTTGTCCAGCTGCGATGCGATCCAGCCGGCCTGGCTGGCGGCGAACTCCAGCCCGGACTTCGCGCTGGCGCCGGGCGGCAGGGTAACCGTCACGCCGTCGCCTTTTCGGTTCACCCGCATGATGATACGCCGCGCCGATGTGTGGCGGCGGAACGTGACCGGTACCATCCGGCCGTCCACGTCCAGCGTGGCGTGTTTGGGCGCACCGGGATCGAGTTTCTTCCAAAGACTGATGACGGACTGCATGCCTGGCTTTGTCTTGGACAGTTCGCGTGAATCGCAGACCACAGCAGGCCGACCCTACGGCCAGCCAGCGAATCACCTGCCTGATTGTTACGATAGCCTATCTGCGGTTGGAATCGATGAATTCGACGATCCGAGGCACGATGTACTGTTTGAAGCGGCGCCCGTTGAACACGCCATAGTGGCCGACGCCCTTCTGCAAATAGTGCGCCTTCTTCGCCTCGGGAATGTTCGTGCACAGGTCATGCGCCGCCTGGGTCTGACCCACACCGGAAATGTCGTCGCGTTCACCCTCGATGGTCAGCAGCGCCGTCGTCTCGATGGCAGAAGGATCGACCAGTTCTTCGCGATGGCGCAGGGTGCCGAGCGGCAGGGCATGCTTGACGAACACCTCTTCGACGGTCTGCAGGTAGAATTCCGCCGTCAGGTCCATCACGGACAGGTATTCGTCGTAGAATTCCCGGTGCTTGTCGGCGGAATCTCCGTCACCTTCGACCATATGCCAGAACAGTTCCTTGTGCGCGTCGATATGCCGGTCGAGGTTCATGGTCATGAAGCCGGTGAGCTGCAGGAAACCGGGATAGACATCGCGCATGAAACCGGGATGCGGGAACGGCACCTTGACGATGACGTTGCGGCCGAACCAATCCACGCCGCGTTCGCTGGCCAGATCGTTGACGACGGTCGGATTGCGCCGCGTGTCGATCGGGCCGCCCATCAGGATCATCGAGGCGGGTGAACAATTGTCTTTACGCTGGCTCATCACCGACACCGCCGCCAGAACCGGCACCGATGGCTGGCAAACCGCCATGACGTGCGTCTTGGGACCCATCTCATGCAGCATCGAAATGACGTAGTCGACATAGTCGTCGAGATCGAATGTGCCTTCGGTTACAGGCACCTGCCGCGCATCGATCCAGTCGGTGATATGCACATCCGCAAAGGGTAGCATGCTTTCCACCGTGCCTCTGAGCAGCGTTGCATAGTGGCCTGACATGGGTGCGACGATCAAAAGCTTGCGGTTGTGCTTTGCCGGTGCCCGTCCGCTGAATTTCCGGTTGAAGCGAATAACGTTACAGAACGTGTCGCTCCACACGATTTCTTCTTCGACGGCGACGGTCTTGCCGTCGACTTGCGTTGAGCTAATGCCGAATTCGGGTTTGCCGTACCGCCGGGTGACACGCTCAAACATGTCGAGCGAGGCGGCCATGGAACGGCCGAACTGCGTTGTCGACATGGGATTGATCGGGTTTTTCCAGAAGAACCGGCCAAGGTTCGCCGCCTGCCGCCACGGCGCGACGGCCGCATGATTCATTTCATACAGATAATAGAGCATGCCGGATTACGTCCCTTTGCCCGAACCCACACACGGCGCTTTGTGATAGTGATGTCTTCCAGCGGCCACGTACGCCCCGAAACCGCTCACAACGTCCCCACATTGCACTGCAAAACTAGCAATTTGCAGCGCACACATCAACCAATCGACAAATTTTTCAATTATTTGCGTTAGCAATCAAGCGCGTTTGCCATGCAGTGAAATCGCTTCTTGCGGGTAATTTTCCCGCATTTGCCGCGCCGCGGCCCGCCAGGACGTCAAGCGTTTGAACACCCGGCACACAGGCCGCGGATCTCAATCGTCGTCTTGGATGGTTTGAAGGAATGCTTACCTGCCCAGCCGCTCAGGCGGCGCGAGAGGGCGTCGTCGGAGAACTCCGAAACCTGGCCGCACGTATCGCAGATCGCGAAGGCGATGAAGCCGCCCCGATGGCAGGAGGCATGCCGGCACGCCACGAAGGCGTTCAGGCTTTCCAGCCGGTGT
Organism: Aestuariivirgaceae bacterium; assembly: GCA_028282065.1. Lineage (GTDB taxonomy): Bacteria > Pseudomonadota > Alphaproteobacteria > Rhizobiales > Aestuariivirgaceae > JANQIR01. Next base: position 18,968 of record JANQIR010000021.1, read on the forward strand.
ACGAGGCCTTGCTCGACAAGTTTGTCAAGTGCTCGGTAAACCTGCAATGGCGCCCGGAAGCCGTCATCGCGCAACTCGTCGAGGATGGTATAGGCGCTCATCGGCGTCCCGGTCTTTTCCAGCGCACCGTAGACCAGTGCCTGATTGCGCGTCAGATCGGCAGCCGCTTCCGTCATGATCTGTCCTCCGATGGTTCGCCCCGCATGCTTCCGGCAAAGCCCATCGCCGCAAGACTGAGCAGATACAGAGCCAGCGATGCGACGACGATGGAAGGGCCCGATGGCGTATCGAATTGCAGGGACGTGAACAGTCCGGTCGCCACCGAGAGTATTCCCGCCAGTACACTGATCCCGGCCATTTGTTCCGGCGTGGACGAAAACTGCCGGGCGGACGCGGCCGGGATGATCAGCAACGCAGTGATCAAAATGACCCCCACCAGCTTCATGGCCATGGCGATCACGCAGGCCATCAAGATCATGAAGATAACCTTGGCACGCTCCGGGCTGAGGCCCTCTGCCTGGGCGATCTCCGAGCTCACGGTACCGGCAATCAACGGCCGCCAGATTGCCGCAAGCACAGCCAGCACAGTGGCGCCTCCCAAGACGATGACCGCGATATCAGCCTTGGAGACCGCCAGTATGTCACCGAACAGAAAGCTCAACAGATCGATTCTGAGCCAAGTCATGTAGGTGACCAGGACAAGCCCAAGCGCCAGTGCCGAGTGGGACAGAATCCCCAAAAGGGAATCGCTTGGCAGGGCATCTTTGCGCTGCAACGCCAACAGAGCCATCGACACGCCGACGGCGACGGCAAACACGCCGATGATCAGCGGCACTTCGAACAGGAACGCCAGCGCCACGCCCAGAAGTCCCGAATGGGCCATCGTGTCGCCGAAATAGGCCATGCGCCGCCAAACGACAAAACACCCGAGCGGCCCTGCGACGATTGCAAGTGCACTGCCGGCAAAAAGCGCCCGTACGAAGAAGTCATCCAGCATTTCGAAGGTCCCCGCCGGCATGTTCCGGCTCATCACGATCGTGATCATGATCATGGTCGTGATGTCCGTCATCTGGATGACAGTGATCGGTAATCGTGCCATCCGCGTGCTGAACACGTCCGTCGGGCAGGTGTGTGTGGTCGTGATGATGCCGGTAGATCGCCAGCGACTGAGCGGCTCGTTGGCCGAACAGCTGTTCGTAGGCGGGGTTCGCCGCGACCATCTCCGGTGTGCCGGTACAGCATACATGGCCGTTCAGGCAGATCACCGTATCTGTCTCCGCCATCACCACATGCAGGTCGTGTGAAATGAGCAGGATACCGCAACCCGTCTCTTTCCGGATGGTCTGGATCAGCTTGTAAAGAGCGGCCTCCCCGGCGTAGTCGACGCCCTGAACCGGTTCGTCGAGGACCAGAAGTTGCGGCTGCTTGATCATGGCGCGCGCCAGAAGTGCGCGTTGAAACTCGCCGCCCGAAAGCCGGTGCACCTGAGCATCAGCGAGGCCGGCGATTCCAACCGCGTCCAGTGCGACGTCAATATCGTCGCGCGAATGTGAGCCTGCCAGCGACATGAGCCTCCTGACGGTTAAAGGCAATGTACGGTCGATGCTCAGCTTTTGCGGCACATATCCGACCGAAAGTGCCGCGCTGCGCTCCACCCTGCCTTCGTCAGCCCGCATCAGCCCGATGGCGACTTTCGCGGCTGTGCTTTTGCCCGAGCCGTTGGGGCCGATCAGCGTAACGATTTCCCCCGGATCGACCTTCAGGTCGACACCGCGTATCAGCCACCTGCCGGAACGTCGAACACCAACGGCCCGAAGCGAAATAAGCGGAGCCGGAGGCTGATTTTGAGACACATGCATGGCCTCTAGTAGCACTTGAAAGCGAATTGATCTATATGTTATAGCGTAACAAATCTGATACGATGAAATAGCAGATCATTCCAAAAAACCTGCCGGAGTCCCCAGTCATGCAGCTGTTTCGCGCCCTTTTGCTGGCAAGCACGATCGTCTCTTGTTCAACATCCATGAGTTTGGCCGATGAGCGCGATGGTGTCGTGACATCAATAAGGCCGGTGCACTCCCTGGTCTCTGCCGTCATGAAGGGGGTCGGCGAACCCTATCTGATCATTAAGGGCAGCGGCTCGCCGCACGCATACAGCCTCAAGCCATCAGACGCCGAAGCGCTTGAACATGCTGCGGTTATGTTTTGGATTGGCGAGGATTTGGAGGCCTTTCTTGAGGCTGCCGTGAAGAACCTGGCCTCCAAAGCCAAGGTCGGCACCCTCTCCAAGGCCCATGATATGGTCAAGCTGAAGTTTCGCGAAGGCGGGCCGTTCGAGGCGCATGACGACGACCACGGCCACGACGACAAGCATGATCACAAGGAACATGCCAAGGACGATGATCACGGCCATGACGACAAGCATGACCATAAAGAGCATGCCAAAGACGACGACCACGGCCACGACGACAAGCATGACCATAAAGAACATGCCAAGCACGACGACCACGGCCACGACGACAAGCATGACCATAAAGAGCACGCCAAGCACGACGACCACGGCCACGACGACAAGCATGACCACAAGGAACATGCCAAGGACGATGATCACGGCCACGAC
>JANQIR010000044.1 GCA_028282065.1 Aestuariivirgaceae bacterium
CCAATGGTGTCCTGGTGGGCACGTATCGGCCTGACGATTCCCGTGACGAGGTCGATATCCGGGTCCGCCTGCCGAAGGATCAACGATCCATCTCGCGGCTCGACACGATGCGGCTGCGCACGCCGAACGGCCTGGTTCCTCTGAGCAACTTCGTTACCCGGGAAGTCAAACCTGCAGTCGACAGCATCGTGCGCAAGGACGGCCGCGTTTCGGTCTATGTCAAGGCCAATGCGGCACCGGGTGTGCTGGCCGACAACAAGGTCAAAGAGCTGGAGAAGTGGCTTGAACAGCAGACCTGGCCGGAGGGTGTCCAGTTCGTGTTCCGCGGTGCAGACGAGGAGCAGAAGAAGTCGACCGCATTCCTGACCAAGGCCATGGCCGCCGGCATCTTCATCATGTTCATGATTTTGGTGACCCAGTTCAACAGCTTCTATCATGCAGTTCTGACACTCTCGACCCTCGTCATGTCCCTGGCGGGCGTGCTGATCGGCATGATGGTGACCGGCCAGCCGTTTTCCGTGATCATGACCGGTACCGGTGTGGTGGCGCTTGCAGGGATCGTCGTCAACAACGCGATTGTGCTGATCGACACGTATCACAATCTGCGCCGACAGAATTACGATGTGCGCGATGCCGTCCTGAGGACGGCCGCACAGCGCCTGCGGCCCGTGCTTTTGACCACGATCACCACAATCTTCGGCCTGCTTCCGATGATCTTCCAGCTCAATGTCAACTGGTTTGAGCGGACCTATCAGGTCGGCTCGGTGACTTCGGCTTGGTGGGTCCAACTGGCAACGGCGATTTCCTTCGGGTTGGCTTTCGCAACACTGCTGACGCTCCTGCTGACACCGGTGTTGCTGGCTGCACCGACCGTATGGCGGGAGTCCTTTGAGCGATTGACCCAGCGCTTCCGGACGTCGAAACCGCAGGATGAGGACGTTTCGGACGAAGCCCCACAACCAACAAAGGTACGCCCGGAGCCGCCGTTCGCCGAAGCAGCGGAATAGGCTTGCAGCCAACGTCAACTTCAGCTTTCAATTTCCCGTCAATCAGGACGCATAGTGCTCTACTGTCGGCCCTCTTGTCGTTGTTGCAATGTGCCGATCGTTCAATGAGGTAGACCATGGCCGGAAAGACCCTCAACCCGGATTGGGGTCCGCAAACCCTTGCAGTGCATGCCGGTGAAGGCGTGGATCCCACAACACGCGCATCGTCTCCCAATCTCGTTATGTCCTCGACATTTGCACCAGACGAGGTGGCGGGGTTTTCAGCCCGAAACAGGACAGGCTACGAAGGCTTTTCCTACGCCAGGCTGTCCAATCCTACCGTGGCGCAACTGGAAACCAAGGTAGCAGCCATGGAAGGCGGCGAAGCCTGCCAGGCTTACGCTTCAGGCATGGCGGCATCTCACGCATTGCTTGCCGGCCGGTTGTCACAGGGCGATCACCTGGTGATTTCCGATACCAACTATGTCGGCACCGCTGAACTGGTCAGAGACTCGCTGCCGCGTTTCGGCATCGAAGTAAGCCTGGTGGATACCTCCGATCTCGACCAGGTGGCGGCACACATCCGGCCGCAGACCAAGATGGTTTGGATCGAGACACCGGCCAACCCGATCATGCGGCTCAGCGACATCTCAGCCGTTGCCGCGCTTGCCCATCACATGGGCGTGCGTGATGTTGCGGTGGATTCGACATTCGCATCCCCCGCCGCCACTCGGCCCTTGGACCTTGGGGCGGACTTTGTCGTTCATTCACTGACCAAGTATATTGGAGGCCACGGCGATGCCATGGGCGGTGCCGTGATCGGGCGCAAGGAAGACCTGGACGCCCTCAATCTGGAAGCCACCGTTCACTATGGCGGCGTGCTGTCGCCCTTCAACGCCTGGCTGATCCTCAGAGGCGCGGCAACTTTTCCGTTGCGCATGAAGGCACATCAGGAGACGGCCATGGCGGTTGCGCAGTTCCTTGAGGCGCATCCGGCAGTGAAAGCCGTCCACTATCCCGGGTTGCCCTCGCATCCCCAACATGAGCTCGCCTGCCGGCAGATGAAGAATTTTTCCGGCATGATGACCTTCCAAACCAATGACACTGGTGACGCCATCGCCGAACGCATGGTCGGCGATCTTGAGGTGATCCACTACGCCGTCTCGCTCGGCCATCACCGTTCACTGATCTACTGGATACCGACAGACATGTTGATGGCGTCAACCTTCAGACTTCAGCCTGAGGCACAAGCACGTTACCGGAGCTTTGCAGGTGACGGTGTGTTCCGGTTTTCCATCGGGATCGAAGACGCCGACGATATTTGCGCCGATTTGCAGCGGGTCTTGGGTTAGCGCGCTATGCGTCCTTATGCGAACCGGCGGTGAGATTTGCTGCCTCCCAGGCGGCCGTTCTTCGCCGATAGCTGCGCACGCCAAAGGGCATCAGCGCCACATAGACACATGCCAAAGCCGTCATGACCTCCCAAGGATAGGTAATCAGCAAGACGGCGCCGAACACGGTTGCCGCGACAACCGGCAGGGCCATGTCCCGGCGCACGCGAGAACCGCCCCCTGACTTACCGGAATAGGTCGGCATCTGGCTGATGACACCGGCCGAGACGAGCATGATCCACGGCAGAATGAACGGCGCCGCCGCCGGACCGTCGGGGATCATGCCGAGAAACCCAAGATACATGGGCGCCATGGCAAGTCCTGCACCGGCCGGTGCCGGGATGCCGGTGAAATAGGCAACCTTCCAAGGAGGTCTGCCCGGCTCGTCAATAGCGACGTTGAAACGGGCAAGCCGCAAGGCGCAGCATACGGCAAGACCAAGCGCAACCACCCAACCCAGGTTCTTCAGGGAATGCAACGACCATGTGTAAATCAGCACGGCGGGCGCAACGCCGAAATTCACGAAATCGGCAAGCGAATCAAGCTCGGCACCAAACTTCGACGAACTCTTTAGCATACGCGCGACACGGCCGTCGGCCGCATCCAGGACGCAGGCCAATATGACGGCCGCCACCGCCAGTTCATATCGCGCTTCCATCGCCAGCCGGATCGCCGTCACGCCTGAACACACGGCCAGCAGAGTGATGATATTCGGCAGCAGATACCGCATCGGAATCTGTTTGAACCTGCTTGTGCGGGTCTCCTGCAACTCCGTTTGGTCGTGCTTGTTGGCGCTCATACTTTGTGCATTCCGTCACTGGGCCCGGCCAGCGCGCCCGGATTCACGCGAAGCAAGATCAGCAAGAACCGTTTCGCCCGCAATGGCGCGCTGACCAACCACCGCGGCGGCTTCATGGCCTTGCGGCAAATATACATCAACCCGGCTGCCAAAGCGGATCAATCCGAAACGCTGGCCGGCCATAAGGTCATGATCTTCCTCCACGAACTTAACGATCCGGCGGGCCACGAGGCCGGCAATCTGAACCACCCCGATGCGCTCGCCGTTTGACAACTCCAGCGTCAGCGCCTGGCGTTCGTTGTCCTCGCTGGCCTTGTCCAGTTCGGCGTTGATGAACTTGCCCGGCATATAGGCGATCCGCCTGATCCGGGCATCAACCGGCGATCGGTTCACATGGACATCGAACACGTTCATGAACACTGAAATCCGCACGCAGCTTTCATAGGGCAAATCCAGCTCGGGGGGCGGCACCACCTCTTCGATGGCACTCACGCGGCCATCGGCCGGGGAGATAACGAGGCCTTCTCGCACCGGCGTCACCCGCTCAGGATCGCGGAAGAAATAGGCACACCACGCCGTCAGCACGACACCGATCCAACCGAACAGGTCCGGCAGCAGCCAGAACATAACGAGCGTCACGGCGGCGAAGATGGCCAGGAACCGGTACCCTTCAGGATGGACCGGCACGAATACCGATTGAATCGACTTCAGCAAAATCTAACTCCGTTCAATACCTTTGCTGTACGTGACATAGGAGAACGGCCGGCAAAAATCCATGTATTTCAACGTGGCGGGATACCAGGTGACGCAAGGGCGGCCTGATCGGCGCTCAAGCCACGTTCGTCCAGGTTTTCTGCAAGCAGGCGGCGCGCCTCCTCTGCTTCACGCTGACGGTTCCACATGGTTGCGTAAACGCCCCCCTTCTCCAGAAGATCGGCGTGCTTGCCACGTTCCACCAGGCGGCCGGCTTCAAGTACGAGAATCTCGTCGGCATCGACAATCGTCGAAAGACGGTGGGCAATGACGAGCGTTGTGCGGTCGTGAGACACTTCACGCAGCGCGGCCTGAATATCCTGCTCGGTCAAGGTGTCGAGCGCCGAGGTCGCCTCATCCAGGATGAGGATCGGCGGGCCTTTCAGTATGGTGCGGGCGATGGAGACACGCTGTTTTTCACCACCGGAGAGCTTAAGACCACGTTCGCCGACCATGGTCTCGTAACCGTCCTTCTGCTCCATGACGAAGCCATGGATCTGCGCCATGCGGGCAGCCTCCTCAACCTCGGCATCGGATGCGTCCGGGCGGCCATAGCGAATGTTATAGCGGATGGTGTCGTTAAACAGCACCGTGTCCTGCGGCACCATGCCGATAGCTGCACGAAGCGAAACCTGGCTGGCTGCGGCTATGTCCTGGCCATCGATGAGGATCTGGCCACTGGTGAGATCATAAAACCGGTACAACAAGCGCGAGATCGTCGATTTGCCTGCACCAGACGGGCCGACGATTGCCACGGTATGCCCCGGCGGCACGGCAAAGCTCAAATCACGAATAATCTGACGACTGGGATCATAGGCAAAACTGACGTTCCGGAACTCGATCTCGCCGGCTTTCACGGCAATCGGACAAGCTCCGGACGGGTCCTTTATGTCCGGTTCGACCCGGAGCAGAGAGAACATGGCCTCGACATCGATCAGGCCCTGCTTGATGTCGCGGTAGACGGTACCCAGAAAGTTGAGCGGCAAATAGAGCTGGATCAGGAACGCGTTGATCATGACAAAGTCACCGGTGGTGAGCTTGCCCTGCGCCAGATCATAGGCGGACAGCACCATGCACAAGGTCATGCCTGCAGTAAACAGCACTGCCTGCCCGACATTCAAAAAAGCCAGCGATGTCCAGGTTTTGACGGCAGCGCGCTCATACCTCTGCATGGACTCATCGAACCGGTGGGACTCGTGATCCTCGTTGCCGAAATACTTGACCGTCTCAAAGTTGAGCAGGCTGTCGATCGCCTTGGTGTTGGCGTCGGTGTCCGCATCGTTCATCGCACGGCGTATCGCGATACGCCATTCAGTCGCCGCGTAGGTGAACCAGATGTAGGACAGCACGGCCACGCCGGTAATCGCCGCGTAGCGCCAGCCATAGTTCCACGCCAGAACCCCACACACGAAGGCCAACTCGATCAATGTGGGGACCGAATTGAACAGAAGATAACGCAGGATCGTGTCGATGCCCTTGGTACCACGTTCGATGACCCGCGAAAGACCGCCGGTCCGCCTTTCAAGGTGGAACTGCAAGGACAGGTTATGAAGGTGTTTAAATGTCTGGATGGCCACCATCCGCACGGCGCTCTGCCCAACCTTTGCGAACAGGGCATCGCGCAGCTGAGTGAAGAACACCATCAGCACACGCCCCGCACCGTAGGCAACGACGAGAGCTACCGGCACGGCTGCAACGCTGGCCGCCGTGCCGGCCTGTCCTTCAAGCGCGGTCAGGGTGTCAACGGCATATTTGTAGGCGAAGGGCGTTGCGACCGTGATCACCTTGGCCAAAACAAGAGCAACGATCGCAGCGGCAACACGCCATTTGAGATCAAACCGCCCGTCCGGCCACAGGTATGGCGCAATCTGCGACAATGTAGCCAACTGGCCATCGCGCTGCTCCGGCTTAGCCGGGCGAACCTCACTTGCAGCACCGTCAGCCATCATAGCGCCATTTGGGAGTGGATCGGTCCAGTGTCAAACTTCTGTCACTGCGAGGAACCGGAGGATTCCAACTCCTGTTTGCTGAGGGGTGTGCGGCGGGACGGGTTGATTTCGCGCGGCGGCACGACATCCGGGGTTGTAAAGATCTGCCCGACATAGATCCGGTGCGGATTGCGTATCTGGTCCCTGTTTGCCTGATAGATCACCGTGTAGCGCATACCCCGGCCGTAGATCACCCGCGAGATGTTCCACAAATTGTTGCCGGGCTGAATGACAATCTGGCCGGACTTTGCGCCTGCCGCCGGATCAAATGGTTCCGTTTGCGCAGGTGTCGCCGCTGCGGTCTGTGTTTGCGTCTGGGATTGAGACGTCACCGTTCCGGCCGATCCGCCGGTGTCCGGCTGGGCAGCAGCGGACTTGGCCGGCGCCGGAGCGGGCGTCACCTGCCCGGTCTGTTGAGAGGTTGCAGGTGCAGGCTGCGCTGCAGTAATGCCGCCTCTTTGCCGCGTGGTGGTGGCTGCTGCGGAATTTACCGGTTGTTGTGAGCCTGATGCGGTTTGGGTTTGTGCTGGTTCCGGTGTCTTCGAAGTGGCCTGACCCGGCGCAGTCCCTGTGGCCGGCAACTGTGCCGGTTGCGGCGGCTGTTGCGGCTCGGGCGCCTTTGCGGCCGTCTGCTGCTGTGCGGGTTCCGTCGATGCAGGCTGTTCTCCCGGTTCCGCAGACTTGGCCGTCGCTGGAGGCTGTGCCGTTTGTGCAGCTTGCGATGGCGCGGTCGTGGACGGCTGGCTGTCGGGAGCCTTAGCGGTCTTGGCGCTTTCCGCCTCTTCCTTGCGTGACTTCAGCAAGGCGGCAACACGCTGCGGGTCGGCCCGTTTGAACGGCTGAACGATCCGTTGTTCGACCTGTCCGGAGCTCTGGATCTGGTCGATCCTCAACTCATGGACGCCCGGAGAGATGTTCTGCCGGCCAGCGAAAACCCAGCGGTTATTCTCGCCGGCGACCGCATCGCCAACATGTTTGTTGTCTACATACAACCTCACGGCCCTGCCAGCCTGGGCACGTCCGGAAAACAGGATGTCGCCCTTATCGTTGTAATCCACTGTCTCCAGTACAAGTGGGACCCTTGACCCTGCGGGCGGCTGGGCGACGCCAGATGCTTGCGAATTGGGCGTTGCAGACGCTGCGGGCTGTTGCTTGGGTTCAACCTTGGCTGTTTCTACCGGTTCAGCCGCCTTGGCAGCGGGCTCAACCGGCTCAACAGGAGACTTTGCCTGTTTGGGTTCGGTCTTCGCGGCAGTCGCCGTCTCGCCTTCCGTCTTGCTCGCAGAAATGGTTTCATCCGTTGGCGGCTTCTGCAACACCTTGGTCGCAGAGTCGGGTTCGCTGAGGACAATCAATGGCTGATCGTCCCCCGACTTCGGCACAGCGAGAACCACGGACTGTGTTGATGCCACGGGTGTTTTCGACCCGGCCACGGAACGCAACGTAAACTCATGATTGCCCGCCGGCAGTGCGTTTCCGGGTGTCAGAAACCAATCGCCACGTTCGTTTGCAGTCGCCGTGCCGATTGCCGTTCCATTCGACAGCAGTGTTACCTCCGAGCCCGGTTCCGCCTTGCCGGCGATGACGGCGTTCCCGTCTTCCTCAATGCGCACAATGTCGAATGTCGGGGCCTGAGGGGCATCAGCCTGTCCGGCTGCCGGCTGCTTCGGTTCGGCCGGGCTTGCGGATTGCTGTCCGGAGGTGTCTTTGGCCGGCTCTGCCGCCGCCTGCTTTTCGGGTTCAGGTGCCTTGGACGCCGGTGCCTGCTCCACCGTCTGACCGGATCCTGCCGCCTGCCCGCTCGATTGATCCGTCGATTCTTGCGCCGTTGTCGATTGCCCGGACGTCTCGTTTGCGGCCTGTTCCGGCACGGGCTGCTCTTGCTTGCCGTACTGTGTGGCAAATACCAACGCGACCGCGCATAGCACTGCTGCGGCAATAAATATCACCAGAGGATTCTTGGTCATCCATTCACCAAATTTAACTGCGGCGCCCACCGCAAATTGCTGGCTTTGGGAGATTGCTCTGTCGCGCCAGCCGTGCGATGCCTCACTCTAGTTCGCTCACGCAGCAAGCGCAAATCCATGATGCCGCAGCTGTGAATGCTTGACGCGCGGTCCGCAAGCTATATGACATCGCAGCCATGATACCGAATCGAAAACTTTGCGTTTATTGCGGCTCCGGTACGGGCCGGAACCCTCACTACCTTGCCGCGGCGCAAGCACTGGGGGCATCGCTGGCCAAACATGAAATTGGCCTGGTATACGGTGGCGGCAACCTGGGCCTGATGGGCGAAGTCGCACGCGCGGTGCTTGGCGGGGGCGGGCACGTGACCGGCATTATTCCCGATTTTCTGGTCAAACGCGAACAAATGCTGCCTGACGTCAACAACCTGATCGTTACCGCTGATATGCACGAACGCAAGATGACCATGTTTGAGCATTCAGATGGTTTCGTCGCATTGCCCGGTGGAATCGGCACGCTGGAAGAGCTGGTCGAAATGTCCACGTGGGCGCAGTTGGACCAGCACAGCAAGCCGATCATTATCGCCAATATCGACCAATATTGGTCACCGCTGCTGGAATTGCTCGATCACATGCGGCAGGAACGCTTCATCCGCGAAGGACTTGAGGTACATTTCGATGTCGTCGATCAGGCTGAGCGAATCGTGCCGGCCTTCCTGCAAAGGCTGAAGCAGCAAAAACCAACCTTACCGCCCAAATCGGTTCGCGGCACGGTCTGACCGGGTCATCTGACTGGATCATCTCGACCTGCTTCAGGCGTTGTGCGCCGCCAAATCCGCCCCATAGGCAAAGACCGCAGGCGTGCCGCCGGTGTGGATAAACACCATGGTGCGATCTGCCGAAGACTTCGCCGCCCGGTCAAGAAATCCCGCCATGGTCTTTCCGGTGTAGACCGGGTCGAGGATAAGAGCCTCACACCGCGCGGCCGTGGAAATCGCATGTCGTGTCGCATCGTTCAGGCGGCCGTAGCCCGGTGCCAGAAACGAATCGTCCAAAATCACATCGCTGTCCGTCACGGGGTTGTCCACTTCCAGAAGATCGGCAATCTGCTGACAGCGCCTCGCAATCCGCGGTGTCTGCAGTGCCGCGTCGCGCCTTACACAAATACCGGTGACCCGGGCACCGATGCCGGCAGCCCTCAGGCCGAACAGTATGCCTCCGTGCGTGTTGCCACTTCCCGAGGGCACCACGATCTCATCAAGCGAAAGACCCTCGCCCGCCAGCTGACCGGCGAGCTCACGGGCTGCTTCGACGTAGCCGAGCGCGCCCAGCGGCGGATGGCCGGGCGCCAGGTGAATGACATAGGGATGCCTGCCTTGTGCCCGCAGATCATCGGCAATAGCCTCAAGATTGGCATCCGCCCCAGCTTCGTCTTCCCCCTCGGGATAGGAATGCAGCGTCGCACCCAGCATCCGGTCAAGCAGCACGTTTCCGCTTTCCCGATAGAGCGGGTCAGATTTTGCAACCCGCTCCTCCAACTGTATGTGACAGTGCATGCCGTTCTGATTGGCTGCTGCCGCCGCCAGACGCACAAAGTTGGACTGAATAGCGCCGGTGATCAGGATGGTGTCCGCGCCGGCTGCCTGCGCTTCGCCGAAATAGTATTCCAGCTGCCGCACTTTGTTGCCGCCGAATGCCAGACCGTTGCAATCATCCCGCTTGACAAGCAGCGTAAGGCCGGAAAAGCGCCCTTCAAGCTGACGCATATGCTCAAGCGGTGTTGGCGCATGGCCCAGCCGGAGGCGGGGCAAGCGGTCAAGGCGGCCGAATGCTGACATGTACATTCCCCGTGCAGCACACCCCCGGGTCATGGTGTACTACGCCGCCCGTGGGGCGGCAAGCGGGGCTCAGACGGACGCACCTTCGCGCAAGAGTTTGTAGACAATCGAGTCGCTCAAGGCCTGAAAAGACGCATCGACAATATTGGGCGAGACGCCAACAGTGAACCAGCGCGATCCGGACCCGTCGCGGCTTTCTATCAGCACGCGGGTCGTTGCCCCGGTCCCTCCGTTCAGGATACGGACCTTATAGTCAACCAGTTCCAGGTCATCGATCAGCGACTGGTAACGCCCCAGATCCTTGCGGAGCGCCGAATCCAGCGCATTGACGGGTCCGTTGCCCTCACCGACGGACATACGCATCTCCCCGTCGATCTCGACTTTCACGATGGCTTCGGCAACCGTCACTTTCTCGCCAAGTGCATTGAAGCGCTGCTCGACCATGACCCGAAAGCTGACGACGTCGAAATAGGTGGGCACCGTGCCCAGCATGCGCCTGGCCAACAGCTCGAACGACGCGTCCGCGCCGTCATAGGCATAGCCCTGGGCTTCGCGTTCCTTAACCTCGCGCAGAAGGGCATCGAGGCGCGTATCGTCGCGCGAAACGGTGATCCCGATGCGCTCCAGCTCGGCAAGGACATTGGACTTGCCGGCCTGATCAGACACCAGCACGCGCCTGCGGTTGCCGATACTGTCGGGCGAGACATGCTCATAGGTGTCGGGCTGCTTCAGGATGGCGGAAGCATGAATGCCAGCCTTTGTAGCAAAGGCGCTTTCGCCAACATACGGTGCCTGGCGGAACGGTGCGCGATTGAGGATCTCATCAAA
>JANQIR010000118.1 GCA_028282065.1 Aestuariivirgaceae bacterium
CCTATGGCGTCGGCCCGAACTATAAGCCCGAACAGCCCGTCATAGGGATCGGGGCCACCGTCGGCGGATGTCAGCTGCCTTGCACGAAAGCGGTCATGCTGCTCGGCTATCGAGTTCGGGCGGGCATAATCGAATGTCAGGACTGAGAATGATCGAAGGATCTCGTAGAGAGTATCGTCCCCGGTCTCGCCGCTCGTTTCGAGGTGACCTCTGAACGCAGCAACGAACGCGCGCATGTCCTTGTTGCTGCGCCCTGGCGTCTCAAGGAGCTTCAGGAACGAAGCGGCATCGATCGTCTGCTGCGCAAGTTCTAAAGCTTCCTGCACGCCATTGTCGATCGCACCCGTGGTGCGCTCGATGGCAACCGCAAAGCGGCGGTTCGGCTCGATCTTTCGTGCTCTGACGATTGCGTCTACGATCGACGCGAAATTGGCGTCGTTCTCTGTAAACGCCATCGATCGTTTGACCTGAACTTCAAGACAGCGATCTTTGCCTCCAGACGTCTTGCAATGCACGATTACGTCGTCGAGCGGATGCTCCTGACCACCTCTTTGAAACTCAACGCGATCAACGATTGCTCCCGGCAATCCGAACGGCTCGGTGCTGGCTAACAACGCTAAAGCGTAGTGTGTGCCAACTTTGGCCTCGAACTGTCCACCGGCGGGTCCGGTCGATCTGGGGCTTGAATCTTTTGTGGGGCGCGCAGGTTGCATCTACTCACCCCGCTGCGGATTGGGACAGATGCACGCGATCACTAGTTTTCAGTCGCTGCATGCCGACAGGGTCAAACGGCAAGGGCACGATTGATCTCCTCGTGCTGAAACGCATCTGCGTAGGTTTGCACGCCATCAGTCGTGCATCCTTCTGACCGCAGCGCCTGCTTCCAGTTCTTTGAAATTATGTCCGCCATCTCAGATAAATGGGCTTTCGCGCTCTCGACCTTCACGTCAAAAAACTCACAAGCCTCCAGCGCGATCTCCATCGAAGCATCGAATGATCCGCCTTGTATAATCCCGGTCTCTAAAACGCGATGCCGGGAGGGGGATGGGTTGATGTCGAAGGCGGGCGACAGCCGCCACCTGTCGCCGCCAGCATAGATGAACCCGTGGTTCTTCAGATGATCGTCCTTGTTCGACACCAGGATGGTGAAGACAATCCGTCGCCAGAGTTCATGCAAGTCTTCGGTCGGCTTGCTCGAAATCTGGCGGATGACATCGGCGATGTCGGTGTAGAACCCGCCTTCCTCGCTCTGCCTGTCCAGCGCGGTGCGGGCCGAGATATAGGGAATGCGCGTGTCGCCCCGGCGGTCGAACCGGCGGATCAACGCGATGGGACTGTCGCTGTCGCGCAGCTCAAGCCGGGCGTCGGCCACGCGCAGCCCGCACATGCGCGCCAGTTTCAGCGTCGCCACTTCTGCGCGCTCGACCGGTTTAGTGTCCTGAGCGGACGTGAACTTGGCAATCCAGAGATGCCCATCGCCTTCGACATTGGCTTTGGGGCGCGCACCACCTAGCGATCCAGCAACACCGGCCAGATCGCGGGCTTCCTCTTCAGCCCCACCCGGATCCTGTTCGAAGCGCTGCGCCAGCATGCGCAGGCGCTCAAGCTCCACCAGCCGGGGAATGGGCGGCGTGAGGTCGGACAGCGGTTCCATATCCTCGCCGAGGAACCGCAGCGCCCCTTGCCGGGTGCGGTCATCTGACAGGACGAGATAGTCGAACTCGCTGAGACCGCCACCAAGCGCCTTGGTCATCAGCGTGCGCCCCCAGGAATCCGGCGCCGCGTCGGTAAAGCAGCCAGGCAGCGCCGAGCGCTTGTCGTCCTTCCCGGATGAAAAATGACTGCCCTCGCGCAGCGGCAGTCCCGGCGCGAGCGCAAAGCGATCCTCAGAAGCGAGCCAGGCGTCATCATATTCGAACTGCGAATGCTGGCGCCGCCCGTCGCTTTCAAAGCGCAGGCGTCCAACGATCCGTTTGCCTTCGCCAAGGGCGACGATGGCTTCGGGCATCAGAAACCGACCCCTTCCTCGTCATCGCCATCGGCATTCGGGACAGCCTTGCCTTGGCGGTTGCTCGACGACTTCGGCGTGCGCTTGCGATCGATCCGCTTGGGCAGGCTTTCCCGGTCGAGCAGCAATCCGGTGTCATCCGTGCCCGCGTCCAGGAAGTCCGAGATGCGGTCGATCTCGCCCAGGACGAGGCACGCCATGGCGAACGTGCCGATGCTCACGCCGTCATCGCCTCTCTCGAGCCGGGCAACCGTGCTTTCGGACACACCGATCCGCTCCGCAAAGCCTTTCACCGAGATGCGCCGCTTTAGTCGCGCCGTCTTGATATTCGCGCCCAGAGCCTCCAGGGCTCGGCGGGCGCTTACAGAGCTCACCTTAACCGCCATATCTGACGTCCAAACATAATTTAACCGTTAAATATGACTGATAGCGCAGCTTTTCCCACTTGGCAAGCCCGTAGGAGGATGAGCGGCTCGAGGCACTCCTGTCCGAAATCTGCCTGCACGCTTCGGACAGCACTGCAGATTGGAAGTCTGCAGCCCGCAGATTGGGAGCGTCGGCTGGGAAGATCGATTCCACGAAGTCGATCTAGGGGCAGGAATGATACCTTTCCTTCCACTCTGGGTGATGTTGTTGGAGGTTTCGTCTCATCTGAGGATTCAGAGGGCGCATCCCTGCGGGCCGGTCTATCGGCGAAGCAGAGGCCCCGGCGGGTTTTCCTCTGATAAGCGCTCATCCTTGAGCAGATGTGTTTCAGCCTGCGTCGTGACCGCTAGCGGACGGGCCGAGGCGCCAGCCTTCGCCGTCTCAAAGCACTGATTTATAAAGAGAAATGGCGCACCCGAGAGGATTCGAACCTCTGACCTCTGCCTTCGGAGGGCCGGGGAATCGGTATTTTTGAAGTTTCTTGAAATTACCGAAAATTGATATTATGGTGATAATTCAATAATTTATCATCGTAGGCGATTTCGCACGCTTATCGTAGTTTACTCGAATTTACCCAAAGCGTGCTGCCCCGGTGCTGCCCAGAGAGGTTTTATGACGAAGAAACGCCTCACAAAGAAAGTGGTCGACAGCCTCGCGCCCAAGGAACGTGATTACGTAGAGTGGTGCGCGTCCTTGCCCGGCTTTGGCTGCCGTGTTCGAACGTCGGGTACGAAGACGTTCATTGCCATGTATCGCATTGGCGGACGCAATGCGCCGGTCAAGCGCGTAACCATCGGCCCTTACGGCAAACTGACTGTCGAAGAAGCGCGCGGTATGGCAACCGAAGTCCTCGCCAAAGCCCGGCTTGGACAGGACACAGCCGAAGAACGGGCCAAGCAGCGCGCACAAATGACGGTCGCGCAGCTATGCGACGAATATCTTGAACATGGCTGCGAACTAAAGAAGGCATCCACCATCGCAACGGACAAGGGCCGCATCAACGGCCATATCAAACCGTTGTTGGGTCGAAAGCTCGTGGGAAACATCAAGCGCGCGGATATCGAGAAGTTCATGCGCGACGTTGCAAACGGTAAAACCGCCAAGGACAAGAAGACGGGAAAACATGGCCGCTCCATCGTCAAAGGCGGCAAGGGAACCGCGACGCGTACCGTGCGCCTGCTTGGCGGCATTTTCAGCTATGCCGTTGCGCAGGGCTATATCGAGGCCAACCCGCGCACCGGCGTGAAACTCTACCCAGGCAGCAAGGGTCAGCGCTTTCTTGCGCAGGAAGAATTGCAGTGCTTGGGCGACACGCTCCACGAAGCGGAAACCGACGGCCTGCCGTGGGTGTTCAACGAAGGCAAGAAAGCCAAGCACCGCCCGAAGAGCGAAGAGAACCGGCGCGAAGTCATTTCGCCTTATGCGGTGGCCGCTATCCGCCTCATTCTTTTGACCGGGTGCCGTGTGGGTGAAATCCTCAGTCTGCGCTGGAACGAAGTCGACTTCGAACGTGGCTTGCTGCATCTGCCCGACTCCAAGACAGGCGCAAAGCCGGTGGTCTTGGCTGCACCAGCCTTGGAAGTGCTCGCCAGCCTACCCCGTTCCGGTGACTATGTGATTGCCGGGGCTAGCCCGGATAAGCCCCGTTCCGACCTCAAGCGCCCATGGCAGCGCATTTCCAAGCACGCCGGACTGACCGACGTACGCCTGCACGATCTGCGCCACACCTACGCATCGGTCGGAGCCATGTCCGGCATGGGGCTTGGCATTGTGGGCAAGCTGCTAGGCCACCAGACACCGGAGACCACCGCGCAATACTCACACTTCGCCGACGATCCGCTTCGCCGCGCCTCCGAAACCATCGGCGGCACCATCGCAGCGGCGATTGGCGTTACGAAGCGCCCAACCGCCGAAGTGATCGAACTCAAACCAAAGGGGAAATGACATGCTGGACAGTCGTATTTGGGCAGAGCCCTTCAAGAGCACGGTCGAAGGACGGCCCTACTTCATGTCCGTGAAGATTAAAGATGACGGCGTTGTTCTATGTACAGACCAACCGGTTGAGGAGGGAGCCAAGCCAAAACCCGAGCTAATCACCGAATTGCTTACAAGCGATATCCAGCTTTCGGAACACGTGCGTCGCATGATTGCGGATTGGCTCGACCCGAACGGAGATAGCGCATTCTGCTTCAAGCAATTCAAGCGCCGCAAACCGGGCCGTTATCCGGGATGGGGAGAGGCAAACTTAGAAATTGGCCTGTTTGTCGAAGAGCAAATTGAGCACGGTGAAAAGTACGAAGCCGTGATTGCTGAGGCGTGCCGTAGATTCAGCAAAGGATGGACCACGGTGACCGATGCGTACGCGAAAGTGAAGTCGGCTCGCCAATTTTAAGCCATGCTTGTGCAACTTGCGATGTTCCATATTGGTTCCTATCTTAAATATTGCGAAAACAAGAGGATGAAGCTCTGAACGATATCGACAGAACACAAACCGTAAGCGATCTGAAAGACATATTTTCCGAATTAGAAGAAGCCGACCAACCATCGGCGAAGCTTGTCTTGGATGCGGTCGAATATGTCCAGAGTAAAGGACACTTGACCGAGTTTGGCGCGTTTACCGACGTGTTAGCTCCTAAAGGACAAGATTCGGAACTCAGAAGGGAAGCTCAAGTATTGGTCGCAACGCTTCCTGACTCTGGTCAGGTGGACCTCGGCCGACGAAAATCAATACTCTCGATCTTGGGTTTGGGTGCAATGTCTGTTGCGGGCGGCGCGCTTTCCGGCACATTGGGAAGCCTGGCCACGCATGAGTTGTTGAAGCCTGACACCTATTCTGAATCCTTTATTAGAGAAATCTTGCGACTGCATTCAAATCGCCCCGAGCTGTGGACGTGGCGCGACAACCTAATGCAGGCCGGTAGGGCCGAAGAGGCAGAGTTAATTTCGGTTTTGGCAGTACATGGAGAAGGATTTTGGGATGCCTTCTCATCAATTTCGCGATTGCGCGAGTTGATTGACCATTCGAATATTTCAAGTTTTTCCCGTGCTTATTTGGAAGTTAACTATGCCACGCACCATAGATATCTGGGTTTAACTCACCAGGCTTTCGCGTTGCATGAGAGATTTGATGAATTTTCGACCGATGATCGTCAATTGAACACGCTCCTTCTGAATCATAAACACATGAATCGGCACTTGACTCTCGGAGATGTGGCAAACTTCCCAGCAGGAATATCGGAAGATAATCATGCTCTTGCTGAAGCTATGATAGACAAGCTCGGGGTCGATCCAGCTTCAATGGATGCAGCAAGTTTCAGCCATGCGAAAGATGTATCGGTGGAATGCGTTGCTCTTAAGGGGCTTTACCTTATGAACATTTGCATTGCATCCAAGTCAGAACACGAAGCTCTTGGCGCGCTGGACTTGCTCGACCAATATCGCAAACAGCTCGTATCCTCGCTGATCGCTCCAGAAGTTGCCAATGGACGTGAACGGATGGCCGTTCGCATATATGGAGAAGCTATTTGGAACTATGGCCGAATCGCGCCGGTGGCTTTCCTGAAACAGTGGGACCGCGTTCTAGAGCGCTGCTTGGATGCTTTCTATGATGCAGATTTGACCGGGAGCGCCTCCGAGAAAGCAGTAATGGACAATTTTCAGAAAGTCGAATCTCAAGAGCTTCGTTCCCCGATTTGGGTGCAAATGGCCCTGATACGTTCCATGCGAGATGAAATACTTCACGGGACTGGGTCCCTGTCACTTATTGAACTTCTCCCAAGAGAAAGACGATTCAAGATAAGGCATCATAGCGGACTTCAAAGATCATTAGATGCTATGAACTTTGCCTTTGGTGATGATCCCAAACTTGTAAGCAGCCTCAATTCCCTTGCATCAATTGAGAGCCCATTATTGCTAGCGTGCGTTCGTGAGATGGTAAACAGACGTGGCTAAATCAGCGCACCTTAAGAATTACTTTTCCTGATTTTCTTTGCCCATAACCAGAACCGATTTTTTCAGAAACTGAATGAGCGGAATTGGCGATCGGAATCGTTTCGGCAGACGATGGACTTGAAGCGAACATATCCGCCTGCGCAACTCCTTTCATTCAGATGATATGAGAGTTTCACTTAGTCCTGCTAATTGATGGCAATTTGCCGGACCGCAATCTTGCTGCGCCCGCGCGGTAAATGTGAATAATGGGCAACCATCTCGCGCAATTGCTGCGTTCTTCAAGGAGATGGTTGAATGGACAAGACACTTCTACGGCGCTCGGAAGCCGCCGCATTTCTTCAGGAACGATATGGTGCTTATACCACTGCGACGTTGGCGCGGCTGGCCGTGCAGGGCGGCGGGCCACCGTTCGTGAAATTCGGGCGCTTTCCCCTTTACGATACTGCCGACTTGGAAACGTGGGCGAAAGCCAGAATGACCAAGTTGGTTCATTCGACTTCCGAATTGGCGTGCGCTGAGTGAGCGCACCTTTTCCCGGAACTCCCATCGTGCCTATCCAAAGCAGACCTAGCATGTCCGCAAAACAAGCGTTTGAGCGGTTTCATAATCTGCCGGAAGAGATGCGCGCTTACAGCCAGTGGGTTGTTTGGCGTTATGTCTACAGGGACGGGCAGAAGCCAACAAAGGTGCCGCGCGATCCGAAAACCGGCGGACCTGCATCCGTATCTGATGCTGGGACTTGGGGCACGTTCGATCAAGCCTGCAACGCGGCCCACAACTACGATGGCATCGGGTTCGTATTCACCGAAACAGACCCGTTTGCCGGTATCGACCTAGACGACGCCGAAGGCGACGAAGCGGCACTTCGGATTCAACAGAAGATATTTCACGAGATGGGTTCGTATGCCGAGCGGTCACCATCCGGCAAAGGTTTGCATATCATCGTTCGCGGACATGTCCCTTACGGTCGCCGAAGAGGTAAGGTTGAGCTTTACTCGTCTGGGCGATTCTTCACCATGACCGGCGACGTTTACAACAACGTACCGATAGCCGACCGACAGGTGCTCATTTCGGCTCTGTGGCAAGAGCTAAGCGGCATAAACGAACCACACGACGTATGCGGCGAAACCGTCGAAAAGCTTTCCGATGTGGAGGTGATCGAAAAGGCATCCGGTGCAGCCAACCGCGAAAAGTTTCTGAAGCTATACCGGGGCGAATGGCAAGGCGATTATCCGTCTCAATCAGAGGCCGACCAAGCCTATATGAACCTGTTGGCATTCAACACGCAGCATCGCGCGCAGCTTGCACGGTTGTTCCGCGCATCGCCGCTGGGGCAAAGAAAGAAGGCCGAACGCGAAGACTATGTTGGCCGCATGATATCCAATTCATTAGACGGCAAAATGCAATGGCA
This sequence comes from Aestuariivirgaceae bacterium, assembly GCA_028282065.1. Lineage (GTDB taxonomy): Bacteria > Pseudomonadota > Alphaproteobacteria > Rhizobiales > Aestuariivirgaceae > JANQIR01. The sequence continues at coordinate 7,797 of JANQIR010000118.1, forward strand.
TCGAAGCGCAGAGGCTATCGCGAACGGGCGAGAAATCGCGGAACGCATGACGATCCACGGCGAGTCGCTCATGGCAGGTTTGCGTTCCATGGTAGTGCCCACAAGCGTTGGTTGGTTCAAGGCGTCATCGCTCGCCGGAAAGCCCGTCAAGCCGCGCCGCTGGCATGTGAAGGGCCTCATCCCGTCGGAACAGGTGACAATGCTAAGCGGCGATGGTGGCACAGGAAAGAGTCTTATTGCACTTCAACTGGCCGTTTCCACGGCCACAGGCGAACAGTGGCTCGGAAACGACGTTCGCGCCGGTCTGGCAATGTTCGTGTCCGCCGAAGACAGCCGAGACGAGCTTCATCGCCGATTGTCTGCCATTGGGGATATGCGCGGCATGAACCGGCTTCTTCTATGTTCGTTAGCCGGAGAAGACGCACTCCTTGCAGTGCCTCGCGATCGTTCGAACGTGCTGACCCGCACGCCCCTATTCGATGATTTGGATACGCGCATAGGCATCGAGAGACCCGCGCTTGTTGTGTTCGACACTTTGGCCGACTTCTTCGGCGGCAACGAGAATGACCGGGCGCAGGCTCGACAATTCGTCGGCATATTGCGCGGCTTGGCGATCCGGCACAAATGCGCGGTGCTGTTGCTCTCCCATCCCTCCGTTGCAGGCATGGCCAGCGGTGTGGGCACAAGCGGCTCGACCGGATGGAACAACAGCGTCCGCTCGCGGCTCTATCTGTCGCGCGTCGTCGGCGAAAATGGCTATGAGCCAAACCCCGATGCGCGGATATTAACGACGAAGAAGAGCAACTACGGGCGGGCCGGTGGCGAAATCCATTTACACTGGCACGATGGTCAGTTTGCTGCCTGCAACCTGCCCAAAGGCGAAGAACACAACGCCAAAGCCGAAAGTGTATTTTTGAAGCTTTTGGAAGAAGTGATTGCGCAAGGACGGCGCGTGAATGCATCTGGCGGCCAAACCTATGCACCTAGGGTATTCGCCGACCATCCGCAGTGCGAAGGCATCACCAAGCGTGGTTTTAGGAGTGCGATGGAAAAGCTCTTCGCGGCGGGCAAGATCAGGTCAATTGACACGGGGCCTCCTTCGAAACGGCGAAGCCAAATCGTACCGGAAAGCGCTCTGCCAAACCTGTCCCAATCCGAAAATCAGTCGTTCCAATCCCCTTCCGACCAGCCTCCCGACGCCCCTACCAACCCCGGCCCAAACGGTGGTGCTCCACCCCCCTAATACCCCTGGGGGCTGGAAGCGCCCCTTTGCGGGGCGCGGCCCCTTCAGCAGCACAGCGGGAGCAACTGACACATGAACGAGACGAAATTCAAAACGCCGGAAGTCGCTGTTGATACAGCGCAGAACAGCGCTGTTGGCAGGCCGTTCCAGAAGGGCCAGAGCGGCAATCCCGCAGGCAGGCCGAAGGGCGCTCGTAGCAAGCTGTCAGAAGCATTTCTTGGCAAGCTGTTGGATGATTTCAATGTGCATGGCGTAGAAGCTATCGAGGCATTGCGGCGATCCGACCCGAAGGCCTATCTGCACATCATCGCTGCCATTGCTGCCAAGGTGCCGCTGGCCGAAGTCAACGTGAACAACACCCTTGTGGACCAAAGCAAGGTCATGGTCGTTGTCGACCACGGGAGCGATGAGGAATGGGAAACGAAGTTGAGGGAGCAACAACAGCGGCTTACCGAAGGGGCCGCAACGCTTTCTACCGGACCTTCCGAAACGTAGAGCCTCGCGCACGCTCCCGGCGCATTATCTCTTCGCGGATACGCCGCCAGCGGCCTTGCTCAAAACTGTCGCAGTAGTGCCAAGCGCGATGCTCTTCGGTGCACGCAATATCGAAAGCACGTTCGTCGTCATGCGCCCATAGCTCGTCGGCTTTCGCTAAAATCTCTGTGTGGCTGATCAAACGCGGGGATATGACGGCTTCCCAAATGTGCCATAGGAGAGTTCCCCATATTGGCGCAAGGCATATCGCATAACCTGAAATCTCAATCGCACTCATAACGCGGCCTAAATAGAACATATTGTTCTATTTCACAACATATAGTACGTAGCCGTTTTGGAGTCTATGAGAACAATTCGTTCTCATGGATATTTTCGCAAATCGGCTCAGAGAACGCGCGCACCAGCTTGGAATTTCGAACTCTGAAGCGGCAAGGCGCGCCGGTCTCGAAGAGCGTCGCTATGGGCATTACATAGCTGGTCGCCGGGAACCTGACTTGGCCACATTCAAGAAAATCGCCAAAGTCTTGAGCACGACGCCAAACTGGCTTCTAGATGCAGGGGAGCCGATGGGCGGCGACAAGGAAAAGGCCGCTCTTTTTGAGCGTCTTCGGAACGCTGCGGCAACGATGACCAAGGAAGAGCTGGCGCTGTGCGTTATCCAAGCTGAGACCGCAGCGGCAAAGAGGTAAGGGGCGAAAGGGCGCACATAATGAGCATGGACGAAGCAAAGGGAGCGGCGAAGAAAAAGAATAGCTCAAATGAACTCGGAATTGACCCTGAAGCCCTTTGGCAATCCGCAGACAAGCTTCGCGGGTCGATAGATGCTGCCGAGTACAAGCATGTCGTTCTCGGGTTGATTTTCCTCAAATACATTTCGGACGCATTCGAAACACGCCGCGAGGCATTGAAGGAGGAATTGAAGGCCGACGGCATTGTGGGCGCGGAAGCTGAAGGGCTGCTTGAAAACCGGGACGAATATACCGCCGAAAATGTGTTTTGGGTGCCTCAGAACGCGCGTTGGCCAGAGATACAGGCGAAGGGTAAGACACCCAATATTGGCAAGCTCATTGATGATGCCATGTATTCAATTGAGCAAGACAACCCCAAACTCAAGGGGAAGCTTCCTAGAGACTATGCCCGTCGGGGTATTTCACCCGAACGGCTAGGCGGCCTGATCGACCAAATTGCATCCATCGCCGTTGGCACGAAAGAGGCGCAGAAGAAGGATATTCTTGGACGCGTCTACGAATACTTTTTGGGAAAATTCGCTGCCGCCGAAGGCAAACTTGGCGGCGAGTTTTTCACACCAAGTTCGGTTGTCCGATTGATGGTCGAAATGATCGAACCTTACGAAGGTCGCGTTTATGACCCGGCGTGTGGGTCTGGAGGCATGTTCGTTCAGTCCGAAAAGTTCGCTGAAGCCCATGGCGGGACTAGGCGCGACCTTTCCGTTTTTGGGCAGGAGTCGAACCCGACGACATGGCGATTGGCGCACATGAACTTAGCCATCCGCGGCATTGAAGCCAATTTGGGCGAGCAACCCGCCGACACGTTCACTCGTGACCTTCACCCCGACCTGAAGGCTGACTACATACTGGCTAACCCGCCGTTCAATATCTCTGATTGGTCGGGTAATCTGCTGCGCAAGGACTTGCGTTGGAAGCATGGAGTGCCGCCAGTTGGGAACGCCAACTACGCGTGGATACAGCACTTCATACACCACCTCGCTCCGCCGAATGGGAAGGGTGGCGGTATTGCGGCCTTTGTCATGGCCAACGGATCGCTTTCTTCAAATAGTGGCGGTGAAGGGGAAATCCGCAAGAGCATTATCGAAGCCGATTTGGTGGACTGCATCATCGCTATGCCGCCGCAACTATTTCTGACCACTGGTATTCCCGTGTGCCTGTGGTTTGTCACGCGCGACAAGTCAGGCAAGCACTTGGCCAAAGGAAAAGGTGGACGCAATCGTAGCGGCGAAACCCTGTTCATCGATGCGCGCAAAATGGGCACAATGGAAACGCGTGTTTTGCGCTATTTGACAGGACACGACAACGAAGAGTCCCCACCACCCGCCGACACAAATATTGGGAAGATCGTACGCACGTATCACGCTTGGCGTGAGGAAGCGGGCGCGGAGGTATATGCGGATGTAAAGGGTTTCTGCAAGGCTGCAACGCTTGAAGATATTCGCAAATACAGCCACGTGCTGACTCCCGGAACTTACGTTGGGAGCGCTGCGCGCAAAGCCGACAGCGAGCTTTTCGAAGAAAAAATGGTAAGACTGGTTGAGCAATTGAAGCTTCAACAGATAGATGCCACCAATCTTGAAAAGTCGATCACTCAAAACCTGAAAGCATTGGGCTATGAGTGATCAAACGGCGACAATGCCCTTGACCGAGGCAGTTGATATAAACCCCAAAGTCAAACTCGAGCGAGGGAAGGATTATCTGTTTGTTGAGATGGCCGATCTTGGCGAAAATGTAACCCGAGTTCGCTCAACAACAGATAAAGCCTTCACGGGTTCGGGCGCAAAATTCTCCCACGGCGATACGCTTTTCGCGCGAATTACTCCATGTCTTGAGAATGGCAAGATTGCACAATTCATTTCAGATGACAGCGAAGCCGTTGGCTTCGGATCAACGGAATTTATTGTGTTTCGCGGGCGCAAAGGAGTTACAACAACAAAATTTGCGCACTACCTGTCGCTTGACCCGAGTTTCCGCGCGTTCGCGATTTCCAAGATGACGGGCTCTTCTGGACGTCAGAGAGTTCCAGTAGACGCACTTGATCATTTCGTTGTCAGAGTTCCGCCGATACCGCAGCAAGCGGCCATTACAACAGTTTTAGGCGATCTTGATGACAAGATTGACTTGTTGCTCGCAATGAATGCGACCCTTGAAGAAATGGCACGCGCTGTGTTTCGCGCTTGGTTTGTCGATTTCGAGCCCGTTCATGCCAAGGCGGCCGGAGCCACTAGTTTTCGCGGCATGCCCCAAGAATTGTTCGATTTACTGCCCGTCGACTTCGAGCAATCCGAGATTGGGACGATCCCAACAGGTTGGACGACCGAGCTTCTTATTGATCAAGCAGAGTGGGTAAACGGCGCAGCATACAAGAACATGCACTTCAGCGATGAACCCGACGCACTACCCGTCGTGAAAATCGCAGAGCTCAAGAAGGGCATTAATTCGAATACCAAGTTTACGGCTACTGACCTTGGCGAGCGATTCAAGATTGGTGTCGGAGAGCTGTTATTCTCATGGTCTGGTAGTCCCGAAACATCTATAGACGCATTTGTTTGGGCAGGTGGCGACGCGTGGCTGAACCAACATGTTTTTGCCGTCCGTGAAAACGGTCATAAGAGTAAAGGTTATCTCTTCGCGCTACTCAAGCATCTCAAGCCCAAGTTCATCAGAATTGCGACCAACAAGCAAACTACCGGGCTAGGGCACGTCACGCGCAAAGACATGGAACGGATGCATGTTTGCTCGCCGCCCGAACCCATTCTTGAGTGGTATAGCCGGTTTGCCGACGACATTTACGCGCAGTTGCTAAGTAACTTGGAACAAACTGAGACGCTGAAGGATGTTCGAAACACTCTTCTCCCAAAGCTGATTTCCGGTGAGATAGACGTCCCCGACCTTGAGGCGTTGACCAATGGCGGATGAGAGCGTTGTTCGCTTTGAGCTTACCGCCTGCCGGGAGTTGATGGACAATCACCCGGAGTCCCTGCGCATTCGCGAGCAAGTTGAAGCGCTGGAAGATGCCGTGCCCGACAAACCGGGCGTCGTGGTTTCATTTTGTCGGACGATTATCGAAACAACATGCAAAACTGTGCTGACCGATAGAGGGATCGCTTTCGAAGCTGCGTGGGAAGCGCCAAAGCTGATCTCTGAGACAACTAAATATCTGCATCTTGGCCAGCATGAGGACGGGCAAGTTGACGCGCGTCTGCGCTCCGGCGCGGAGCAGTTAGTGCGTGGAGTGAACCAGATCATTGAAGGGGTGATTTCCATCCGCAATGATCATGGTTCCGCCGCTCACGGTGCAGACGCCTACGCTCCCATGCTCGATGCGCGCTACGCAGAGATTTTGGCGCGTGCCACCGACGCAGTGGTGGGCCTTATTTTCAAGTCCCACCTGCAAAGAGCAAATAGGGACCCAATTGCTCGATTTCGCTATGGGGATCATAGAGAGTTCGACGATTGGGTTGATAGCGAGACCGACGCTATCATTGTGCTAGATACACCACTAATCCCGAGTGAAGCGCTATACCGAACAGACTTCGGCGCTTATCGGGCTGCGTTGGTCCAATTTAAGCAAGACCAAATGTCGGCGCGTAAGCGACTACTAAAACTATTGAGGGCGCACTATGTTTGAGGAGATTGTTGAGCAGACCGCCCTTGGATGGTTTGAAGCACTTGGATACGATATCAAACGCGGTGCCGACGTCTCGCCGGGCTCGGACAAATCCCTACGGGAAAACTATAGCGACGTTGTCCTTTTACCCCATCTGAATGTCGCTCTGCGTCGGCTTAACCCGAGCATGCCGGAAGAAGTAATTTTGCAGGCTGCAACTGTTGTTTGCCGTCCTCCAGAACCCACGTTAGTTCAAAACAATCGCTGGTTTCATGGCCTACTTTCCGATGGTGTGGACGTTGAGTATCGCACGAGCGACGGAGAGACACGTGGCGACAAGGCCAAGTTGTTTGACCCGCACCATTTGAGCGCCAACGATTTTGTCGTTGTGTCCCAACTTACAATCAAGAACGAAGAATTCACGCGCCGACCCGACTTGGTCGTCTATCTCAACGGTCTGCCGGTCGCTGTATTCGAGCTCAAAGACCCCACGAATGAACACGCAAGCCTATGGTCCGCCTATGATCAGCTGTCCGACTATAAGAACCATATCCCGGCATTGTTCGCCTACAATGAAGCGCTGATCATAAGCGATGGCGATTCAACCCGCGTCGGATCGCTGACAGCGGGTACAGATCGCTTTGCTCCTTGGCGTTCGATCAAGGATGATCGAGAACCGGGCAGGCCGACCCTAGAGACAGTAATCAATGGCCTGTTTCGGCGGGACGTTCTCCTTGATTATCTCGCGCATTGCATCGTGTTTGAAGAGAACGCGCGTACCGGCGACATCGTTAAAAAGATTGGCGGTTATCACCAGTTCCGCGCTGTGCGTTCAGCTGTTGAACAATGCAAGCTGGCATTGCGACCAGATGGTGACGGGCGTGGTGGCGTGGTTTGGCACACTCAAGGATCGGGCAAGAGCCTTACCATGCTTATGTTGGCGGGCGCACTGGTTCAGGATGAACGGCTCAGAAACCCTACCGTTGTCGTGGTCACCGACCGAAACGACCTAGATGGTCAACTCTTCGACACGTTTGCGGATGGTCGCGCCCTACTTCGACAAGCGCCGGAACAGGCAGAAGGCCGTGATGATCTAGCCACCAAACTCAATCGCGCTTCCGGTGGCGTTATCTTTACGACGATCCAGAAATTTGAAGAACGATCTGGTCCGGTGAGTGAGCGCACCAACATTGTCGTCCTCGCCGACGAAGCGCACCGAAGCCAATATGGCTTTGTGAAAGGCGGCGCGCGGTGGATGCGTGAAGCTCTACCAAATGCAACATTCGTAGGATTCACAGGAACTCCCATTGAAAGCACAGATCGTATAACGCGCGGCGTTTTCGGCGAGTATGTCGATATCTACGACATCAAGCAGGCCATCGAAGACAACGCGACGGTCAAAATCTATTACGAGATGCGCCTGATAAAGCTGTTGCCCAATGAAGCTGGTATTGCCGAAGCAGAGACGCAGCTTAGTGAAGCATTTGAAGCGGATAAGGACGGCGTAGAGGCTGCAACCGATATTTCAGTCCCGCTCGAAAAATTGGCTGGTGCAGACGAGCGGCTGGTTACGCTTGCCAATGAAATTGTTGCGCATTTTGAAAAACGGTCTGAGGTGATCGAAGGCAAAGGCATGATCGTGTGCATGAGCCGCGAAATCTGCATGAATCTTTATGACAAAATCATAGAGTTGCGGCCCGACTGGCACGATGATGAGGATGATAAGGGCACTATCAAAGTCGTCATGGACGCGAATGTTGCGCCTAGAAAAGTCAAAAAAGATAGCCAAGGCCGTACGCTTAATGATGCAAGTGGCAAACCTGTTTACCTTGAGACAGAAGTAGAGTTTGCGACCCGCGCCGAACGCACGAAGGTTCATGGGAGGACGAAGGCACGGCGCGAAAACCTTGCGATCCGGCTAAAGGACAACAACGATCCGCTTCGGCTGGTGATTGTGTGTGACATGTGGCTAACCGGCTTTGATTGTCCTTCTCTACACACTATGTACCTCGACAAACCGCTTTCCGGTCACAACCTGATGCAGGCAATTGCGCGTGTGAATCGCGTGTTTGGCGACAAACCGGGCGGCGTTGTGGTTGATTTTCTGGGGATTGCAGACCAGCTTCGCGACGCGGTTCAAACCTACACACAAGCGGGCGGTGAAGGCAGTCCGATTGAGAGTATTCAGGATCAAGCCATCCCTGAAATGATGCGGCATTTTGAAGAGCTGCGCGACTTCTTCGACGGCTTCGACTACGAGGGCTTCATCGGCGGAAAGGAAGCGGATCAGCTCAATGCGATTACCGGCGGAGCTGATCACGTATTCGAAAAGGAAGACGGCAAAAAGCGTTTTATGAACATGGTCGCTGGGTTGTCCAAGGCCTTCGCACTATCGGTGCCGAGGGAAGAAACTAATGAGGTTCGCGACCACCTCGCATTCTACCAATCAGTACGTGCCGCCATACGAAAACGCCTCAGCGACGAGAGTGATCAGCCAAGGGACAATGGTTCAGCCGCCGTTCGGCAGGTTATTTCCGGCGCTGTTTCGACGGATGGCGTGATTGACCTCTTCGAAGCCGCAGGACTTCCAGACCCCAATGTGGGCATTCTGTCGGATGAATTCCTGAATAGCTTGGCCGCATTACCGCAGAAGAACTTAGCTTTGGAAACGCTCAAGAAATTGCTGGCCGATCAAATTCGGAGCCGCGAACAAGTCAATATCATCCAGTCACGGACCTTCCGGGAGTCGTTGGAAAACGTGCTTATGAGCTATTCTAACCGCGCGATTACGACCGCACAGGTTATTGAAGAACTGATTAGCCTTGCCAAGATCATCGCAAACGCAATCGAGCAAGGCAAAGCGTCAGGGCTAACAGAGGATGAGGTGGCATTTTATCAAGCACTGGCAGACAACAAGTCAGCGCGCGAGGTCATTAAGGACGACACGCTTAAAAATATCGCGCGTGAACTCTCCGAAAGCATAAAGAAAAAAGCTTCTCTCGATTGGACGCAAAGAGAAACCGTTAGGGCTGATATGCGGCGAACGGTTCGCAGACTACTTGCGAAATATGGCTATCCGCCTGACGCGCAGGAAACAGCAACGCAATTGGTTATCAAGCAAGCTGAGTTGATGGCGAATAGGAAAAGCTCGTAACAACATGTAAGAAATATTGTCTAGGGAATATTTATGTCGAAGCTCAAAGGTCCAAAATTCGTTCAATATTTTCAGCCGGTCATTGACGGCTTGCGCGATCTTGGTTCTTCGGCGAAGCCCAAAGAAGTCTACGGATGGATTGCGGAACATCATGACATCCCGAAGGCGGAAATCGAGGGCACGACCAAAGGTGGGCAATCAAAGTTCGAAAACAAGGTTGGCTGGGCGCGCTTTTATCTCGCAAAGGCAGGGCTGATTGACACCGAACAGCGCGGTGTGTGGGTACTGACCGAGCAAGGGCGCAAAGCGAACCTATCGCACGACGAGGCCTATCGACTTTTCAAAACCATCCACGATGGATTTCCGCGTCCGGACAAAACGACCGAAGAAGAACAAACCCGCTCGCCTGTTGAGGACGAAGACGCCAGCGCACCGGACGAGAAGGCCTATCTGAACCAAGACGAAATACAGGAACGTCTTGTCGAATTGCTCCGAGGCGTCAGCGACAAAGGCTTTGAAGAACTAAGCGCCCGGTTGTTGCGGCACATCGGTTTTGAAAACGTCAAAGTGACCGGTCAAAGCGGCGATCAAGGCATTGATGGTGAGGGATATCTTCTCATCAATCGTTTTGTACGCACCAAGGTTATGTTTCAGTGCAAACGCTATAAGAACGCGGTCCAACCCAAAGAGGTCCGGGATTTTCGCGGTGCGATCCAAGGCCGTGCAGAACGCGGTATTTTTCTGACCACCGGAGCGTTCACTAAAGGAGCCCGCGAAGAAGCCGCACGTGAGAACGCGACCGCAATCGAACTTGTCGATATCGACCGGTTGCTAGAACTTATGATCGAAGAAGGTTTAGGCGTCCGAGAAACCAAGGCGCTGACGATTGAGCCAGATTTCTTCAAGCCCTATCAAAAGAACGACTGAGGCAGCCTTTGAAGATCAAGGACCTTCCCGCATCCGTAGCAGCATCGAAGGCGGACTGGCTTCCGGGAACAACTTGGCTCGGTTTCACACCGACCGAAAGTGATCTGGGTTCGCGCAACAAGTGCCAAAGCACGATTCAGCGGCAATTCGGAAGCGGCTATGTGATCGAATACATCACTGAGACCTTCCAGAAGCCCAACCCCGGATTTGATAACGACGCCCAATATATTGCCGATCTGGAAGCGCATCGTGAGCGTGCGGGCCGCTTGATTGCGGTTCACAAGCTCAGAACGACGTCACGAGACCTCGAAACGATCATTGGACCGGAGGAATTCAGACAGCTTCAGGACATGTGGGCTCAGGACGGGAAGCGGTTCCGTTGGTCTGTGGCATTTCCCATCGTACAGAGCTTCAGAATTATAGACGACCGAAAAGCCAAGGAAATCCTTGGGCCGAAGGCCTATGCGCGGCTGTACGCACATTCATCGGCCACGCTTAGGCCGCTAGTGGATGAAGAGCGCGAACTGATCGCCGATCTAGAAATTGAGCCAGTCGAGTCGAAGAATGCGTGGATTGGAATTGAAGATGAGTTTGCACTAGCTGAAAGTAGCCAAATCAACCCGGACACAGAGCGAGCAATAAGCCGAGACTTAGCTGCCCTTGAAGGAATGGATGACGAGCGTTTGGCAAGGGTAAAGCGTCGTGCGGCTTGGATTGCCGATAGGTTCATTCGGGAGCGTCAAAGGGCTGGCAACCTGACGTGCGATGAATGCGCGTTCGATCCAAACGAACTTGCTTCGGAACTAGGCGTAAAGCCTCGCGGCTTCCTTGACGTGCACCACAAGCACCCTTTGGATGAGGGCGTTCGTTATACGACAACTGCCGACTTTGCGCTGCTTTGCCCGACGTGCCATCGGGTGGAGCATGTCCGGATTCGAAAGAGCAAGGTGTCGCATGGGGCATAACACACTCACAAATTATCGATGACGGTGCTGCCCCGGTGCTGCCCCGAGCCATTTCTGTAAAACAGTATTTTCGCTAACTCATTGAAATCATTGGCGCACCCGACAGGATTCGAACCTGTGACCTCTGCCTTCGGAGGGCAGCGCTCTATCCAGCTGAGCTACGGGTGCCGCGTGAGAAAGGTCCGGCGACATATAACCGATGCCAGGCGGGCCGGCAATGCCCGAAGCAGGGATTTCACCCGAACACACCATCCTCCCTAACCCGCCTTGCGCATCCATCCCGAACCAGCCCAACCTCCCGGCCTACCCCGCCGTCCAACTGCTCCGTCCAACTGCTCCGTCCAACTGCTCCGTCCAACTGCTCCGGGGCAACCGTGCCGGGCCATTGGCGGGGGCAGCGCCCCCGGCGCCGGCCCAATCAAACCGCAGACCACGCCAAAACAGCGTTAACCCGCTGTTTACCCTCATGAAAAATCGCATGCCGGCGCGCGCACATCGGCATGGTATTTGCACCAAATTGCCCCATACTCCAGGCGGGGCAGCAGGAAACCGGCATGACACAAAACACAACGACGGGCAGAATCGACTGGGTCGACTACGGCAAGGGCATCTGCATCATCCTCGTGGTCATGATGCACTCCACGCTCGGTGTCGAAAGAACGCTCGGCACGGAAAGCTGGCTGCACGGCTTCATCGACTGGGCCCGGCCCTTCCGCATGCCGGACTTCTTCCTCATCGCCGGCCTGTTCCTGGCCGCACGCATCAAGCGGCCCTGGCGGTCCTACCTGGACACAAAGGTCGTGCATTTCGCCTATTTCTACGTGCTGTGGCTGACCATTTCCTTCGCTCTCAAAGGGCCCGGAATGGTGTCGTCGCAGGGGTTGGAACATACCGCCCTGTCTTACCTGATCAGCTTCATCGATCCGCTCGGCACCTTGTGGTTCATCTATATGCTGGGGATCTTCTTCGTTGTCGCCAAGCTGGCCGAACGGCTGCCTGCCTGGTCCGTTTGGCTGGTCGCCGCCGTGCTGGAAATGGCACCCGTCCACACCGGCTATCTGGTGATCGACGAGTTCGCCGGACGCTTCGTCTATTTCTACTCCGGCTACGTGCTGGCGCCGTGGATTTTCCAGTTCGCCGACATGGTGCGAAAGGCCTCGTGGGCCGTCGTCGTCAACGCGCTCACCATCTGGGCCGTGGTCAATGCGTGGTTCGTGTTCAACGGTTACGCCACCTTGCCGGTGCTGTCGCTGGCGCTCGGCTTCATCGGCGCGGCTGCCGTGGTCGCGGCCGCGGTGATGCTGACACGCATGAACATCCTGGCCGGCATCCGCTATTGCGGCGCGCAGTCGCTGGTCATCTATCTGTCCTTCTTCGTGTTCATGGCGGTGAGCCGGGCAGTGCTGATCAAGACCGGGATCATCACAGACGCCGGGCTGATCAGCCTGATCGTCACCGCCGCCGGCGTCATCGGGCCGCTGGTGCTGCATGCGATGGTGCGCAACACACCGGCAAAATACCTGTTCGTGCGGCCGGCCATGTTCCGGCTGAAACCCGATGCGCAAGCAGGCGGCAGCAAGATCGCAACAACCGGCTGACGCGCTTCACTGTTTGGGAGAATCGGTACCGATCCACTCCTTCGATCCAACACGAAAGACTGCACTACGGCCCGCGTCCAAAGGGCCTTAAATCGCGCTGGCAAGGCGTTCAACCCGGTGGCATAGTGCGGCCACCATGACATCTTCCAATACCCCTCCCATCGGCCCCGGCGACCACCTCTACCTGATCGACGGATCCGGCTATATCTTCCGGGCCTATCACGCCCTGCCACCACTGACGCGCAAGTCCGACGGGCTGCCGGTCGGTGCCGTGCAAGGCTTTTGCGCAATGCTCAACAAGCTGTTACGCGAAACAGCCACCGACGACCGGCCCACCCATCTGGCGGTGATCTTCGACAAGTCCTCAAAATCGTTCCGCAACGATATCTATCCCGACTACAAGGCGCAGCGGCCCGACCCGCCGGAGGATCTTATCCCGCAGTTCGGCCTGATCCGGCAGGCGGTGGAAGCCTTCAACGTGCCATCCATCGAGCAGGAGGGCTATGAGGCCGACGACCTGATCGCGACGTACGCCCGCGAGGCGGCCGAGGCTGGTGCAACGGTGCGGATCGTGTCGTCCGACAAAGACCTTATGCAGCTCGTCAATGACAGCATCGCGCTCTACGATACAATGAAGGATCTGGCGATCGGTGAAGACCAGGTGATGGCCAAGTTCGGTGTGAAACCGGACAAGGTGATCGATGTACAGGCACTGGCCGGCGACTCGATCGACAATGTGCCGGGCGTGCCGGGAATCGGTGTCAAAACCGGCGCACAACTGATCACCGAGTATGGCGACCTCGAAACCCTGCTGGAGCGGGCCGGCGAGATCAAGCAACCCAAGCGGCGCGAGAACCTAACCAATTTTGCCGATCAGGCGCGGTTGTCGAAGGTGCTGGTGACGCTGAAGCAGGATGTCGATGTCAACACCCCGGTCAACGACTTCCGGGTGCGCGAGCCGGACCCGAAGGACCTGATCGGCTTCCTGAAGGCGCTGGAGTTTTCGTCCCTGACCAAACGGATCGCCGGAGAGCTGGAAGCTGAAGCCGCCGGCATCGAACCTGCCGAGGTCACCATCAAACACTGGTCGCCACCAGCACCGGAAGAAACAGTGTCCACGGGCTCCGGCGATGAGACTTCCGATCCGGTCCACGCTGCCAAGGCCGCCGTGGACATACCCGTGGACCACTCGACCTACGAGACGGTACGCGACATCGCCTCGCTGCAGCGCTGGATCCAGGAGGCCTATGAGACGGGCTACCTGTGCGTCGATACGGAGACCACATCTTTGGATGCCATGCAGGCGGACCTGGTGGGCATTGCGCTTGCCACCGCGCCGGGCAAGGCGTGCTATGTGCCGGTCGGCCATCGCTCAGGCGACGGCCTTGCCTTCGATGGCGAGACCATCGAGCAACTCGGCAAGGCAGAGGCGATCGCCGCGCTCAAACCCGTTCTGGAAGACCGCTCGATCCTGAAGATCGGCCAGAACCTGAAATACGACCTGTTGATCTTCGCCAATGCCGGTATCGAGCTTGCCGTGTTCGATGATACGATGCTGCTGTCCTATGCGCTCGACTCAGGCACAGGCGGGCACGGCATGGACGAACTCGCCAAACGGCATCTCGGCATCACACCGATTTCCTATAAGGACGTGGCAGGTTCCGGCAAATCGGCGGTAACCTTCGACCTGGTGCCGGTGGACCGCGCAACGGAATATGCCGCCGAAGATGCCGATATCACCTTGCGGCTGTGGAAGCTGCTGAAGGCGCGCCTTGCCGCCGAGCACAAGGTCACGGTTTACGAAACGCTGGAACGGCCGCTGTCGCCGGTCCTGGCCGGCATGGAACGCGAGGGGATCCTTGTGGACCGCACGGTGCTGGCGCGCCTGTCCGGCGACTTCGCCAAGGGTGCAGCCGCGCTTGAGGAAGATGCACATCTGATCGCCCAGGAACCGTTCAACCTGGGTTCACCGAAACAGCTCGGCGAAATCCTGTTCAGCAAGCTCAAGCTGCCCGGCGGCAAGAAGACGGCGACCGGCGCCTGGAGCACCGACAGCCAGGTGCTGGAAGACCTAGCGGCAAATGGTGTCGAACTGGCGCGCAAGGTTCTCGACTGGCGGCAGCTATCGAAACTGAGATCGACCTATACCGACGCGCTGCCCACCCATATCAACCCCAAGACCGGCCGGGTGCATACATCCTACGCGATGGCCGCGACGTCGACAGGCCGGCTTGCCTCGACCGATCCCAATCTCCAGAACATACCGGTGAGGACGGAGGAAGGCCGCAAGATCCGCACCGCCTTCGTTGCACCAGCCGGGTCTAAACTGATCTCCGCCGACTACAGCCAGATCGAGCTGCGCGTGCTGGCACATTTCGCCGACATTCCGCAACTCAAGAAAGCATTCGACGACGGGCTCGACATTCACGCCATGACAGCTTCGGAGATGTTCGGTGTCGCCGTGGAAGGCATGGACCCGCTGGTGCGGCGCCGCGCCAAGGCGATCAATTTCGGCATCATTTACGGGATTTCGGCCTACGGGCTTGCCAATCAGCTTTCGATCCCGCGCGAAGAGGCCGGCGCTTATATCAAGACCTATTTCGAGCGTTTTCCCGGCATCAAGGACTATATGGACGCCACCAAGGCCTATTGCAGAGAACACGGCTACGTGGAAACGATCTTCGGGCGGCGCTGCCATTTCCCACGGATCTCCTCGCCCAATCCGTCCGAGCGGGCCTTTCAGGAACGCGCCGCCATCAATGCGCCGATCCAGGGTTCCGCCGCCGATATCATTCGCCGCGCCATGGTGCGCATGCCCGATGCACTTGCCCGGGCCGGTCTGAACGCGAAAATGCTGCTACAGGTGCACGACGAACTGATCTTCGAGACGGTGGATGCGGAAGTGGACGGGACAATCGATGTGGCCAGACAGATCATGGAAGGCGCCTGCGAGCCGGTCCTGCAGCTGTCCGTTCCGCTAAAGGTGGACGCCCGGGCGGCGGATAACTGGGAAGAGGCACACTGACAAGTGCCCCGACGGCGACGCTGATTTTCAGCGCAATGCCGCTTCGAGGCTGGCGCGACGCAAACACCCCAATGTAAATTCCGCACCTGAGACAAGGGCGGCAAGGGGGTTCAGCGCAAAATGTCAGACTCACGGGCACGTGTTTCAGGTCTCAGGATCTGGACCGGTGCAGTAAAGGTCGAACCGCTGAAAGGCGGATTGAGCAACGAGAGCTTCACCGCCGAAGATGACACGGGCAAGTACGTCGTGCGGCTGGGAGACGACGTGCCGGTGCATCATGTGTTTCGGGAACGTGAATGCATGACATCACGCGCCGCACACGCGGCAGGTTTCGCGCCTGAACTCTTCCACGCGGAACCGGGCGCCATGGTATTTCGCTTCGTCACCGGGAAGACCTATAGGGCCGAAGACGTTCAGGCCAATATAGCGCGCCTGGCCGGTTTTATGCGCCGGTTTCACCGGGAAATGCCGGCATATGTGCGCGGGCCGGCCGCTTACTTCTCGCCGTTCCATTATGTGCGCGACTACGCTGCCACGATGGCTGCGGGCGGCAGTCGCTTTGTGCCCGACCTTGAGCGTTTTCAGACGTTATCGGACAGCTTTGAACAGGCGCAGGTTCCGCTGCGGCCGGTATTCGGCCACCACGACTGGCTGCCAGCCAACGTGATCGACGACGGCAACCGCCTCTGGCTGATCGACTTTGAGTATGCAGCCTTTTCCACACCAATGTTCGACCTGGCCAATCTTGCCTCGAATGCGCGGTTTACGGCAGCGCAGGACCGTATCCTGCTCAATCATTATTTCGGTTTCGAGGCGACCGGTGCGCAGGTGCGCGCGCATGCCGCCATGAAATGTGCCTCACTGCTACGTGAAGCCATGTGGAGCATGGTGTCGGAACTGCATCTGAATGCGCCCGGCGTCGACTATGCCGCCTATTCAGACGAAATACTCCAAGAGTTCGAAAGATCACTGGCGGCCTACCAGACACAGTTCGGGCGGATCGCAGCCTGAGGCAGAGCTTTGCGCCGGGATTGACTTGACCCGTCAGGTCACGCCACAGTCCGGCCATGCAAGATGACGAACTGGTGATTCATGACGGCCGTCAGTCTGAGACGGCTGCGGGTATTCAGCGCGGTGTGTGCCGGCTTTTGCGGTCGGCCGGTTTTGCGTCCGTGACAGAACTTTCGCTGGCATCGGGCCGACGCGCCGATGTCGCCGCCATCGGCAAAAGTGGTGAAATCTGGATTGTTGAGATCAAGTCATCGGTCGCCGATTACCGGGCGGACGGCAAGTGGCCGGATTACTGGGACTATTGCGATCAATTGTTCTTCGCGGTGCCGCCGGACCTGCCTCAGGATATTCTGCCTGCGGAAACCGGACTGATCGTTGCCGATGCCTGGGGCGCGGAAATCATGCGGTCATCGGAACGGCGCGCGCTGAGCGCAGCCCGGCGAAAAGCCGTTACGGCGCTGTTTGCCCGCACCGCCGCCTGGCGGCTGCAAGCGATTCACGATCCTGGATGCGCCGAACAGGGCGTTTAGAGCGCTTTGCGCCTGCCTTAACGCGGCGCGCGCTTGGCCAGAATGCGCTGCAAAGTCCGCCTGTGCATATTCAACCGGCGCGCCGTTTCCGAAACATTGCGGTTGCACAATTCGTAAACACGTTGGATGTGCTCCCACCGCACCCGGTCGGCCGACATGGGATTTTCCGGCAAGGCGGCCTTCGAGCCCGGTTCAGCCATCAAGGCGCCATATACCGCATCGGCATCGGCCGGTTTGGACAGATAGTCGATAGCACCAAGTTTGACGGCCGTGACCGCGGTGGCAATATTGCCGTATCCGGTCAGAACGACACCTCTCGCCCCCGGGTTGAGCTTGTTCAGGGCGTCGATGACATCAAGACCGTTGCCGTCGCTCAAACGCAGGTCGACGACAGCATAGTCAGGCGGATCCTTCTTGACCTCGGCGATACCGTCGGCCACCGTCTCGGCAGTCCGCACGTCAAAGCCGCGGGCTTCCATTGCCCGTCCGAGCCGGCTCAAAAACGGACGGTCGTCGTCCACCAGCAACAGCGTCCCGGCGCTGCTGTCATTATATTCAGTCATATGCGTAACCTTCGTTCCCTTCAGACGGCCGTGCCTGCCGCAGCTTGCGGCCAGCTACCCCGGTTGTTCAGTTTCAGCGATTGGTTGCGAACCGTACGCCCAATAGTCTCGCCCAAAGCACTATGCCGCCGGTAAAACCGGCAAGCCTGCGGCTTTTATATAAGTCCAACAATACCATTTGGACAGCCCCCCTGCGCCATCCAGCATCAGATTGTCAGTGCGGAAATAACTCACGGGACCACTTCAATTGCCGAGCGCGGCCAAGAGATCTGAACAATCGCACCTGACACACCGTTGTCACGATTGGCCAATTCAACCCTGGCGCCGGATCGCTCCAACAAGGTCTTGGCGATGAAAAAACCGAGCCCCATACCCTGATGGCCGGCATCCTGCGCCACAGGCTGGCCGGCGCCAAAACCGCGCCGGGTCGTGACGTAGGGATCTCCCAACCGGTCAATGACATCCTGTGCCACGCCCGGCCCATCATCCAAAATGGTCAGGTCAATCGAGGTGCGGTCCCATCGGATGTCGACCTGGACGGCACGGCTGGCAAAATCCACAGCGTTTTCAAGCAGATTTCCAAGGCCGTATTTAATCGCCGGGTTACGCGGTATTGCCGGCTGACCCATGTCCGACAGCGCATCCGCGTCAGTGGGGCGGGCATCCACTGCAATGTCCACATCGGGTCCGCGCAAGGGCTCCAGGATCTCCTCTATCATCACGGTCAGGTTGGACTGGGCGAACATGGCATCGCTTTGAGCGTCCCGGTTGGCAAGCTGCGCAAGAATGTCCCGGCACCGCTCGGCCTGGGACATCAACAGATCCAGATCATCACGGACGCGCTCATCGTCCGGCAACTCGCGCTTGAGCTCCTTGGCAACCAAGGCGATCGTCGACAAGGGTGTGCCAAGTTCATGGGCGGCAGCAGCCGCCAGGCCATCCAGGGCATGAAGCTGCTGCTCGCGGGCCAGAATCGCTTCAGTGGCCGACAGAGCGCCGGACATCTCACGTGCTTCTCGGGCAATCCGGCTGGCATAAAGCGCGGTGAAGATTACGCCGCAGTTTATCGCCGCCCACATGCCGGCGATAAATACCGATGGCAGGTTCAGCGTCCGGCCCGGCCGCCAGGGCAGCGGAAGGTGATGGATGGCAAGGAGGGTGACAACGACAGCCGCGATGGCCGCCAGCCAGATCGTCCAGCGCGACGGCAGTGTCGTGGCAGACACCGTTACGGGAACCAGGAACAGGAAGGCAAAGGGGTTCTCCAGGCCGCCGGTCAGATACAGCAGGGCGGCAAGCTGCAAGATGTCGTAGGCCAGCATGCCCGCCGCATAGCGGTTTCGCAGCCTGACGGACGAGCGCCAGCGCAGCGACAGAAAGATGTTCAACCAGGCAGACAGGGCTATGACCGCCAGGCAGGGACCCAAAGGCAGCGGGAACTCCAGCACAAAGTTGACGAACAAGACCGCACCCGTTTGGCCGACAACCGCCAGCCAGCGCAGGCGCACAAGTGTATGCAGGCGCAGGCCTTCCAAAGTGCTGCCGCCCAACATTTCGCTGGGAGACCAGCGTATGGAAGTTTGATCCAAGATGTCCCTCGTCCTCTGCAAGACACCGCCGGATGCGACGGCACGCCACGTGGCAATCCCTGCGCAATCAGCCATATCACAAGCATTATGCCTAGGCGCTGGGTTTTTCTGTCCGTCACCTTCGCGACCGCCCTGGTTCTGGCGGCCGCTATCGCTTATCTGATGCCGGTCAATCAGGTGGCGCGTCACGCACCGGCGGGCCAGGCGCTGGTCGGCGGGCCGTTCGAGCTTACCAGCCATACGGGTGAGCGGGTCAGCGAGAAGACCTTCCACGGCAAACACATGCTGCTGTACTTCGGGTATACCTATTGCCCCGATGTATGCCCCACCGAGCTACAGGTCATGAGCGCCGCACTGGACAAACTCGGCGGCACGGCAGACCAGGTGCAGCCGATCTTCGTCACCATAGACCCCGAGCGCGACACGGCCAAGACGATGGCAACCTACGTCGCCAACTTCCACCCCAAACTGATCGGACTGACAGGCTCCGCCGAAGATATCGCCAAGATCGCCAAGGCCTACCGTGTCTATTACGCAAGGGCCAAAGACGACGGTTCCTCGAGCGAGTACCTGATGGATCATTCATCCATCTACTATCTGATGGGGCCGGACGGGGCCTTCAAGAAGCACTTCACCTATACGACCGATGCCGAAAAGCTGGCCAACGGCATAAAGGCCGCCCTGTCAGGATGAAGGTGACAGGCAGTCCTTGATGGACTTGGCCATGTTCCGCATCATGTCAAAGTAGAGATCGGGACCGGCCTCGACAGTTGAGCCCAGCGGATCGAGCGTGCCGGATTTGGCCTTTGTGCCATCCGTAACCACCTTGACCAACTTCGGCCTAAACTGTGGCTCGGCAAACACACAGGTCGCCCCAAGTTCCTCGACCTTGGCACGGATCTCCTTCAGCCGCTTCGCTCCGGGGAGTTTTTCGGGACTGACCGTTATTGAGCCGGCTGCCTTCAACCCGAAGCGCTTTTCAAAATATTGATATGCATCGTGGAAGACGATGAACGGGCGGTCCTTCACCGGTGCAACAGTCTGTGAGATCTCACCTACCAATGCTTCGAGCTTGGCTTCGAGTGCTTCACCGTTCTTCTTGTAAGTGGCGGCGTTGGCTGGATCTGCCTCGGCCAACATCTCCACAATCTCGTGCACCATGGCCTTGGCATTCAGCGGATCAAGCCACAGGTGCATGTCGACTTCACCGTGCGCATGGTCCCCGTGATCATGCGCACGGTGAAGTCGACATGCACCTGGGGCTTGATCCGCTGGATGCCAAGGCCATGGTGCACGAGATTGTGGAGGTGGTGGCCGAGGCAGGTCCAGCCAACGCCGCCACTTAC
>JANQIR010000143.1 GCA_028282065.1 Aestuariivirgaceae bacterium
CAAGGATCTGGCCGGTCATCCCGGCGAGAAAGTCACCGAAGGGCTTGATGGACTGCGCGAGCGCCTGAAGGAGTATCACAAGCTGGGCGCTCGCGCAGACCATCAAGCCCTTCGGTGACTTTCTCGCCGGGATGACCGGCCAGATCCTTGGCGCCCGCATCCACCTTGATACCCGGGATTGCGCCGGCTGCCGAAATGGTCTCCACAAGCGTTTTTCCGTTCGAACCGGTTTGGCGGATCGTTTCGTCGAACAAAATGACGCCGGACACGTTGCGCTTCATGGCTGCTTTCGATGTAAACAGCATCTGGCGGTAGTCGCGCCGGTTTTCTTCCGTCGATTCAACCTTGATCGTGTCAAAACGCTTTTTGATCGTACCGGTGCTTTCGTCCGCCGCGAGAATTCCTTTACCCTTGGCCACCATTGCGGCGGCGATATCTTCAAGTCGTTCAGCCATCTTCTTCTTTCCGTCCGTCAAATGCGGCAGGCGCGATGTGTGCGTGCACTGTTCACGCCTGTGCTGCGCGCTGCTCCTGCTGGGATTCCAGTACTTCAATGCCGGGCAATGGCTTGCCTTCGAGCCACTCCAGGAAGGCGCCGCCGGCGGTTGATACGTAGGTGAAATCATCTGCCACGTTGGCGTGATTGAGCGCGGCAACCGTGTCACCGCCGCCGGCAATCGTGACCAGCTTGCCATTTGCGGTCAGCGCGGCAGCGTGCCGGGCCGCGGCCACGGTCGCTGCGTCGAACGGTGCAATCTCGAATGCGCCGAGCGGGCCGTTCCAGACCACGGTTGCGGAAGCATCAAACACCGCGCATATATCGGCGACAGCGCGCGGGCCGGCATCCACAATCAAGTCGTCAGCTGCCACGGCAGACAGGTCCACCGCCTTACTGGGCGCGCCCGTAGCGAACTCTTTGGTCACCACGGCATCGGCCGGCAACAAGATCGTGCAGCCCTTATCGCCCGCGTCGGCCATGATCTGCCGGGCGGTGTCCAACAGATCATGTTCGCACAGCGACTTACCGACAGTGGCACCTTTGGCGGCGAGAAAGGTATTGGCCATGCCGCCGCCGATGATCAGCGTGTCGGCAAGCCCGGTCAGATTGCCCAGAAGCTGCAGTTTGGTGGAGATCTTCGCGCCACCGACGACGGCGGTGAGCGGCCGCCGGGGCGTTTTTAGCGCCTGTCCGAGGGCCTCCAGTTCCGCCTGAAGGGCGCGTCCGGCAACTGACGGCAGCAGCCGGGCAATGCCTTCTGTCGAGGCGTGTGCCCTGTGGGAGGCAGAGAAGGCGTCGTTCACATAGATTTCGCCAAGCCCGGCAAGCTGGCGGGCGAACTGCGCATCGTTGGCTTCCTCACCTGCGTGAAACCGCGTGTTCTCCATGAGGAGAACATCACCAGGGCTGGCGCTGCCCACCGCACGTCCGGCGAGACCGTCGGTCCAGTCCGTCGCGACGAAATGTACTGGCAGGTCCAAAGCATTGGCAAGGGCCGGCGCGACCGGCTCAAGCGACATATCTGGAACCGGTGCGCCTTTCGGGCGGCCAAAATGTGCCAGAACCGAAACGATTGCACCTGCTTTGGCCAATTCCCTGAGGGTCGGGACAACCCGGTCGATGCGGGTTGTGTCGGTAATCCCGCCATTGTCGACAGGGACATTCAAATCAACGCGAACGACGACGGCGCGGTTTGCAAAATCGATATCATCTAGAGATCTGAAGCCCATCGCGCACTCGTTCTGCCGTGTCAGGCCTTGCTTTCCGCCAGCCGTGCCAGGGCGGCGTCGACGGCGGCGTCCGCTGTTATGCCAAAGTGCTGGTAGAGTTCCGTGTAGGGGGCTGATGCACCAAATGAACTCATGCCGACAAAGACGCCATCCGTGCCGATATAGCGGTCCCAGCCCATCCGGACCCCGGCCTCGATGGCAATCCTGATTTGTTCGTTGCCCAGGACGCGAGACTTGTAATCTCCCGACTGCTGCTCGAAAAGCTCCATGCAGGCGACCGAGACGACCCGGGTGTGATGGCCGGCCGCATTGAGCTTTTCTTTTGCCTCTATGGCGATTTCCACTTCCGAACCGGAGGCAAAGATCACGATTTCGGCCGGCGTGGTGTCGTCGCCGTCGGCAATCTCGTAGGCGCCTCTGGAACAGAGGTTCTCACGAAAATGCTTGATCCGCGCCGGTTTCAGTTTCTGGCGTGTCAGGGCAATGACCGTCGGTGTGTGTGTGGCTTCAAGGGCGCATTGCCAGCACTCGGCGGTTTCAACCGCATCGCATGGCCGCATGACATTGAGGTTCGGCATGGCCCGCAAAGATGCCAGATGTTCAACCGGCTGATGCGTCGGACCATCTTCTCCAAGCCCGATCGAATCATGGGTCATCACATAGATGACACGTTGCTGCATCAGCGCCGACAGTCGGATCGAGGGCCGGCAGTAGTCCGTGAAAACCAGGAATGTACCGGAATAGGGGATCACTCCGCCGTGCAGCGCCATGCCGTTCATCGCGCCGGCCATGGCATGCTCGCGAATGCCGTAATGGATGAACCGGCCGGCGGATTCGGCACTGGTGAGTGCGGCGAGGTCTTTCGATTTGGTATTGTTCGAACCGGTCAGGTCGGCCGACCCGCCGATCGTTTCAGGCAGGGCGGCATTTATGACATCCAGGACATTCTGAGACGCGTTGCGTGTGGCAATCTCCGGCGGATCTTCGCTCAGCGTCTTCTTGTAATCCTTCATGATTTCGGAAAAACGGTCCGGCAGGCGGCCTTCGGTGCGGCGCTCGAATTCCGCCCTGACGCCGGCATCGGCGCTATCGAGGCGCTGTTCCCAGGCCGTTCGGGCCTTGCAGCCGCGCAATCCTGCCAGACGCCAGCAGTCACGGATGCTGCTTGGGATGTCGAACGGCTCGGCAGACCAGCCGAGTGCTTCACGTGCGCCGGCGATTTCATCTTCACCGAGGGGCGCCCCGTGGGCGGATGCGGTGCCTTTTTTGTTGGGTGCGCCATAGCCGATCACCGTACGGCAGGCGATCAGGCTTGGGCCGTCGCTCGAGCGGGCGGTTTCGATTGCGGCGGCGATTTCTTCCGGGTCATGGCCGTCGACACTGGTGACATTCCACCGGCTGGCGGCGAACCTGGCGAGTTGATCGGTGGAATCGGTCAGCGAAACGGGGCCGTCGATAGAAATGCCGTTGTCGTCGAACAACACGATGAGCTTTGACAGTTTCAAGTGCCCGGCGAGTGTCAGCGCCTCCTGCGTGATGCCTTCCATCAGGCAACCGTCGCCGGCCAGCACATATGTGTAGTGATCGACCAGGTCTTCGCCGAAAACCGCTGCCAGGTGTTGCTCGGCAATCGCCATGCCGACGGCGTTCGAGAAGCCCTGGCCAAGCGGGCCGGTTGTGGTCTCGATCCCGGCTGCGTGGCCGAACTCGGGATGACCGGCGGTCTTGGATCCGAGCTGACGGAAATTCTTCAACTCGTCCATGGTCATGTCCTCGTAACCGAGGAGATGAAGCAATGAATACAAAAGCATCGAGCCATGGCCGGCGGACAGGACGAACCGGTCGCGATCCGGCCAATCCGGCGCCTGGGAATCAAACTTCAGAAACCGCGTAAACAGCACCGTCGCGATGTCGGCTGCGCCCATGGGCAGTCCGGGATGGCCGCTCTTTGCCTTTTGTACCGCGTCCATGGACAAGGCGCGGATGGCGTTGGCCATCTTGTTGTGCTTTGCCAGATCAAGCTTGGCCGGGAGCCCAGCGTCCTTAACGCTGCCGGCCGTTGCAGATTGAGCTGCTGTCATGATGTTCCGCCCCTGGGGCCACCTCGGGCACCGACCGGTTCTCAAAATCCGGCGCCACACATAGCACCACCGGATATCGTGTCAATGGTACGAATTCGCATTGTGGAGTGATTGTTGAGCATTTTGAGGTTGTGCACTGGCTGGCCGGACAGTGTTGACGGGTCCGGCGCTTCGTGTCTAACTCAGTATTCAGGACGGCGCAGTGAAGGGCAACATGGGGGTGCCAGTGCTGTCTATTGGGGTGGTTGATGGCCGAAGTGTCGAATATCGACCAGGCGCTGGAGCGTTTCGAAACGGCTTTGCGGAAACTCGAGACCGCGATGGCACAGGCGCAGGAGACGGAAGCAGAAGCCTCCGGCCTGCGTTCGGAAACGCTGGCCCTGAAGGAAGACAGATCGCGCTTGACCCAGGAGCTGGAAGAGGTCCGGGCAAAGGCAGGCGAGCTGTCGGAAACCAACCGGCAGGCCGTGCGGCGTATCGAGGCAGCCATGGGCCGGATCAAATCCGCACTGGGCGAATAGCCGCCGATCGTGGGGTTCCGGTGCCGGACGCGTAGGGAGCAGGGCAGATGGCGCAAGTTGTTGTAAGGGTAAATGATCGCCCCTACACGATGCAGTGTAACGATGGCGAAGAGGACCATCTGAGCGAGCTGGCACGCATGCTCGACACTGAAATCGGCAATATCAAGAGTTCGGTCGGCCAGGTCGGCGACATTCGGCTGCTGCTCATGGCGGGGCTGATCGTGGCGGACCAGTTGAGCGAGGCGCGAAAACGCATTGAAGAGCTTGAAGATCAGATCGGGGGGTTGCGCGAATCGCGTACCACGGCGGTCGAGCATGGCAGGCATACCGAGCAACAGGTTGTCGAGCGGCTGGAAGCGGCGGCAATGCGGATGGAAGCGCTGGCGCGGGAAACCCCAGGTTGAGGGACGCGTAATAGCGCTGGATTTTGGTGGCTGGTGCGCATATGTACCCGTTCAGGCGGGCTGCCCGGTGCGTGCTTGAGACCATTCCCAGGGGCCTATGTCGATTCCTTAAGGGAGCTGTCCCTGTGCAGAGCCGTGGCTTTGCGTACACGGCGCCCACCTACGTTACGTAGGGACCCGGGATCGTAATCTCACACGGCTGAGGCGGCTTCGCCGCGAAATCGAGTGCTATCCGCCGGTCCGTACATTGGTGAGTGGAACGGATCGTGCTCTCGGGTAGAGTTTTGTGGGGCAGACACCTTATGACATCACAAGCCAACTTACAGTCAGACGACCTCCAGGCGCGCAAGGCTGAAACCCGCCGCTCGGCCGGGGCCATCAGGCGGCAGTTGCACGAACGGTCCACCGGTGCCGGTGCGGCCCTGGCCGCGCAGGACCTTGGTTTTCTCGGCGCGCCCGGCGGGCGGGTCGTCTCGGGTTTTTATCCCTACAAGAGCGAAATCGATGTTCTACCGCTTATGGCGCGCCTGAGCGAGCAGGGCTGGCGCACGGCCCTGCCGGTGGTCGTCGCGGATGGTCTGCCGCTGGAGTTCCGGCTGTGGCGGCCGGGTGAGGAGACTGTTGCCGGTGTCTGGAACATACCCATTCCTGATGAGACATCGCCGGCGACCGATCCGGACGTTCTACTGGTTCCAATGCTTGCCTTTGATGCGCACGGCTACCGGCTTGGTTATGGTGGCGGTTTTTATGACCGCAGTCTCGAACGGCTGCGGGCAACGAAGAAAGTGATTGCGGTGGGTGTTGCGTATCGTGGTCAACAAAGGGATCATGTGCCGCATGACGACCTGGATCAGCCGCTTGATTGGGTCCTGACTGAAGAGGGTTTGATTACGCCGCGCAAGGACTCCCCTGAATGCGCCTGATGTTTCTCGGCGATATTGTCGGACGTGCCGGCCGGGCGGCATTCGCCCGGCACGTGCCCGGCCTGCGCGAACGCTACAAGGCCGACTTTGTCGTGGTGAACGGTGAAAATGCAGCTGGCGGTTTCGGCATTACCGAAGCGATATTTGAGGACCTGCTGGATAGCGGTGCAGATGCCGTGACCTTGGGAAATCATGCATGGGACCAGCGTGAAGCTCTGGTCTTCATCGAGCGGGCACCGCAATTGTTGCGGCCTGTGAATTATCCCAAAGGTACGCCTGGGCGCGGAGCGGGCCTTTATCCGGCCAGCGATGGCAGGCGCGTGCTGGTCATGAATGCCATGGGCCGTGTGGCGATGGACCCGTTGGACGATCCGTTCGCCGCGGTCGAGCACGAGTTGCAGGCCTGTCCGCTTGGTGAAGGCTGCGATGCGATCATTATTGACATTCATGCTGAGGCAACGTCGGAAAAGGCGGCAATGGGGTATTTTGCCGATGGCCGGGCCAGCCTGGTGGTGGGAACGCACACGCATGTTCCGACCGCCGACCACAGGATATTGCCTGACGGTACGGCCTATATCAGCGATGCCGGCATGTGCGGCGACTATAACTCGGTGATCGGTATGGATCCGGTGGAGCCGCTTAACAGGTTCGTGCGGAAAATACCCAGCAGCCGGTTCTCACCGGCGAACGGGACCGGAACGGTGAGCGGGGTTCTGGTAGACACCGACGATGCGACGGGACTGGCCACGTCTATCGAGCCGATCAGGATCGGCGGCTGCCTGTCCCAGGCTTTGCCACCAGAATAGGCTGGCCCTAGATCGCGTCGGGAACGATTTTGCCGATATCGGTTTGGTGGTGAGCGTGGCTGTCATGCGCCAGTTTGCGCGCGTCATCTGCGGCAACCGCGATCCGGTCCATCAAGACCAGGGCCTGGGAACATTCCAGGGCCGCAATATCTGGCGAGCCTGAGGCATTGGCGTTTCTGCAGGCGAGCAGGCAACGTTCGGTGCGTTCGGTAAGATCCGCCATGGCGGCCAGCGCGGCCAGCGCATCGCGTGTGTTGGCGCTACCTGCCAATATTTTAACCGCACCAAGCGCTGAACTGCTTGCGGTTGCGGCCAAAGCCTGGGCGGCAAACGGATACTCCTCGACATGTGAGGACTTTGTTGTCATGACACGCGCTCCCTCTCATCAATGTGGCATATGCAGTTTCACTCCAGACACGTTAACGTTGCGTTAAGTAATTCGGTCGAGTTGGCAGTTTATCGCGATTCGCCCTGGAGCGTGTGGG
>JANQIR010000150.1 GCA_028282065.1 Aestuariivirgaceae bacterium
AATCCTGGAACTGTTCGGCAATCTTACAGACGACGGTACCTTGGCCCGGATCGGAGCCACAATCCGGCCCAACACCGTTGGCGCGAGCACGCTGGCTGCAATGGCCGTTCCGCCGGACCGCCTCGAAGACGTCGCCGGCCTGGTCAACGCGGAACCATCGGTAAATCACAACTACCAGCGTACCCATCGTTTCAACATGTGGTTCGTGGCGACGGCGAGCGACCAGTGCGAGATCACATCAACACTGAACTCGATTTCATCGCGCACCGGGCTCGATGTGCTTAACCTTCCCCTGGAACGAGCTTATCACATCGACCTCGGGTTCCGGCTCAGCGGCCAGCGGCGAATGACCGAGAAACCCGCCAGACACGGTGGACTTCAGGTGAGCGTCGATGCCGCGGACAGGCAACTTCTCGCGGAACTGGAAGACGGCCTCGAACTTTGCCCCAGGCCATACCAACGACTTGCGGCCAGGCTTGGCCAGAGTGAAGCCAGTGTCATTTCGCGGCTCTCCGGGCTGATCGACAGCGGTGTGATTTCCCGGTTCGGGTGCATCCTCAGGCATCGCAAGCTTGGGTTCCGTGCCAATGCGATGACGGTTTGGGACGTTCCCGACGACCAGGTGGACGAACTGGCAGAACGGCTGGCGGCAATAGACTATGTCACTTTATGTTACCGGCGTGCACGGCGGCTGCCGCACTGGCCATACAATCTGTTCGCGATGATCCATGGACGCAAGGAGCAGGAAGTTCGCAGGCAGATAGATGCGGCGGAACTTGCCACAGGGCTCTATCAGTGCTCGCGATCCGTCTTGTTCAGCACCCGATGTTTCAAGCAGCGCGGGGCACGTTACTTCTCACAATTGCGCGGGGCGGCATGATGGCACATCCTCTCGACGCGACCGACCGGGCGATCATCAACGAACTGCAGGGCGGTTTTCCCATCAGCGAGCAACCGTTTGCCGATGCAGCCAAGCTTCTCGGCATCACCGAACATGACCTGATCGAACGGGTCGGCGCACTTGTGGACGCCGGCGTGCTGTCCCGGTTCGGGCCGATGTACAATGCAGAACGGCTTGGTGGCGCCGTCACCTTATGCGCCATGGAAATTCCGGCGGAGGAACTGGACGGAATTGCAGAGCGCGTTAACAGCTACCGCGAAGTCGCGCACAATTACGCCCGGGACCATCGTTTCAACATGTGGTTTGTGCTGGCAACCGAAAGCCCCGACGAGATTGCAGACGCAATCCAGAACATCGAAGCAGACACAGGTTACCGGGTCTACGACTTTCCAAAGTCGCGCGAATTCTATATCGGACTGAAGGTGCCGGCATGACAACGCACCCGGCCATAGACAATCTTGACCGACGCATTATCGCCGTCACGCAAAGCGGATTGCCGCTGGTGTCCGATCCTTATGGAGCGGTTGCTGCGGAGATTGGCGTTGATGCCGCTGACGTTCGCGAGCGCATGCAGAAGATGCTCGATGCGGGGCTGATCCGCCGCATCGGCGTCGTGCCAAATCACTACGCCCTTGGTATGAAAGCCAACGGCATGTCGGTGTGGGATGTCGATGACCAACTCGTCGACGCACTGGGCAAGCAGGTTGGCGCGCTCGACTTCGTGTCCCACTGCTACTGCCGGCCGCGCCACCGGCCACATTGGCCCTACAACCTGTTTGCCATGGTGCATGGCAACACGCGCGATGAAGTGTTCGAAAAGGCCGGCGCCATCGAGCGGCTGCTCGGACCGGCGGCACGATCGCATGATGTGCTGTTTTCCACCCGTATTTTGAAGAAGACCGGTCTGAGGATCGCTGCTTCGAAGGAGGACTGACATAGATGTTCCGTCTCAGCCAGTTCATGCATGAGATTGCAGATCCGAAACCACTGGGACCGGCGCGCAAGCCACCTGGTCCCGTGGTTATCTGGAATCTCATCCGGCGTTGCAATCTGAAGTGCAAGCATTGCTACTCGATCTCCGGGGACGTTGATTTCCCAGGCGAACTCAGCACCCAGGACGTCTTCAAGGTGATGGACGAGCTAAAGGACTTTCGTGTGCCTGTGCTCATCCTGTCGGGCGGCGAACCGCTGTTGAGGCCCGACATCTTCCAGATTTCCCGGCGGGCCAAAGCGATGGGTTTCTACACCGGCCTGTCCTCGAACGGTACGCTGGTCACAAAGGACAACATCCGGCAGATCGCCGACATCGGCTACGACTATGTTGGCATCAGCGTCGATGGCCTCAAAGACACCCATGACATGTTCCGTCAGCGCCAAGGTGGTTTCGACGAAGCTATGAACGGTATCCGTTTGTGCCTCGAACACGGCATCAAGGCCGGCATGCGCTTTACCGTCACCATGGACAACGCCCATGAGTTGGAGGCCCTGCTTGACCTGGCCGAAACGGAAGGCGTGGACAAGTTCTACCTGTCACACCTTGTCTATGCCGGGCGCGGCAACAAAAACCGCGGTGATGACGCACGGCGGGATCTCACCCGAAAGGTCATGGACAGCCTGTTCGAGCGCGCCTGGCAGGACGCAAAGGCCGGCGGCGACCGCGAGTTCGTCACCGGCAACAACGATGCGGACGGTGTCTATCTGCTCTATTGGGTGCGCCGGCATTTTCCACATCTCGAGGACCATATCCGCGCCAAGCTGGCGCAATGGGGCGGGAACTCTTCCGGCGTGAACGTCGCTAATATCGACAATCTGGGAAACGTTCATCCCGATACGTTTTGGTGGCACTACAACCTGGGCAACGTCAAGGAGCGCGCCTTCGGGGACATCTGGCAGGACACCTCAGATCCGATCATGGCTGGCCTGAAACGGTCACCACGCATCGTCGGCGGACGTTGCGGCCAGTGCGAGTACTTCGACATCTGTGGCGGCAACACGCGCGTGCGCGCCCTGCAGCTCACCGGCGATGCCTGGGCAGAGGACCCCGCCTGCTATCTGACGGACGCCGAAATCGGGGTCGAGAGCACAGAGCCGCGCCTGGAAGTCACACCATTCAGGGGAGTGCGTCATGCAGCGGCTGGCCGTTAGTCTCTTCGCAGTCTGTTTTGCGCTTGCAGGCTCACAAGCCGCACTCGCCGGACCCGATGCAGTAGAACTCTACAAGCAGCATTGCGCGGAGTGCCATGGTGACGACCGGCTCGGAAAGCAGGGCCCTGCCCTGTTGCCGCAAAACCTCAAACGGCTGAGGAAGAAGCGCGCGCTCAAGGCCATCGCCAACGGCCGCCCGGCGACGCAGATGCCGCCTTTCGGCGAAGTTCTAAACGACAGCGAGATCGCGGCGCTTGCGGATTTCATCTTCACGCCGTTGCCCTTTGTCCCGGTCTGGGGCGAGGCCGAAATCGACGCGACGCGCAACATCGCTGTCGAGGTCGACAAGTACATCAAGAAGCCGCCTTACAAGTCTGATCCGCTGAATCTTTTTGTGGTCGTAGAGACTGGCGACCATCACGTCACCATTCTGGACGGCGACACATTCGAACCGCTGCACCGCTTCAAGAGCCGGTTCGCATTGCATGGCGGGCCGAAATTCACGCCCGACGGACGCTTTGTCTTCTTCGGTTCGCGCGATGGCTGGGTCACCAAGTTCGACCTTTACACACTGGAGGTGCTGGCGGAAGTGCGCGCTGGCATCAATACCCGCAACATTGCGATTTCGCCGGACGGCTCGAGCATTGCGGTGGCCAACTATCTTCCACACTCGCTGGTGATCCTGAATGCGACGGACCTGGCTGTTGAGAAGATCTACGACGTGAGGAGCACGGATGGTGAGTCATCGCGTGTTTCCGCAGTGTATCAGGCGCCGAAGCGCAACAGCTTCATCGCTGCCTTGAAGGACGTGCCGGAAATCTGGGAAATCCGGCTTGAAGGCGGCCCCAAATTGCGCCGCATAAAGACCGATGAACCGATGGACGACTTCTTCTTCGACCAGGCCTATAAGCACCTTCTGGGCTCGTCCCGCGACGGCAAGAACTCCGTTGTCGTCGACATAGACGCGGCAAAGACCATCAAACGCATACCTATGCCGGGTCTGCCGCACCTGGGATCCGGCATCACGTGGACCCATCAGGGCCGCCAGGTCATGGCCACGCCGCATATCAAGAAGGCGCAAGTCAGTGTCATAGACCTTGCGGACTGGTCGGTGGTGAAGACGATCAAGACCAAGGGACCGGGCTTTTTCATGCGCAGCCACGAGAAGTCCCGCTATGCCTGGACGGACGTGTTCTTCGGTCCGCACAAGGATGTGGTCCATGTCATCGACAAAGAATCGCTGGAGATCGTGAAGTCACTCAAACCCGCGCCGGGCAAGACTGCAGCTCATGTTGAATTCGACCGGCATGGAAAATACGCCATTGTCTCGGTTTGGGAGAAGGACGGTGCAATCGTCATTTACGACGCCAAAACGCTTGAGGAAGTCAAACGCCTGCCGATGTCGAAACCATCGGGGAAGTACAATGTCTGGAACAAGATCACATTCTCTAAAGGCACCAGCCACTGACCAACCTCTTGAGGGATTGCTGATTGTCGCTCATGGCGACTGCAACGGCAACAAGGACCATGTTTTGTCGGACAGGATCGCCGAGAGTGCAAGGCGTTCGGGCAGGTTCTGCGACGTCCAGGTGGGGTATGTTCGCACCGAGCCGAAGTTCGAGGCGGCCGCTGCGCATATGAAGGCCCAACGGCTGGTCATCCTGCCGCTGTTCATGAGCAAGGGTTACTACGTCAAACACACCATCCCGGGGCGGCTGGCGATTGGCCATGATGGACGGGATATGGCCGGCAGGATGACGACGGTGGTACAACCCCTGGGCGTCAGCACCGGATTGGCACCGATTATTTCGGATCTTGCCGGGCAAGCCGCCCAGGGCGCCGGTTTCAATGTCAGCGAAAGCACGCTTTTGCTGGTAGCGCATGGTTCCACAAAGGACCGGGCATCGCGAGATGCTACGGTCTCGGTGAAGACACGGCTGGAAGACACTGGCCGGTTCGGTACCGTGGAGATGGCGTTCCTGGAAGAAGATCCGTTCTTGGGCAGGCAGCTTCAGCAGGTAAAGGGACCGATAATCCTAAGCGGGCTGTTTATCGGGGAAGGCATGCACGGCAAAGACGACATGGCGGACGCGGCGGCACAATGCGGACGCAAGGATCTTGTTACCACCACGCCATTGTCGCGCAGCGAGGCCGTCACCGAACTTGTCATGTCCGAGCTGACTGAATCGCTGGAAACGGTCAGGCGGGGCGCATAGCACATCTCAAGGGGCGAGAAGGCCGATCTGCCGGGCGCAACACTTTCTGCAGCGCGCGACCGTGATCTGGCGAGTACTGGCTGAAGGTGGTAAAGCTGCGACAGATATCCTTCAGCTGGATCATCCTACGCTCATGAAGCTGCTCAAAGACCCCCTGCTGCATTTTCTGGTGCTCGGCTTCGGTCTGTTCGCTCTATACGCGTTCATAAGCCCGGACGCAGTGCCGGACGACAACCCAAAGCGCATAACCGTCACCAGAGAGGCCTTGCTAACGCTGGTTCAATACCGCACCAAGACCTTTCAACCGCAACTCGCAGCATCGCGGCTCGATAATATGTCGAAGGCGCAGCTCAAGCGGCTCATTGACGAGTATGTTCGCGAGGAGGCCCTTTCCCGGGAGGCAAAGGCGCTTGGGCTGGGCCGCGAGGACTACGTCATCAAGCGGCGCATGATCCAGAAGGTCGAGTTCATCACGCAAGGGTTTGCCGATGCGGCGATCAAGGTCAGTGATGACGATCTCAAGATCTACTACGACAAACACCGGGACAAGTACCGCGAGCCCGGCAACATTACATTCACGCACGTCTATTTCAAATCGGACGGCCGCGGCATGAATGCCGCGGTTGCCCTCGCCAAGGCCGAACTGCAACGGCTGCAGGCGCAGTCCGCAGTATTTTCCGATGCACCGAAATTCGGCGAGAGATTTCCCTATGGCGTGAATTTCGTCGAGCGCACACGCGAGCATGTCGCCAGTCAGTTCGGCCAGGACATGACCGCCAAGATTTTCGAACTGTCACCGGATGACAACCGCTGGCAGGGGCCCTTCGCATCCAGCTACGGCGCACATGTCGTGATGATCATCAAAAAGACCGATGCACGCACGCCTTCGTTTGACTCCGTGAAAGATCGCGTCGAGTCAGACGTGGTTCGCGAGCGGCGGAAGGCCCTGTCCGATAAGGCCGTGCAGGCGATCGTCGAGGGCTACAAGATCGACCTGCAGCTGACCGGCAAGGACGGAAAGCGGATTACACTGGACGGGCTTGAAGGGTAGCTTGATGCGCGTCCTGATCTCCCTGTCGGTCCTGCTCATTGCACAGTTCCTGGCCTTTGCCTTGCAGGCCCATGAAAGCCGGCCGCTCCTGGTCGAACTCACTGAACGCGCACCAAATACCTTCAGCGTCACCTGGAAGATCCCGCCTTCC
Organism: Aestuariivirgaceae bacterium; assembly: GCA_028282065.1. GTDB lineage: Bacteria > Pseudomonadota > Alphaproteobacteria > Rhizobiales > Aestuariivirgaceae > JANQIR01. The sequence continues at coordinate 6,465 of JANQIR010000150.1, forward strand.
GCGCTAAGCGTTACCTCCCCTGTTGTGGTGCTTCCGGCGGGTTGCAAGGCATCGGCAGACCCCGCCGGCACGCGGTTGGTCAAGCGGCAACTTCACAAGTGCCAAAGCGATTTGTCGGGCGAGAAGATCCGGATCGAGTTTCCCGGCTACAACCCGTCGATCTCGACCATGTTCCGAATGGCCCGTCTGTCGGGACAAAAGCACACCGCGATCAAGAGCCCGAACGATCCTGTCTGGACAGTGCCCGACAGGGAGAGCACCGCTTCCGTCGCGCGCCAATATCTGACGCTTGGCGTGGAACACATTTTGAAGGGCTACGATCATTTGCTGTTCGTAGCGTGCTTGATGTTCATTGCAGGCACGTGGCGCAGGATCCTCGTCACCATTACAGGTTTCACGGTGGCCCATTCCATCACGCTCGCCCTGGCGGCGCTTGATCTGGTACGCGTTCCGGTGCCGCCGGTAGAGGCTGCAATCGCATTGTCCATCGTCTTTCTGGCAACGGAAATCGCCAGGGACCGCCGGGACACGCTCACATGGCGCTTTCCCATTGCCGTGTCATCGTCTTTTGGACTCTTGCACGGTTTCGGATTTGCCAGCGTTCTGGGAGAAATCGGCCTGCCGCAGACGGAAGTACCCGCTGCACTCTTGTTCTTCAACCTCGGTGTGGAGATCGGCCAGATCGCTTTCGTTGCCGTTTTGATAGCAGCATTTGCCGCCCTTAAGGCCGCCGGCTTGGTCTCGGGGTCAAAGGATCAGTCAACGCAGAAAAAGATGCCGGCGCACCTGTCAACACCGGCTGCCTATGTCATCGGAACGCTTGCCGCTTACTGGCTGTGCGAACGGGTGGCGGGGTTCGTTGCCTGAACGCGAACAGGGGGTCTCACTTCAGTACGGTGAACAGCAGTTCGAAGCCCTGCCGTCGAATGGCAGCGAGCTTCTCCGGCGAGAACGCCACGAGCACCGACTTGCCTGGTTGCAGTGTCACCTGCGAGGGTTGGGTGACAGGGGTTCCATTCAGTATTACACGATCCATTTTCAGACCGACCGGTGCGCCACTGTCGTTTAGCAAACGGACCTGGAAGAGCACCCGCTGCTCGGGCAGTTTGTAAAGCGCTTCGATCGCCTTCTTCAGATCCTGAAACTTCCACTGGCGAATGATGCCGCCGACAACGAAGCCGCCACCCTTTCTCGGGTCGTCGTAAACGCCAAAAGCCGCGATCTTTCCACCAAGCACCTGTTCGCGTGCAGAACCGTCAGCCGGTGTGCGGACCAGTTGGGTCGGGATTTTGTAGTAACCGAATTCCTTGCGCCCTACCCGCTTGCATTCGACGAACCTTGCTTCGCCGAACTGCTTGCGCAGGACTTCCTGAGTGCGCTTCCAGTAGTCGGTGCAGAAATTCCGGTTTGGATACTGGACGGCAATATCAACGATCACCGGCGTCGTCGCCCCGGAAGAACCGGTCGCGCGTATACTGTTGACCGTCATCGCGGCGCGACTTTCAATCTGACAGCCGGCCAGTACGACACCAGCCACAAGAACCAAGACCTGCCTCAGCATGATTTGCCCTTCCCTGCCTTTTCTTTTCCTGCCGGTGCCACCTTATCACGATGCTCCCTGCCGACGTTATCAAGTAACCGCAGTTTGGATGGCATTTCCATCAAATTCCGGCAATTTCGCCTGCCTCGCCGGAATATAGTCCAGGTTGAACGGCCCACTAATGCCGGGTCAACACTGCGAGCCGGTTTCTGATCAGGTCGTCTTCATCGGCAGGATCGGCAGGTAACCCCATCATCGGATCAAAGGCTTCGTAGTAGAGAAAGAGCCGGGCGCGGGTCTCCAGATCCGTGCCTTCAAAACCCAGTCCCGCAAAGAGCTCCTTGATGTATGCGAGCCGTGCCGTGTCGGCCTGGCGAAGATAGACTGCTGCCAGGTCGTGCCCCATGGCCCAGGCGCGCACGGCCGCATCATAATGGGCCGCGCGTCGGTGCCTGATGGTCTTGACAAGAGCGAGCAGCATGTTTGCCGGATCGAGGCCGAGCGCGCGCACCTGGTCGCGCACGCCAAGGGTCCATTCCTGCATCCAGTAATCGAGCATGGCACGCAGGAAATCCTCGCGCCCCTTGAAGTGATGATAAAAGCTCCCGCGCGTGATTTTCAGCTGTTTCGCCAACCGGTCACCGTTCTATTGCCAACTAACCGCTCAGTGTTTCGACCTGCCGGATAGCTCTTCGAAACAATGTGATCTGTTGCAATTTCGAAGTATCCTGCAATTCTGCAACCTGAAATATCTCCCCGGCACCTGTCAGCAAGGCGGCCTGGAGCAGGCCGAGGCAGGTGATTGCGCAGGCACGTCAAGGCAAGGCCACGAGCCGGTAGCCGGGAGAGGACAGGCGGAATGAATGTTGTTGCGGCGACCAAGTCATAGCCTTCGCAGTGCAACGCCGGCATACCGGCCAAGCCGGGCACGCAGTCTCGTTCACCTTACCGCCCTCGCCCTACTTGCGCTGGCGCTGTGCGCCTCACCTTCCGCCCGCGCCGACTGGATGAACCTGACCGGAGCGGAGACGTCCCAAAACATCGCCGAAATCACAGTGCTCGACGACCGCGTGCGGGTGGTTCTGGAGATCTACATCGGCGATCTGGAAACGTTCGAAGACCTGGTCCCCGACGATCTTCTGAAAACCGGCGGTGCAGGCAGACCTTCCCAGGAACGACGGCTGAAGCACTTTGCCAGGGAGATCTTTCAGGTCGTAGCAGGCAAGGACTTGCGGTTGCCGGTCCGGCTTGTTTTGGCCGAGCCGCGCCTGAGGAAGGACCGCGCTTCACCTTTTGCCGGGATGGTCAATCCGATCACCCGACAGCAGGCGCCCAAAGCACCTGCCGACAAGCGTGTATTGTACGCCGAACTGCACTATCCGTTCGGCAGCAAGCCAAAGGAGTTGACCTTTATACCGCCTGTCGACCATAGCGGGACGCCAATGGTCAATATCGGTTTCATCGCCTATCACAAGGCCGTACCGATCATCGATTTTCGCTATCTGTCGGGGTCTACGAAACTGACCCTCGACTGGGATGACCCATGGTACTCGCGGTTCGAGAACCGCAATCTGAAACGGCATCATGACTCGGCAATGATGTCGTTTCTCTATGTTGAACCACGCGAGGTGCGCCATGAAGCCTTGTTGCGGGTCCGCGATCTTCAGAACTGGACAGATCTGGGATTGAGCGGCGTATCGGAGATTTCGCCGGCGCAGAAAACCGCAGTCAAAGAAAAGGCACGGGCCTTCTTCGCCAAGCGCAACCCGCTGACGATCGATGGCAAGCCGGTCGAGCCCAAAGCGTCCCGCGCCGAGTTCCTCAACATTTCCCTCACCGGTGTGCAGGTCGTTGAACAGTCCAAACCACTGGATGCATCTGCCGCAATTCTCGGACTGATCCTGTCCTATCCGGTCAAGCACATGCCACAGAACGTAGCCGTCGAATGGCGATTGTTTAATGACCGGATCAAGCGCATTCCTGCCACTTCCATCGATCCGGCCGGCCCGTTCGGCGGCTCTGTCGAGGTGAGCAACCCGATATTCGAGTGGCGTAATTTCCTGCGGACCTACAAGGAGCCCAGGGTCTCCGCCATCAAGGCAGGGGCGGACCGGTTACTGAACATCCCCGTACTTTCAGCAGCACTGACACTTGCGGCAATTTTGGCCGCAGTCCTTTTTGTCCGACCCGTTCAAGCGTCCCGGACGACGTGGGGCGGACTGGCGGTCGTCAGCATTATCGGTGCGATCTTGCTGGCCAATAGCGCCGTCGTACGGATCGCAAATCCGTTTGCCGGCCTGCCGGACGAGGAGGCCTCGACCGAAATCGTGTCGCAGGTGTTGAACAACGTGAATTTCGCCTTTGTCGAGAAAGACCCCGAGGCCGTTAAGGCCGCACTGTCAAAGATCGTCACCAAAGCCGCTCTGAACGATGCCACAGTGGAGCTTGACCGTGCTTTGGCGATCAAGGTCGCCGGCGGGGGAACTGCGCGGGTCAAGCGGATCGGCAATCTCGAACTGGCTGACATCGCACCG
>JANQIR010000146.1 GCA_028282065.1 Aestuariivirgaceae bacterium
GTCCGGAATGGATCCTGGTCGGACCGGTATGGACCGGGGGAATTTGGTGGTGCCCGGCGGAATCGAACCGCCGGCCTCTTGTATGCCATTCAAGCGCTCTCCCAACTGAGCTATGGCCCCACACTTTTGGCGTCCCTATCGGCTCCTGCGGAGCCTCCGCGCCACTTGGTTTAGTCCCTGTCGGCTCCTGCGGAGCCTCCGCGCCTCTTTTTGGCGTCCCTGTCAGGCCTTGCGGCCTGCCTCGCCTCTTTGTTGACTTCCCGGTCGGCTCCTGCGGAGCCTCCGCGCCTCTTGGTTTTCTTCCCGGTCAGGCCTTTGGCCTGCCTCGCCTCTTGGCTCTTGGCTTATCGGCCGGGTCCAAGAGGACCAAGGACCGGCAATGATCTATGCCCAGTGCAGGCAACAATCAAGCAAAAGTTCAGACCTCATCTTCTTTGTCCGACTTGCCGGTAACTATGTCCGACACATTCGCCCCGTCATCCTCATCTTCTTCGAGGAACGTGTCGTCATCCTCATCACCCAGAACGTCATCGTCGCCCAGATCCACATCCTCAATGCCGGCCGTTTCATCATCGCCCTCGGTATCCGGCGCCTCAGCATCTTCGAGACTGACGATTTCAACATCATCACTTTGCGCTGCACTATCGTCTGCCGCTTCAGCCGGCTTGGCGACGGGAACCGGCGTAGCCTGATCGTTCTTCGACGGCAGAATAGCTTCAATGATGAAGCTTTCTTCACAGGAGGGGCACACAATCGGCAATTTGCCAAAATCGTAAAAACGCGCACCGCAGCTCGGGCAGGTACGTTTTGTTCCAAGTTCAGCGTCAACCACGCGCGTTAATCCTCTTGAATCCATCTGTTGGCTGAAAAGTTGGCGCTTCCCATGCCACGCCACCCGCCCGCTGTCAAAAGCAAATCGTCACAAATTCTCGCCCAACGGGCCATTTATGTGCTCAGGCATGTGGAGCCCCGCGTTCATTTAGTGCCGTACATGCGGTCTCCGGCATCCCCAAGACCCGGCACAATATAGCCGTGATCGTTCAGATGACTGTCGATCGCTGCAGTGAAAATCCTGACGTCGGGATGTGCCGCCGTCAGTGCCTCAATACCCTCCGGCGCCGCCAGAAGACACATAAAGCGAATGTCGTTGGCACCGTTCTGTTTCAGACGGTCGATCGCCGCCGACACGGAATTGCCGGTCGCCAGCATAGGGTCGACCGCAACGACCCGGCGCTCGGCAATATCATCGGGCAGTTTGAGATAATATTCCACCGCCGCCAGGGTCTCAGGATCCCGGTAAAGCCCAATGTGGCCGACCCGGGCGGACGGCACCAGATCCAGCATTCCATCCAGCAGCCCGTTACCGGCGCGCAGAATTGACGCCAGCACGAGTTTCTTGCCTTTCAAAATCGGCGCTTCCATCTCTGCCAGCGGCGTTTCGATGACCTGTGTGGTTACCGGCAAATCACGCAACACCTCATAGCCCAGCAGAAGGCTGATCTCGCGCAGCAGCTGGCGGAATACCGCCGACGGCGTGTGTTTGTCGCGCATCAAGGTCAACTTATGCAGCACCAGGGGGTGGTCAACGACCGTCAGATTTTCATGCATTACCGGGATATCCCCTTCAAAAGAGCGAACCGTCAGAGATGATGTTGAGGGGCGGTATGCCATCCGCCCGTTTGTGCGCAGCAATGCGGCGGCCAGCTGCCCATGTTCCGCCTTCCAAAACAGACGCCAACGGCAGTCCGGCCGTCTGCCCTTTCAGATCTTGCCGGACCTGTTCTGCGATTCGATCCAGCAACGCAACTGTCAGGGCCCGCCATTCGACGATCACCTCACTGCCCGGCTCGTGCGAGGCGCCAAGGATCCCATCATGTTTTGCCTGAAGCAAGCCGGTATCGATCATCAGGCCGCCGTTGCGGTATTCCGCCAGGCCGGTCAGGTCATCCAGCCCTGTCACCTGCAGTCCAAGCTCTTCCAGCGGTTCGACCAGCGAATAAGTCAACCACTGGGACAGCTTGTGAAACGGCACCAACCCATCGGCCGCACCTTCAGCCCGTGCCGCCGGATGCCGCCAGGTATCGCCAAGATTGCGGCCCGCCAGATGCAGCCTGTCCGGCCAGACCGGTTCGAAGGCATCCAGAACCAGCCGCAGCAACTGCGCGGCGCGAAGCGTCTTGCCCTGTGCAATCCCCCATATGTAATCCACAAGATTGCCGATACGCGGCTCATCCTCGCCGAAAAGCCGGGGCCGGTCGGCAACCGCCTTGCCGAGCCGCCGCATCAGATCACATCTGCCGCGCACACCGACAAGGGGGTTTTCCGGGCGAACCTGGAATACCGTCTCCAGTGTTTCATCCGAACAGGCCATCAGACCGGCCGCGTCGGCCATGAGAGGCCGGCAGCGATCAGATGAAAAACCACCTCGCGCGAACAGGTCAAGACTGGCCAGAGCCAGTCCTTCCGATCTTGAATGGACGCCACCACCTTGCGGATCGGTATATTTCCAGGCCGCTCCGGCGCCTGCGTCAAGCAATACGCTGGTAATGGCCAGGTCGAAACGAATACGCGCCCGCTCCTTTGCATCCACTTCCAAAGAACCAGCCAGGTCCTGCCAGCGGTCACGGCCGCCAACGCAGAAATGCCGCCAGCGTGCGTGATAGGGAACGACAAGACCGGGGTAGTTCTGAAGGATCGTCTCGCACACGTATCGGGACGTTCCAACCAGCGCGCCCAAATCGATGCTGAAGTGCTCGAGCCTGCCGGCAAGCCCGGCCTCAAGCAGTACATTTGCCTGATGCCTGACTGCGGCCGCGCCTAAAAGCCAATTGGCGGCTACGGTGTCCGGGTCAGTACTGGTCAAGGCCACGGCCATGCGGTTCGCTCAGATCATCCGGTTCCGACACATCCTCGTTGGTGAAGTAGCCGGCGGCCTTCTTGGCATCCATTTCGACCCGGGCATCGGAGGGGATCATGTCATCGGGAATCGGCACGCGTTCGCAAATGGTGATTCCCTGCGCCGTCATGGCGTCGTATTTCATGTCACTCATGGAGATCCAGCGATCGATCCGGGTGATGCCCAGCCAGTGAAAGACATCGGGCATCAGGTCCTGGAAGCGCATGTCCTGAACGCCGGCGACGCATTCGGTCCGTTCGAAATAGGATGCGGCGGTATCACCATCCGGGTTGCGCTTTCTGGCGTTATAGACAAGAAACTTGGTGACCTCTCCGAGCGCGCGGCCTTCCTTCCGGTTGTAAATGATGAGCCCGGCACCATTGTTCTGAGCCGAACGGATGCACTCCTCGATGCCGTGCACCAGATATGGCCGGCAGGTGCAGATATCGGAACCGAACACATCGGAGCCGTTGCATTCGTCATGCACGCGGCAGGCAACCTCGCGGGCCGGGTCCCACAGTGCTTCCACATCACCCATGATGTAGAGGCTGATACCGCCGATCGGCGGCAGAAACACTTTCAGATCATGCCGGGTGACCAGTTCGGGAAACATGGCGCCGGTATATTCGAACAGGCCGCGGCGCAGGTCGCCCTCCGCCACACCAAGGCGTTCGGCGATTCCCGGCAAATACCACACCGGTTCGATTGCAGCCTTGGTGACATTTGCCTCAGCCGTCTCAAGCAGGACGTTACCGTCCGGCCGCACACGGCCTGCCAGGATCGCCTCCTTCATTTCAGGTAGGGAAATGCGGGCCCTGGTGACGGCGATTGTCGGGCGTATGTCGAGGCCTGCCTCGATTTCCCCGGCAAAAACATCCGCCACGACATGCCCGAACGGATCGAGCGAAACGATCTTGGAGGCGTCATTCCATTGCGGAAACGGTCCGATCTTCGACGTCGGTGCGGTATTGGTCAGATCCGGCTTGTGGACCGGATCAAGCTTGCCGGCGGCAATTGCCAATGCCCGGTACAAGCCGTAAGCACCGGAATGAACGCCGATCACATTTCGTTGATGAGGGTTGTTCAGACTGCCGATGACAGGTCCGCGTTTGTGCGGGTCTTCCGCCCCCCAGGTGATCCCGGGCGGTTTCGCCTGTCCCTTGGGGGGGTGGGACGTCAGAACGATGTGCTTCGTATCGGCCATGCGTGTCCATGTCCGCCAGGTTTCAGAAGCGCCCAACTGTGTCGGAAAACGCCTGGGCGGTCCACTACCTTAATATAGGAATTGATACCGGCAGGTTTACGTGCCGGGCGCCTTCCGTACAGACCGGGCAGCAACCGCATCACAAAATTCCGCAACCAGTGCCATGTCCGGCTCGCGGCCGGAGAAGGAGCGGATATAGTCCGCGATGTACGACAGACGCACATCCATCGGCTCGCTGACCTCAAGGGCATAGTAGCCCAGCTGCATATAATACAACACGCGCGCCCGGATGAACGCATCCTGGCCGCAGTAGCCATGGCGCTCATACATGGCCGTCAAAGCGGCAACCCGGCACCGGTCTGCTTCATCGACAACCTTGTGGACATCGGCGGAGCGGCGCGCCCACTCGCGAACGGCGAAATCAAGGCGCGGGTCGAACAGATCGTCCTGCGTCCACAGCCAAAACACGTTCAAGATCGCGCCGGTGATGGACGGGGCCGGTTTGCCGGCCTGATCGACGATGCCTTGCGTGTTCTTAGCCGCCCAATATCCGAGCAGTTCCCGCAGCAGATCCTGACGGTCCTTGAAATGCCAGTAAAAACTGCCGCGAGTGACCCCCAAAGTGTCGGCAAGCTTGAGGATGCGTACCTGCTCCTCGCCATGGCTCACCAGGATCTTGAAAGCCGCATCGATCCAGTCCTGCCGGTCCAACCGGTTTTTGGAGTATGTTTCGTTCTGCGGTTTCAAAGGCACGGTGGCGATCTTTCCGGCATTGCCGTTGCACGTCAATTGACTTTCCAAACACATGTGTATTGAATTTGATTGCAGGCAAAATGCCAGCCCGTCAACCAAAGGGGAGAGGTCATGAAGTCGCAATATCGTGTGGTCGTGATCGGCGGAGGTGTCGTCGGTGCCTCGGTCCTTTATCATCTGGCGAAATTCGGCTGGAGTGACATTGCTCTCGTCGAACGCTCGGTGCTCACGGCAGGATCGTCCTGGCATGCCGCAGGCGGCGTTCACGCGCTCAATGCCGATCCCAACATGGCGGCGCTGCAGGCCTATACGATCGACCTTCTATCCGAAATCGAAAAGGAGTCCGGCCAGGATATCGGCCTGCATATGACGGGCGGCGTCACCATGGCGTCAGCGCCGGCGCGCTGGGAATGGCTGCAGTCGGCCTACCGGATCTTTCAGACCATCGGCATCGAAGACTGCCACCTGATGACGCCTGAGGAAATCAAGAAAAGTTGCCCGATCCTGGACGTGGACGGCGTGATCGGCGGACTTTGGGCCGACCGCGAGGGCTATGTCGATACCACCGGAACGGTGCATGCCTATGCCAAGGCGGCCCGCATGCGCGGTGCCGACGTCATCGAGCACAACAAGGTCGAGGAACTGAACCAACGTCCCGACGGCACTTGGGACGTGGTCACCGAAAAGGGCGCGATCCACGCAGAGCATGTGGTCAATGCCGGCGGGTTGTGGGCCAAGCAGGTCGGCCGCATGGTCGGCCTCGATCTGCCGCTGTCGCCGCTGGAGCATCATTACCTTGTCACCGAGGAGATCCCGGAGGTTGCGGCGCTGGACTTCGAAGTGCCGATGACGGTCGACCTGGAAGGCTTCACCTATATGCGCCAGGACCAGAAGGGCATTCTGGTCGGCATCTACGAAATCAATCACCAGCACTGGAACATGGACGGGGCACCCTGGGACTACGGGTTCGAACTCATCCAGGAAAACACCGACCGCATCGCCGACGAACTGGAAATGGCGTTCAACCGCTATCCCTGCCTGCAGACCGCAGGGATCAAGAACTGGGTGAACGGCGCGTTCACCTTCTCGCCGGACGGCAATCCGCTGGTCGGGCCGGTTCCGGGCATGCGCAACTACTGGCTGGCCTGCGGCGTCATGGCCGGCTTCCTGCAAGGCGGCGGTGTCGGCAAGACACTGGCCGAATGGATGATCCATGGCGACACGGAAGCGGATGCCTGGCCAATGGATATTGCCCGCTACGGCCCGTTCACGTCGAACCGGGAGTATATCCGCCAGACCACCGGGCAGTTCTATTCGCGCCGGTTTGTCATGACCTATCCGAACGAGCAGCTTTGGGCCGGCCGGCCGCTGAAATACTCCCCGGCAGCAGCCGCCATGGAAGCAAACGGCGCCCGCTGGGGCGAGAGCTGGGGCCTGGAGGTGCCGATCTACTTCGCACCGGAGGGTTTTGAGGAGACACCAACGCTGAAGCGCTCCAATGCATTCGACATTGTGGGTGAGGAATGCCGCAAAACCCGCGAGGGCGTCGGCATCGTCGATACGTCCGGTTTCTCGCGCTATGAGGTGACCGGCCCGAACGCGCAAAGCTGGCTCGACAGAATGATGGCCTCGAGGCTTCCCGGCCCCGGCCGGGCGCGGCTGGCGCCCATGCTGTCTCCGGCGGGACGTCTCAAGGGCGACCTGACCGTGTTCAACTGGGGCGACGGCACCTGGTGGATCATGGG
>JANQIR010000192.1 GCA_028282065.1 Aestuariivirgaceae bacterium
TTCGAAATGCCCGGCCACAAGCGCGCAGGCCTCCCGCGCGGCGCTCGCATCCGAAGCTTCAAATGGGACGTCCCGGCCGTCGGGCGCTGTGAGGCGCAATATGCCGGATGCATCGTCGAAGTTGGCCCGGAAGGCCGCGAGACCGGGATAGACGGTCATCTGCAGAAAGGTTCTGGCCGGCACCCAGCCGCCGGGCGCGGGCTGGTTTGGCAGATTGCCCGAGGTGAAGGCAAAACCCCGATCGAATGGAAGCCCGCCCGCCTTTCGCAGGACTGTGTGCGTCAGGAGCTCAGGCGTCAGGCCTTTGACGGGGTAGCGGAATATCTGCGCCAGCGTGAACATGCTCGACCTCACCATCTGCGTCGCGGTGACATGCGCGGCAGTGCGGCTGCCTTTTTGAGCTTGGCCTCGCGCCGCAGCGCGTACACACCGGACATGACAATCAGGCCGATCCCGGCAAAGGCAAACGGGTCGGGAATGTCACCGAACACCAGATACCCGGCCAGAACTGCCCAAAGTGACACTGTATAGCGAAACGGCGCCGTGGAGGCGACGTCGGCAGTCCGCACCGTCAGCACCATGAAGATATAGGCTGATGACAGCATGATCGCGGAGGCAAACATCAATAAGAGCTGCTGAGCGTCCAGCGGGCCGAACCCCTCGATCGAGGCATAGACCAGGCCGCCCGCCGTAACGATCATGGCGTTGGACAAGGCGATCACCATGGAAGGTGTCGACGTTGGAATGCGCCGGGTGAGAATATCGCGCGCAGCAACGGAGAACATCGCACCGACGGCGAAGAGTGAGTAGGCGTTGAAACCGCTGAACCCCGGTTTGACAATGAGAAGAACGCCGATGAAACCTACCGTGACGGCACTCATCCTCCGCCAGCCGACCCGCTCGCCCAGAAAGATCCACGCCAATACGATAACGGTGAACGGCACCGCCTGAAGGATCGAATTGGCGTTGGCAAGCGGCAGGTTGAGAAGGGCGGTAATGAACAGCAGCGTGGTGATCAGGTCGGTCACCGCCCGCATGACGACCGGAGAGGTGAACATCAGCTTCATGTCCCTTGCCTGTCCCCAGACAAGCGCGATACCGCCGATGATTATGATGGTCATGATCCCGCGCACGAACAGCAGCTGACCGGTCGGCACCGTCTGCCCGACAACCTTGACCAGTGTGTCGTTGACGATGAACGAGGCCATGGCAAGTGACATGTAGAGTCCGCCCATAAAGGGATCGTTCTTCGGCTGTGCTGTTGGATCGGTCATGGCAGTGCAGCTGGTGTCGCCGCTACCGTGGCGTGAGGATAACGTGTGGATGATAGGCAGTGAATCGGCGCGGTCAATCGCGATGAGCGTATACTGGTTGGAAAGACGGCAGGGTGGAACCGGGAGGGGAGCTTATGAGCATTGAAGACATGGCGCCGGTGAAACCGGTTTATGACGTGTCCGAGGCGCCGCCGATCGGCCACTGGATACCTTTGAGCTTTCAACACCTGTTTGCCATGTTCGGCGCCACCGTTCTGGTGCCGATACTGACGGGCCTCAACATATCCGTGGCGTTGTTTACTGCCGGCATCGGAACTTTGGCCTTCATGGTGTGCACCCGCGGCCAGGTGCCGGTCTATCTGGGATCGTCCTTCGCGTTCATTGCACCGATCATCGCCGGCAAGGAAATTGCCGGTGTGGAAGGTGCCATGCTGGGAGCCTTCACCGCCGGACTGGTCTATATCGTCGTGGCGGTACTCATTCGCCAGTTTGGTGTCCGTTGGCTGCTGAATTTGATCCCGCCGGTGGTGGTCGGTCCGGTGATCGTGGTGATCGGTCTGGGACTGGCGAGCATTGCCGTGAACATGGCAACGAAGGGAGCCGGCAGCGATTACAGCCTGCTCAATCTCCTTGTGGCGATGTTCACGCTCGGTTGTGCCGTTGTCTTTGCCCTTGTTCTGCGCGGATTCTTCACGGTCGTGCCGATCCTGCTGGCAATAGTGTGCGGCTATGTTCTGGCTGCCATATTCGGAATGGTCGATTTCTCCAAGATCGCCGCAGCGCCATTCTTCGCGGTGCCGGAATTCACCTTCTTCGTGTCCAAACTGGGTGATGGTCTGAGTTGGGCGGCAGTATTGCTGATCGCTCCGGTGGCAATTGTCACTATGTGCGAGCATGTCGGTGACCAGGTGGTTGTCTCGCGCGTCACCAACCGGAACTTTCTAAAGGAACCGGGACTGCATCGCACCATGTTCGGCGATGGCATCGCGACCTGCATGGCGGCCTTCTTTGGCGGCCCTCCAAACACCACCTATGGCGAGAATATCGGCGTATTGGCGATCACGCGGGTGTTCTCGGTGTATGTCGTGGCGGGTGCCGCGGTCCTGGCCATTCTTTTGGCTTTCCTTGGCAAGATCGCAGCGTTCATCTCCACGATTCCTGTGCCGGTGATCGGCGGCGTCGCCATCGCGCTGTTCGGAGCCATCGCGGCATCCGGCATTCGAACGCTCATTGAGGGCAGGGTGGACTTTGGCGAGAAGCGTAATTTGCTGATCGCCTCGATCATTCTCGTGCTCGGGGTTGGAGGTGCGGTGGTGAAAGTCGGATCCGGCTGGCAACTGTCCTCCATGGCGCTGGCAGCGCTTGTCGGGATATTGCTGCATGCCGTCTTGCCGGGCAAGGAAACCGCAGGCCGTACGGAAGACATTCTGGGCGATTGAGCCTGTTCCAAATTACCCGGTCATGTTCTACGCTTGTCTCCGAAACATGTGAGGGGGAGGTGCGAAACATGACGGGCGTATTGGTGGTGACGGGCGGCAGCCGCGGTATTGGTGCGGCTTGTGCGAAGCTTGCCGGTTCGATGGGATACTCGGTGGCCGTCAACTACGCTGCCAACGTGATCGCGGCCGATCACGTGTGCCAGGAGATCACGGATGCCGGCGGCAAGGCCATCGCGATCCGCGCGGATATCGCCTCGGAAGGCGATATCATCAGGCTGTTCGAAACCGTCGACCGCGAACTCGGTCCGGTCACGGCCCTGGTCAACAATGCCGGCGTCATCGGCCGCAAGAAGCGTGTCGAAGATCTGTCCCTGGCGCGTCTCACCCGGGTGTTTCAGACCAACATTTCGGGCTCGATCCTGTGTGCCCGCGAAGCGATCAAGCGCATGTCCACCAAGCATGGCGGCAAAGGCGGTGCGATTGTGAACATGTCGTCGGCGGCCTCGCGCCTTGGGTCGCCAAATGAGTTCGTCGACTATGCCGCCTCGAAGGGTGCCATTGATACCTTCACCACGGGACTGGCGGTGGAAGTTGCCGAAGAAGGCATCAGGGTCAATGCCGTGCGCCCGGGGCTGATCTACACCGAGATCCATGAGGCAGCCGGCGATGCCGAGCGCGTCGACCGCCTTAAGGTGAACGTGCCCATGAAGCGTGGTGGCACCCCCGATGAAGTGGCGGACACGGTCCTGTGGCTGCTGTCCGACAAGGCCGCCTATGTGACCGGGGCCTTCGTTGACGTGACCGGAGGCAGATAGGCGCACTCATGCATGCGGTAATCTTCGAGTTCTGGCCTGTCGAGGATAGGAAAGCCGACTATTTCGAGCACGCCGAAAAACTGCGTGCCGAACTGGAGACCATCCCGGGCTTCGTTTCCGTCGAGCGTTTCGAGAGCGTCACCGAGCCCGGCAAATTCGTGTCGTTGTCATTCTGGGAAGGCGAGGAAGCCATCGCCCACTGGCGCAATCATTCGGTCCACCGCGAAGGTCAGGCAGCGGGTCGGGCAGGGATCTTCTCCGACTACCGGCTTCGGGTCGCCGCCGTCGTGCGCGATTACGGTCTGAACAAGCGGCACGGGGCTCCGGACGACAGCACGAAACAGCATGGGTAGCGGTCGATCGTACCGATTATCGCAGCCAACATGCCGCCGATCTCGGGCCAGCCCAATGAGGATCGCAGTCCGTTTGTACCTTACCCGCCGGTGACGCTCATGTGACGCGATACGGCAGGCTGGTTGCTGCGGCGGTCGATGATGAAGTCATGGCCCTTGGGCTTGCGCGAAATCGCTTCGTCGATCGCAGCGTGGAGAAGGTCATTGCCTTCCGAAGCCCGTAACGGTGCGCGAAGATCCGCCGAATCGTCCTGACCGAGACACATGTAGAGCATGCCTGTGCAGGTAACGCGGACCCTGTTGCAGGTCTCGCAGAAATTGTGTGTCATCGGCGTGATGAAGCCGAGCCGGCCGCCGGTTTCCTTTACCTTCACATAACGGGCCGGCCCGCCGGTCTTGTAGGGAATGTCTTCAAGCGAGTAATGGTCCAGCAGATTGGCCCTGACGATCGACAACGGCAGATACTGGTCCGTACGGTCGCCATCAATGTCGCCAAGCGGCATGGTCTCAATCAGTGTCAGGTCCATGCCCTCGCCGTGGCACCATTCCATCATCGGCGCGATTTCGGCTTCGTTGAAACCCTTCAGCGCCACCATGTTGATCTTGACATTCAGGCCCGCCGCTCTCGCGGCTTCGACACCGCTGAGCACCTTTTCCAGATCGCCCCAGCGTGTGATTTCCTTGAACTTCGCCGCATCGCGCGTGTCCATGGACACATTGATGCGTTTCACACCACAGTCGGCCAACTCGTCTGCAAAGCGGCCAAGCTGGCTGCCGTTTGTGGTGACGGTCAGTTCTTCGAGGGCACCGGTTTTCAGATGCCGTGACAGGTTTCTGAACAGCGACATGATGTTGCGCCGGACCAAAGGCTCTCCGCCGGTCATGCGCAGCTTACGCACGCCCTTCTCGACAAAGGCGCTACACAAACGGTCAAGCTCTTCAAGTGACAATACATCCCTTTTCGGCAGGAACGTCATATTCTCCGACATGCAGTAGACGCAGCGGAAATCACAACGATCCGTAACCGAAACGCGAAGATAGGACACCATCCGCCCGAACGGATCGACAAGTTCGGCACCG
>JANQIR010000155.1 GCA_028282065.1 Aestuariivirgaceae bacterium
GGCCTGGGCGAGATCAAATCCTTACCGAACAACCTGTACGAACTGTTCGCGGCCCGTTTCGCCCAGCCGGTCGTGCGGGCAATCGAGGGGCTCAAGGCGGTCAACGCCATGCCCGAACAGGCGGCGGCGCTGAACTGCGAGCCCGGCACCGCACTGTTGCTGATCGATCGCACCGCCATTGCGCTTGACGGCACGCCCATGGAGTGGCGCCGGTCATACTGCCTGACGGCGCATTTCCACTATCTGTCGGACCTGAAATAGGCTGTGCCAGTGCTCTGGCGCGTTTCGGAGTTTGGCTGAATGGGCAGCAGTCCACTCCCCCTCCTAACCGCCCCAAGGCTATCCTATCGGGTGGTTGGGAGGGGGAGTGGGCTGGCTAAGCCAAAACTCAGATAACCCTAGCGCGTGGGAACCGGCTCGTCGCCACGGTAATCGTAGAAACCGCGGTTTGTCTTCCGGCCGAGCCAGCCGGCCTCGACATACTTCACCAGCAGCGGGCACGGGCGGTATTTGGTGTCCGCCAGACCTTCATAGAGCACCTGCATGATAGACAGGCACGTGTCGAGCCCGATGAAATCGGCGAGCTCAAGCGGCCCCATGGGATGGCGTGCGCCCAGTCTCATCGCCTTGTCGATGGCCTCAACCGAACCGACACCTTCATAAAGCGTGTAGACCGCTTCATTGATCATCGGCAGCAGAATTCGATTGACGATAAATGCTGGGAAATCTTCCGAGACGGCAATCGTCTTGTCGAGCTTTTTGACGAAGTCACGAACCTGCGTGAAAGTCTCGTCCCCGGTCGCAATGCCACGGATGAGTTCCACCAGTTCCATGACCGGAACAGGGTTCATGAAGTGAATGCCGATGAACCGTTCCGGCCGGTCGGTCGATGCCGCCAGCCGGGTAATGGAAATCGACGATGTATTGGTGCCAACGAAGGTGTCTTCGCGCAGGACCGGGCACAGGTCGGCCAGGATCTTCCGCTTGACCTGCTCATCCTCAACAGCGGTTTCAATGACCAGATCACATTGCGCGAAAGCTTCGTAGTCCAGTGCGGACGATATCTTCGACAATGCCGAACTGCGGTCATCCTCGCTGATTCGGCCGGACTTCACCTGCCGCGCAAGATTGCCATTTATGGTCGCCAGGCCGAGTTCGACCCGATCCGGCGACACATCGTTCAACATCACATCGAAACCGGATAGCGCACACACATGGGCAATTCCATTGCCCATCTGGCCAGCGCCAATGACACCCACTTTTTGGATTGTCATAATACCTACCACACTAAACCAAGAGGGCCGCGAGCCTATATCGGCTCGCGGCCCGCGACAAGTCTATTTCGCACTTGCGGTATATGTCATGCGACAGTCCGGAAAGGCGCGGCTGTCATGCACGCGCCACCGCAGGACGGAGCTCAATAACCGGCTTTGGACAATTCAGAATCGAGTTCCGGAACAGCCTGAAACAGGTCTGCCACCAGGCCGTAATCCGCGACCTGGAAAATCGGCGCCTCTTCGTCCTTGTTGATCGCCACGATGACCTTGGAATCCTTCATGCCGGCCAAATGCTGAATGGCACCGGAGATGCCGACGGCGATGTACAGATCCGGCGAGACCACCTTGCCGGTCTGGCCGACCTGGTAGTCGTTCGGAACAAAACCGGCATCCACAGCGGCGCGCGAGGCACCAACCGCCGCGGAGAGCTTGTCGGCAACAGCTTCCAGCATGGCGAAGTTTTCGCCATTCTGCATGCCGCGGCCGCCGGAAATGATGACTTTTGCCGACGTCAGTTCCGGACGGTCCGATTTCGTCAGGTTTTCGCCTTCATAGGATGAAAGTCCGGTATCAGCAGGTGCATCGATTGTTTCCACCGACGCGGATCCGCCTTCCTCGGCAGAGGCGAAATTCGCCGTACGGACCGTGACAACCTTCGTTGCCTCTTCCGATTGAACGGTCTGGATTGCATTGCCGGCATAAATCGGCCGTTCGAACGTGTCGGCCGACTTGACATCCGTTATGTCGGAAATCTGCATGACATCGAGCAGGGCGGCGATACGAGGCGTGTAATTCTTGCCGTTCGTCGTCGCCGGCGCGACGATGTGGCTGTATCCACCGGCAAGTCCGGTTACCAGCGCCGCCATCGGCTCGGCAAGCGGGCGTTCGAACGCCGGCGCATCGCAGTGCAGCACCTTCGAAACGCCCGACAGCTTGGCAGCATGCGCGGCGGCATCGCCGGCATTGTGCCCGGCCACCAGGACATGCACATCACCGCCCATCTGAGCGGCGGCGCTCAACGCCTTATGGGTTGCGTCCTTGATTTCACTATTGTCGTGTTCTGCAATGAGGAGCACGGTCATGGTCAGATCACTCCTGCTTCGTTCTTCAGCTTGTCAACCAGTTCGCCGACGGATTCAACTTTCTTGCCGGCCTCGCGCTTCGGTGGCTCGACCGTGGACAGTACCTTCAACCGCGGACTGACATCTACACCGAGATCGGCCGGCGTCTTCTCGTCGATCGGCTTCTTCTTCGCCTTCATGATATTTGGCAGCGATGCATAGCGCGGCTCGTTGAGCCTGAGATCGGTGGTCGCGATCAGCGGCATCTTGACATTGATGGTCTGCAGCCCGCCGTCGATCTCACGCGTCACTTCGGCAGCCTCGCCGTTGATCTTGATTTCCGAGGCAAATGTCGCCTGCGCCCAGCCAAGCAGCGCAGCCAGCATCTGACCGGTCTGGTTGCAATCATCGTCAATGGCCTGCTTGCCGAGAATGACCAGCCCGGGCTGTTCTTCCTCGACGATCGCCTTGAGGATCTTGGCAACACCCAACGGCTCGACATACTCATCATGCTTGACCAGGATACCCCGGTCCGCACCCATCGCCAGCGCCGTACGAATGGTTTCCTGGGCCTGCTGCGGCCCAACCGACACGGCAACAATTTCCGTCGCCGTTCCAGCTTCCTTCAGGCGAATGGCTTCTTCCACACCGATTTCATCGAACGGGTTCATGGACATCTTGACGTTCGCCAGTTCCACGCCCGATCCGTCGGCCTTGACGCGGATCTTGACATTGTAGTCAACGACACGCTTGACAGCGACGAGTACCTTCATCTCAGTTCATGCTCTCTGTTAGGGACATATTCAGCAAAGGGCGGGTCCTGTAAGATTCAAGACTTGCCCATCCCGCAATCCGGCGGACCCTAGTGGTGCCATTTGGCCGAGTCAATCTCGCCGGAAGCCGACATTCTGCTTCCAATTGCGACTCTCCGTCACAACCCGGCAAGGTAACCGGCCGCCGGACCCTTCATTCATAGCGCCGCAGCAGGGCCGAGCGCAGATATCCGCGCAGCGGCAGGGTTATGATGAACCCGGCAACGAACCCGCCGATATGCGCCCACCAGGCGACGGTAACCTGCGATGCATCGGTCGAAATCACACTGAGCACCTGAAACCCGAACCATCCGGCAAGCGCCCACATGGCCGGGATCGGAATCGGCAGTTTCATGAACAGCAAAACCCAGATGCGGGCTTTTGGAAACAACAGCAGATAGGCTGCCAGAACGCCGGAAACAGCGCCGGATGCACCGATGAGCGGTGCCTCGGACGCCGGAACCACGAAACTGTGCGCCAGTGCGGCGGCGATTCCGCATACAAGATAAAAGATCAGGAACCCGAAATGACCGAACGCATCCTCCACATTGTCGGCGAACACCCAAAGGAACAGCATATTGGAGATAAGGTGCATCCAGCCGGCATGAATGAACATATAGGAGATCAATGTCGCCGGTTCGGGGATCAGTTCAAGATTGGGCGCCAAAACCGCATGATCGGTGAGAAGGGCGGGAATCGCGCCAAGCGAGGTTGCGAAGGCGCTTTCGGCCTGATTGTCCAGGTAGATGTGGGAATATAGAAAGACCGCCACATTGATCGCAAAGAGCAGTCCCGTGACGAACTGGAACCGGATGACCCGCAGCGGCGTGTTGTCATGAAGTGGCACAAACATGGCCGGCGCGCACCTGCTAGAGCGTTTTGCAGCTGGATTGAACCATTCTGACGGAGCGAATTTGCGCCAATTCCTGCGCAAAGCCCCTCCACCATACTCCCGGTATGCTGTTCGGGTCTTTGCTTGACCCAGGACCAGGAGCCACCAATGTCATGCAATTCTGTTTGCAAAGAAAACCTGAGATGCAACAACCCGCGACGACGGACAGGCCCCAGCGGGATGAGCAAAAGTGCCCAGCACTTTTGCGCCCGCATCCCGCTATTGGGTTTTCCGGTCGATCAGGTTCATGTCTTTTGGCTGGGTCAACCAAAAGACATCCTGATCTTGAGCCTATTCGAGAAGCGGTTTGGCAGCAGATCGGGTTTTCTTTGCAAACCCTTCGGGCGCGGCGGATTTGCCACCTGAATGCGTTAGAAAAGCTTGAAAATACTCCAGAATTTCCGGCGCTTTCCTGCCTGTTCAGCCAGCAAATCCGCCTCGCGCAGAATGGATGACATTGGTGGCTCCTGGTCCTACTCACAAATTCGCTCCGTCAGAATGGTTCAATCCAGCTGCAAAACGCTCTAGTCAGGACGGATTACGTGTCTTGCCCGGCACCCATAGCACATCTTCGCCGTCTTGTGCGTTCACCCAGCGGCTGGCGACGAACAGGAAATCCGACAACCGGTTGATGTAACGCGCGGCGTCGGCCGAGACCTCATCACTGGCTGCCGCACCCAGCGTCACCATGCGGCGTTCGGCCCGCCGCGCCACCGTGCGGGCCAGATGCAGGGCTGCTGCTGCGGCATGCCCTCCCGGCAGCACAAAGGACCGCAATGGTTCCAGTTCACCGTTCAGGTCGTCTATCTCCTGTTCGAGACGTTCGACCTGTTCAGGCGCAATGCGCAAAGGTGCATAGCCAAGGTCCTTGCCGGTTTCCGGCGTACACAGGTCCGCGCCGAGATCGAACAAGTCGTTCTGAATCCGGGCAAGCATCTGGTCCAGCTTTGACAGGGCGTCGGTCCCGGTGTGCTGGCGCGCCAGCCCGACGCAGGCATTGGCTTCATCCACCGTGCCATAGGCCTCGATTCGCGCATGATCCTTCGAAACCCGGTCGCCGGTGCCAAGTGCTGTGTCTCCAGCATCGCCGGTTCGTGTGTATATCTTGCTCAGTACGACCATTGCAGGCGGCCTTTCGTGGGAACATCTTCGCCGCTCAGTATAATGTCTTGCCGGCAAAGGCAATCTTCGCGCAAAGACGCACCAGGCAAATTTTATGCTGACTTTGTATCAGGCTTCGATAGTTTGTCGCGCCACGAACAAGACCGGGAGATGGATGTGCGGTGATGGCCGGCGCTACCCAAGACAAAGACACCTCAAAAGCGATCGTGCGTATATCGAACCTGTCGAAGGTCTACGACGGCGGACACACCGCACTGAAAGACGTGACGCTGGACATCGCGGACGGGGAGATATTGGCGCTTCTTGGTCCAAACGGCGCCGGTAAAACCACGATGATTTCGATCATCTGCGGCATTGTCACAGCAAGTGGCGGATCTGTCACAGTCGATGGCCACGACATCGAGACAGATTATCGTCATACCCGCAGCCTTATCGGCCTGGTGCCGCAGGAGATCACGCTGGAGCCCTTCGAGACCGTGAGCAGGACGGTCGGGTTCTCGCGCGGGCTGTTCGGCAAGCGCGCGGACAAGGGCTATATCGAGAAGGTGCTTCGTTCGCTCTCGTTGTGGGACAAACGCAACGACAAGATCGTAACTTTGTCGGGAGGCATGAAACGCCGGGTCCTAATCGCCAAGGCATTGTCACACGAACCGCGCATCCTGTTCCTTGACGAACCGACCGCCGGCGTCGATGTCGAACTGCGCAAGGACATGTGGAAGCTGGTGCGCAAACTCAGCGACGATGGCGTCACCATCATCCTCACCACGCATTACATCGAGGAGGCGGAAACGATTGCCGATCGCATCGGCGTGATCAATCGCGGCGAGCTGCTGCTGGTCGAGAACAAGGACACCTTGATGCAGCGTATGGGCAAGAAGCAGATGGAAATCTCACTTCACTCGCCCATCGATGCAGTGCCGGACGCGCTGGCCTCCTACAGGCTCGAACGCGCCAATGGCGGCAGTACGCTCATTTACACCTACGACACCAAGGCGGAACGCACCGGCATCACGAAGCTGTTGGCGGACCTGAATGCGACAGGCCTCAAACTGCGCGACCTGCAGACCCGGCAAAGCAGCCTTGAACAGATATTCGTCGATCTCGTGAGGAGCAGTTCGTGAACACTCAGGCGGTTTGGGCGATCTACAGGTTCGAGATGGCGCGCACGGGCCGCACACTACTGCAAAGCTTAGTGTCGCCGGTGATTTCCACATCGCTGTATTTCGTGGTTTTCGGTGCGGCAATTGGATCGCGTATCGAGGAAGTGGATGGCGTGTCATACGGAGCGTTCATCGTTCCCGGTCTGATCATGCTGACGGTCTTGACCCAGAGCATTTCCAACGCCTCCTTCGGCATCTATTTCCCCAAATTCCTCGGAAGCATCTACGAGCTTCTCTCCGCGCCGGTGTCGTTTTTCGAGATTGTCATCGGTTATGTCGGAGCGGCCGCCACCAAGTCTTTGATGATCGGCATGATCATCCTGATGACCGCCGGGCTGTTCGTACCATTGCAGATTGACCATCCGGTCTGGATGCTGATCTTTCTGGTTCTTACCTGCGTGACTTTTTCGCTGATAGGGTTCATCATCGGGATCTGGGCCGACAGTTTCGAGAAACTCCAGCTTGTGCCGATCCTGGTTGTGACGCCGCTAGTGTTTCTCGGCGGCAGTTTCTATTCGATCTCGATGCTGCCACCGGTCTGGCAGACGGTGACACTTTTCAATCCGGTCCTATATCTGATCAGTGGCTTCCGCTGGAGCTTCTACGGCGCCGCTGATGTGAGCATAGAATTGAGTATCACCATGATCGGGGTTTTCCTGGCGTCATCCGTTGCTATTATCTGGTGGATTTTCAAAACAGGTTACAAGATCAAGTCCTGACCCGCTAAGTGCCCCATGTGGAAACCTGCCGAAAAGATCCGCTGGCAACCCAGTCCGGGCCGAGTCCCGGATGCGGCAGAGGTTTCTTCCTCCATCCTGTTCTCGCCTCTGGATGCCGGGCGCTTGCATTTGCGCAACCGGACCTGGGTCCCCGCCATGGTGCCGTGGCGGGCGACGGAAGACGGCCATGTGACACCCGAGGTACTCGACTGGTACGGCCGTTTCGCACGCGGCAAGCCCGCAGCCCTGGTGGTCGAGGCGACCGGCATTCGCGATGTACCGTCGGGTCCGCTGCTCAGGATCGGCCATGACCGGTTTCTCGAAGGACTGGGCGAACTGACAGGCCGGGTGCGGGACGAAAGCGGCGGCGACACTAGGCTGTTCATCCAGTTAATCGATTTCCTCGCCATCAAGCGCCGGCCGGCCCCTGAAAAGTTCTTTGACCGTTACCTGGACATAACAGCGGACCACCGCCGGGCGCTTAGCATGGCTGACGACAGTGAAGCGGACGTCAGGGCGGCGCTGGCCGCAATGCCCCGGGATGACCTGAAACAGGTACTCACACCCCGCGAGTGGGAGGCCCTCACCATGGGACACCGTGAACGGGTCACGGACACCCATCTGCCGCATGTCGCCGAACTGCCGGAGGTCCTGCCGGGTCTGTTTTCAGACGCCGCCTTGCGGGCGCAGAAGGCAGGCTTCGACGGCGTCGAGTTGCACTATGCGCATGCCTACACCATGGCGTCGTTTCTGTCGGCCACCAACACCCGCACCGACGGCTACGGCAATAGCCGGGAGGGCCGTATCCGCCTGCCCTTGGAGGTTTTCAGGCAGGTTCGCGGCACTGTCTCGGACGGCTTTGTGGTCGGCGCCAGGTTTCTTGCCCATGAGGCGATCGACGGCGGCAGCACGCTTGAGGACGTGTGTTACTTCGCCGCTGAATTTGCCCGCGCCGGTATGGACTTCCTGTCGCTGTCGCGCGGCGGCAAGTTCGACGATGCCAAACAGCCCAAGGTCGGTGCGACCGCCTATCCCTATACCGGACCCAGCGGTTACGAGTGCATGCCGCAATTCATCTCCGACGATCTTGGGCCGTTCGGCCGCAACTTCGCCGCCACCAAGGCGATCCGCCAGGCGGTGCGCGACGCCGGCTTCGAACCACCGGTTGTGGGGGCAGGCGGCATCCACAATTTTGATATCGCCGAAGCTGCATTACAGGATGGCGTGGCTGACGTCATTGCCGCCGCCCGCCAGTCACTCGCCGATCCCGACTGGTTCCGTAAGCTCGAAACCGGCCATGGCCGCGACATTCGGTTGTGCGAATACACCAATTATTGCGAGGGGCTGGACCAGAACCACAAGCAGGTCACCTGCAAGCTCTGGGACCGTGTCGGTCTGGACGAGCCTGGAATTCTCAAGTCCTCCGACGGCAAACGCCGCCTGACCCCACCCGACTGGTCGCCGGAATGACGGCAACCGGCAGCCCGCAGACCGACCGTTTCACGCATGAACGCCTGCCGCCGGCAGACAAGTGGCCGGTCATGCTGCCGGTACCGGGCGGCCCGGTGCCGGAACAGCTGAATTGTGTCTCGTTTCTGCTTGAATGCCATCTGGAAACCGATGCCGCCACGCGTCCGGCGATCTATTCCGGCAAGCGCATGTGGTCTTATGAAACGCTTTCAGGGCATGTTGAACGTATTGCAGCTCTCATGGCCCGGGAGTTCGGCGTCAAACCAGGCAACCGCGTGCTGATCCGGGGCGCCAATTCGCCGGAAACTGCTGCCGTCTGGCTGGCTATACAAAAGATCGGGGCAGTTGCAGTGACCACTATGTCTCTTCTGCGGGCCGGAGAGTTGAACGTCATTGTCGAGATGTCGCAGCCGGCACTTGCCGTATGTGCCGGCGATCTGCTCGAAGAGATGGAAAACGCCATCGCCATGTCGGGCGGTTCGGTTCCGGTGATCAGCTATGGTCCGGAAACAGGCGAGCTTTACGATCTTCTTGCTGGCGACCTTGAACCCGTTGCAACCTGCCGAACCCTGGCAGAGGACATCTCACTGATCGCCTTTACTTCGGGCAC
>JANQIR010000235.1 GCA_028282065.1 Aestuariivirgaceae bacterium
GCCCAACTCTTCCATGACCACGCATATGTCGGCACCGGCACCGCCGAAACCGCCTGCTTCATCCGGAATCAGCGCGCCAATCAACCCAAGTTCGGCAAAGTCGGCCCACATCTCGCGGCTGAAGCCTTCCTGCGAGGCCGAGAATTCGTGGCGCGTTTCGATGGAGTAGCGGTCGCGGACAAACCGCGAAACCGTTTCCTGCAGCAATCGGCGCTCTTCTGACAGCTCGAAATCCATTCACCCCACCTGCTACAAACCAAGCATCATCTTGGCGACGATGTTCTTCTGGATCTCGTTGGAGCCGCCGTAAATGGAAATCTTGCGCAGGTTGAAATACTGCCAGGCCACCGGCGCGGCGTAGTCCGGCCCGACCGGTTCCTCGTTGTAACCCTCCTCGAACGCGTCTGGTGTGAACGGCATGGCGTAGGGCCCAAGCGCCCGCCGCATGAGATCGGAAATCTCCTGTCGGATGACCGTTCCCTTGATCTTCAAAAGAGAGCTTTCCGCACCGGGCGCGCCGCCGCCCTGAACACCGGCAACAACACGCAGGTTGAAGACTTCCATGGCCATCAGGTCGATTTCCACCTTGGCGATCCGGGCGGCAAACAGCGGGTCTTCGCTCAGCGGACGTCCCGCAGATTTCTGATCGGCCGCGATATGCTTCAGGTGCCGCAAGGTCTGCTTGGCAAAGGCAACGCCGGCAATGTTGGTACGCTCATAGGTCAGCAGGTACTTGGCATAGGTCCAGCCCATGTTTTCCTCGCCGACCAGGTTTTCGGCCGGAACGCGCACGTCGTCGAAGAACACTTCGTTGACCTCATGTTCCCCGTCCAGCGTGATGATCGGGCGGACGGTGACCCCCGGCGAGGCCATGTCGATGAGCAGGAACGAGATACCTTCCTGCGGCTTGCCATCTGCCTTGGTACGCACCAGGCAGAACATTTTGTTGGCGTGCTGGCCAAGTGTCGTCCATGTCTTCTGGCCGTTGACCACATAATCATTGCCGTCGCGCCGGGCACTGGTCTTCAGCGAAGCCAGATCTGAACCCGAGCCGGGTTCTGAATAGCCCTGGCACCACCAGTCCTCGCCGGACAGGATGCGCGGCAGATAGTGCGCGATCTGCTCGTCGCTGCCGAACTTGATGAGCACGGGACCCAGCATGGTCAGGCCGAAGGGCACAACGCGCGGCGCCCCGGCGGCAACACATTCCTCTTCGAAAATGAGCTTCTGTACCGGCGTCCAGCCGGCGCCACCATGGTCTTCCGGCCAGTGCCAGGCAAGCCAGCCGCGCGCGTTCAAGATGGCGTGCCACTGCTCGAAGTCCTGCTTGCTCAGCCGTTTGCAGGCTTTCACCTTGGCCGAAAGCGATAGCGGCAATGACTTGGCCAGAAACGCCCGCACCGTGTCGCGGAACGCCAGATCGTCGGCTGAATAGCTCATGTCCATGGCGGTGCGGTCTCCGGCGGCGTGTCAGTAGACCTCGAACAGTCCGGCAGCGCCCATGCCACCGCCGACGCACATTGTGACCACTACGTGCTTGGCATTGCGTCTCTTGCCCTCGATCAGCGCATGGCCAACGAGCCTTGCGCCGGTCATACCGTAGGGGTGACCGATGGCGATTGAACCTCCATTGACGTTCAGCTTGTCGTTGGGAATGCCCAGCCTGTCGCGGCAATACAGCACCTGACTGGCAAATGCTTCGTTGAGCTCCCACAGATCGATGTCGTCCATGGATTTGCCGGTGCGCTTCAACAGCCGCGGCACGGCGAACACCGGCCCGATGCCCATCTCGTCCGGTTCGCAGCCATGTGTGGCAAAACCGCGAAACGCGCCGAGTGGCTCAAGGTTCTTCTGCTCTGCCAATGTGGCGTCGACGATCACGCACGCCGATGCGCCGTCTGAAAGCTGCGAGGCGTTGCCGGCGGTTATGTATTTGTCCGGTCCCATCACCGGCTCCAGCCCGGCCAGGCCCTCCAGTGTCGTCGTCGGCCTGTTGCATTCGTCCCGGTCGATGGTGACCTCATGCGTGGTGATCTCACCGGTTTCCTTGTCCTTCTTCCCCATCACCGTGGTCACCGGCACCATCTCGTCGTCGAACTTGCCGGCCTGCTGACCCGCAGCTGTGCGCATTTGGCTTTGCAGGCCGTACTCATCCTGTGCATCCCGCGACACCGCATAGCGCTCTGCGACCACGTCGGCGGTGTCGATCATCGCCATGTAGAGATCCGGCTTGTGCGCGTTGATCCACTCATCGTGCAGGTATTTCTGGTTCAGGTTTGCCTGCGTCAGGCTGATCGATTCCAGCCCGCCCGCCACCATGGCAGGCGCTTCGCCGATCATGACATGCTGTGCGGCGATGGCGATGCTGTTCAGTCCGGAGGCGCAGAACCGGTTGATGGTCGAGCCGCCGACGTCCAGCGGCAGCCCGGCGCGGATGGCGCACTGCCGGCCGATATTCTGCCCCGTGGCGGCTTCCGGCAGGCCGCAGCCCATGATCACATCGTCGATCAGCTCCGGATCGATTTTGGCCCGACGCACGGCTTCTCCGACCGCGGCGCCACCCATCTGCGCGCCATGCGTCATATTGAACGCTCCGCGAAACGCCTTGCCGATCGGTGTGCGGGCGGTGGAAACGATGACGGCTTCACGCATGGCGCTTATCCTTTGTTGAGACTGTCGAAACTCTGGCCGGTCTCCACCAGTTTGACCAGAAGCTCGGCGGGCTTCCAGAAATAATCATCGTCTTCCTGGAACTTTTTCAGGCTGGCCAGCACGGTGTCGAGCCCGGTCATGTCGGCATATTTCATCGGCCCGCCGCGCCAGCGCGGAAACGCGTATCCGGCAAGCTGTACCATGTCGATGTCCAGCGGCCTCAGCGCGATGCCCTCATCAAGGATCTTGACCGCCTCGTTGATCATCGCCGCCAGATAGCGCTCGATAATCTCTTCATGGCTGAAACCGCGTGCCGTGATGCCCTTTTCCTTGCGCACCTTATCGATGATCGCCAATACCTCGTCGTCCGGCGTGCCGCGTCGTGCGCCATCGGGATAGATGTAGATGCCGCGCCCGGTCTTCTGGCCGAACCGGCCCAGTTCGCACACCCGGTCGATGAAATCTGCGGAATAGCGCTCGCGCGGATCGCGGCTGGTTGCCTTGCGCTTGCGTGTCGCCCAGCCGATATCGAGCCCGGCCATATCGCTCATGGCGAACGGACCCATGGGGTAGCCGAATTCTACTACGGCGGCATCGACGTCGTAGGGGCTGGCGCCGTCCTCGACCAGCATCTGTGCAACTTTCAGATAGCGGCCGAGGATCCGGTTGCCGACGAACCCGTCGCACACACCCGCCCGCACGCCGATCTTGCCGGTCCGCTTGGCAAGGGCAAAGCCGGTCGCCGTAACGTCCGGACTGGTCTTGTCGGCCACCACGATTTCCAGCAGCCGCATGATATTCGCAGGGGAAAAGAAGTGCAGGCCGATGACGTCTTCAGGTCGCGAAGTCACCGCGGCGATTTCATTGATATCGAGATAGGACGTGTTCGACGCCAGCACCGCGCCCGGTTTGCAGATCTTGTCGAGGCGCGCGAAGATATCCTTCTTAACGTCCATGTCCTCGAAGACCGCTTCGATCACCAGGTCGGCGTCCGCCAGGTCTGCCAGATCGGTCGATCCGCTGAACAGGTCGGACAGGATGTGCTGCATCTTCTCCTCGGTCATCTTGCCGCGTTTGATGCCGCCCTGAAGGGTCTCCTCGACCCGCCCGCGCCCGGCGGTGAGCGCGTCGTCGTCACGCTCCACCATGGTCACTGGGATGCCGGCATTGAGCATGGCAAGCGAGATGCCGCTGCCCATGGTGCCGCCACCGATCACACCGATCTTGGCAATGTCGCGCGGCTTGCCGGTTTCCAGCTCCGGTACCTTGCCGACCTGGCGTTCGGAGAAAAACGCATGGATTAATGCCTTGCTCTGGTCAGATTTCAGCAGGTCTTCGAACAGCGTACGCTCGTTCTTGAGCGCCTCCTCAAACGGCATTTCAAGGGTGGCCAGGACCGCATCCAAACCGACGAGAGGAGAAGTCTGCCCGCGCGCCGTCTTCTCGATTGCGGCACGGCTCTCCCGCAACTCGGCGATCTTTGCCCGGTCGGCTTCAAGCTTGTCTTGTACATCGCGCGCCCGGCGTACCGGCATATTCTCGTCGATGGCTTTACGGGCAAACTGCAAGCCGGCCTCCAGGGGTGTGTAGGTGTCGTACACCGCATCGAGCAGTCCGGTCTGCTGCGCTTCGTGAGCGGGAACCTGCCGGCCCGTGGTCACCATGTCGATAGCCGCAGCCGCCCCTGTGAGCAGGGGCGTGCGAACCGTGCCGCCGGCCCCGGGGATCAGACCAAGGTGCACCTCCGGCAAGCCGGCCTTCGCCGACGTGACGGCAACCCGGTAGTGGCATCCCAGTGCGAATTCCAGACCGCCACCCAGCGCCGTGCCGTGCAGAGCGGCGATGACGGGCTTTGGCGCGTCTTCATAGGCGCTGACCACCTCCGACAGCCGCGGCGCCATGGGAGGCTTTCCGAACTCGCGGATATCGGCGCCGGCAATGAAGGTTCGACCGGCACCCAGGACGACGACGGCCTTCGCTTTGTCGTCGGCCATTGCAAGAGCCAGTGCATCCAGAAGGCCCTGCCGCACGGTCTGCGAAAGGGCGTTGACCGGCGGATTGTTCACGGTCACGACCGCGATATCGTCTTGTCTTTCATAGGCTACCGGCATTGACATGTAGTAATGTGCCTCCCATCGTCCAGGTCAAGTCTTGCAGTTGTGCGCGCGAGAGTATTCCGCCGGCCCGGCAGTTGCAATTCAAGCCTCCCGGATTTTGCCCTGCGGATAGGTTCACGCCCGCATGCGCGCACCCTTCGGATCGAACGGGCAATCGGCAATGATGCTCGCGCCGCGTTCAACGCCGACGACGTGCACGCTGTAATCGGCGCCCGCATCGATCGCATCGGAATTGATCAGCGCCATGGCCAGGCTCTTTTGTAGCGTGTGGCCGTAGCCGCCTGAAGTGACATAGCCGACGCGTTTGCCGTCTCGCCAGACCGGCTCGTAACCGGAGGCATCCGCACCGTTGGCGTCTACGTCCATCGTCACCAGTTTCATTGGCGCGGTATCGCCGTCGCGTTCCTTCATGGCGGCCTCCCGGCCGATGAAGTCCTCCTTCTGCCAGGCGATCCAGCGGTCCATGCGTGTCATGCCGGGCGTGTAGTTCTGCATGAACTCCGCCGACCAGATGCCGAAGCTCTTCTCCAGCCTGAGCGACAGCATGGCGTTGAAGCCGAAATCGACGGCGCCGAAATCGGCCCCGGCTTGCTTGAGCATCCGGTAGACGGTGAGGTGTTCGGCCGATGAACAGTTGATCTCATAGCCAAGTTCGCCCGTCACCGACATGCGCCCGACCTTGGCCCGCACCAGGCCGAGATCCAACTCCCTGCACGACATGAACGGCAGCGCCTCGTGTGAGACATCCTCATGTGTCAGGCTGGCGAGCAATTCGCGCGATTTGGGGCCGGCGATACCGAAGCCGACCGTCGCATCGGAGATGTCGCGCACGCTGACGCCGTCTTCCAGATGGTCGTTGAACCAGCGCATGTGCCACTGGCGCAGATAGTAGGACCCCATGATCCACCAGGT
>JANQIR010000258.1 GCA_028282065.1 Aestuariivirgaceae bacterium
TGGGTTCAGTTCGGAAATATCCGGCAAGGCCGTTCACAAGACGGACAAACAGCTCATGCCGGCCGGTTTGAAACAAAGGGTCATTGAGCTGTACAGGCCCAGCGTGCAAGCGCTGGTAGAGCGGCATGGCCGAATTCCCGAGACTTGGAAAAAGCGCTACCAGATTGGCTGAATGTTCACGCGGCAGACCTTAGCCAGACCTTAATGTCGTGAAACAGGCCGCCGCCGCAAGGCGCCGGGACATCCGCGCCAACCAGCGTGTTGATGCCGCAGCCATCCTCGAAAGCATCGTTGGGCCAGATCGACTCGGCAATCAAGACGCCCTCCCTCAGGCCCTCGAACACCTTGGCATGCAGCGTCACGACACCGCGATGATTGCCCAGACGGACCTTCTCCCCATCCTTGAGGCCCAACCGAGCCAGATCCTCGGGATGAACGAAGACCGTCGGCCGCTTCTCGCGCGCCAGCGACGTCGGCGTTTCGTTGAAGGACGAATTGAGAAAGCCCCTCGCCGGCGACGTCGCCAGCCTGAAGGGGTGGTCCTGGTCGGCATTTTCCGTAACGTCCCAATGATCGGGAAACTCCGGCATGTCGTCGACGGGACCGAACGGACCTTGATCCGGTCGGAACCTTGCCGCGTGCCAATCGGGCTTAAACCGGTACTTTCCATCGGGATGTCCAAAGCCGTTCAGGTAGTGAGACGTTTCAAAATCAGGCTGAACATCAATCCAGTTTACCTGCTCTAGTTCGGAAAGAGATGGGCGGTTCGAGTTTTCGAGGGTCCATTCGATCAGCTCTCTAGGTGACATGTCGAAGCCTGGGTGTGCGGCACCCACACGCTTCGCCAAACCCTGCAACACTTCGTGATTTGTCCGGCACTCGCCAGGTGCCTCGACCAGCTTCAAGCCAAGCATGATATGCTGGTGACCACCGC
Organism: Aestuariivirgaceae bacterium; assembly: GCA_028282065.1. Classification (GTDB taxonomy): domain Bacteria; phylum Pseudomonadota; class Alphaproteobacteria; order Rhizobiales; family Aestuariivirgaceae; genus JANQIR01. Next base: position 935 of record JANQIR010000258.1, read on the forward strand.
CCTGATAGAGATCATCGTGTTCCAGGAACATGGTTGCAGGCAGGACGATGTCGGCCATACGCGCCGTCTCCGTCATGAACTGCTCGTGCACGCAGGTAAACAGGTCTTCGCGGGCAAATCCCCGTTTGACCAGCGACTGCTCCGGCGCAACAGAAACCGGATTGGTATTTTGAAAGATCATGGCCGTGACCGGCGGTCCGTCGCCGAGATCCGCCCTGTTCCCGTTCAGGGCCGGACCAATGCGGCTTTGATCGATGGTGCGCACGCTCCCATCCTTGACGTCGAGCCCCTCGATCATCGACTTGTTCCAGCCATACATGCCTGAATTGGAATGAAAAGCGCCGCCACCTTCATACTGCCAACATCCGGTCACCGCCGCGATCGATGTGGCCGCATGCATGTTTGCAGCGCCGTTGCGCTGACGGGCGAAGCCATATCCCAGCCGAAAGAACGTACGCTTGGTGGTACCGATCAGTTTGGCGAATTCCTCGATTTCTCCGACCGGGACGCCGGTTATGGCCGATGCCCATTCGGGCGTTCGCGTTCGCAGGTGCGCTTCGAACTCCGTTGGGTAATCGGTGTATTTTTCGAGGTAAGGGAGGTCGGCATGCCCGTCACGAAACAGGACATGCATGACAGCACATGCCAGTGCCCCGTCCGTTCCCGGCCTGACGATGATCCCCATGTCGGCCTGTTTCATGGTCGCGGTTTCATAGACATCGACCACGGCCAATGTCGCGCCCCGTTCCTTCTTCCCCTTGGTCACGTGTGTCATGACGTTGACCTGGGTGTGCACAGGGTTCGTCCCCCAGATCACTACGAGATCCGACTTGGCCATTTCGCGCGGATCGGCACCGCGCAACTTGCCGGTGCCGGCCATGAAGCCCGGCCAGGGCAGCGATGTGCAGAACGTCTCGTATATCCGGGAGTATTTCTTGGCGTGAGTGAGCCGATGAACACCATCACGCATCACCAAACCCATAGTACCGGCATAATAGTACGGCCAAACGGTTTCCGACCCGTACCGTTGCTCGGCCTTCAGGAAATTTTCAGCCACTTCATCAAGCGCATCGTCCCAACCAATCTGCTGCCAGGCGCCCTCACCTTTCGCCCCGGTGCGCTTTAGCGGATGCAGCAAACGGTCCGGGTGATGAATGCGTTCCGCATAGCGACCTACCTTTTCGCAGATCACGCCCGCAGTGTAACTGTTGGTTTTCGAGCCGCGTACCCGTCCGATGGTATTGGCATCAAGAACTTCCACCTCCAGGGCGCATGTCGAGGGACAGTCATGCGGGCATGTGGAGAAACCTGTTTTGATGTTCGGGCGGATATTCATCTCGCGTTCCCTCGCACAACTGCCAGCTGGCTCCGACAGAGATGGCCTATCTTGTACCGGGATGGCCTGTCTTGTACAGCGATGGAATCGGCGTAACCGTATTGGTCAAACCACTCTATGGGAACACACTCGATCGTCCTTTACGAGAGCATTTGAGAGGGTAACGCGTTTTTGCATGATGGCAGTGACAGCGGTTTGGCGGCAAAGCCGCCGAAAATCCGCGCCGACCAGATCATGACGAAGCACCGAGCAGACGCTCCGATCGCGCCGCCTGCTGCGACCCAGAATACGACAGGCATGACGCCTGGAATGGTCGCAAAAAGCAGTTGCAACCCGTCGGCCGCACAATACCTTGAACTGAAATCGGCACGTGATTCCGGCAACGGAACCACCACTAGAGCATTTTTTTGTGAAACCTGAGTCACCAAAAATGCTCTATCTCTTTGATATTGAGCATGTTTTTATCCGAAAACCGCACACACTTTTCGGGAACATGCTCTTAATTGGCTTAGCGGCGGCCCCACTGCGGCTTATAGCAATGCCAAGGCGACCTCGGACAAGACTTCCACCACTTCCACAAACTCAGAACCGGCCTCAGCAGCCTCAGCCGCTTCAGCCGCTTCAGCGGCCTCAGCAGCATCCACGGCCTCAGGCAAATCCACGCCTACGTCCGAGACATCATCTGCAGGCGCTTCATCTGCGGCTCCATGAAAGAACCCTTCAGTGAAGTCACCAAGAAACTCAGAGTCGTTTTCGACATCGCTACCGAGTTCATCGACCATTATTTCTGCCTGATCACCTTCAGACAATTCGTCAAAGTTTATATTGCCGTCCCCCTGGCTAACTTCGCTTCCCTCTCCGGACTCGGCACCGCGAGACTCGCTGCCTGACCCACTGTCAAAGTTGTCTCCCCCTCTGCTTTCACCGGATGACTCACTTTCATTGCCGGACGTGCGCTGCCGCTTGGCCGGCGGTTCGCCTTCGGAACCACCCGATTCCGTCGACCGCGACTCAGCCCTACGCGAGGATTCCGCGAAATCACTGCCGCTTCCCGACCCCGTACCTGACGAAGATGAACCTGAACCGCTGGATACCGCAGAGCTTGAAGTCATTTCCCGTCCTCCTAATGCAAACACGGCCTCTTAAGCGGCAATGGACTCATTGCGAAAGAATAAATCTAGGCCCGCCGCTTCTTGACAATTCATATGATTGGACATTTATAAAATCAGACAAAACTAATCAATACGCATAAAACACTTACGTAGTTGCTTTGCTCAACCTAAACATAAACAATAAATGCGATTTATCGGGAAATTTAACTTGATAATGAGGGATGAATCAGAAATTCTATTGCGTTAATTCACAGGCGGACGTTCTCAGTCACATGAAATTTCGTTTGCCAAAGGACCCTGCAAAGCTTGGCGGATTTGCCGCCTGGATGGGTTAAAGCGCAGCCTTCAAATTCAGTCACCTTTCAGTCCCTTCTCCGAACGGCTAGATTGTCGTGGGGAGGATCTGGATCATGCACACGCAAGACGGTGTCTACCTGGCTCAGTCAGACGAGGAGCGTGAGGCGGTGTTCCGGCTTCGGTACAACGTCTATGTGGAAGAACTGGGCCGGTATGGCGCCATTGCCAACCATCAGGAACGATTGTTCTCAGAACCGATAGATGGGTTGAGTTTCCTGTTTTACGCTATCCGCAATGGCGAGGTTGCGGGCACAATGCGGCTCACCTGGGGCGGCAGAGCGACGTTCCCCGGCCGGCAAATTCACCAATACAATCTTTCACCGTTCTTGCAGGAGATGGAACCGGACCAAATTGTCGTTGGCGAACGCTTCATGGTCACAAAGCCGTATCGCGGCAGCGACCTTCTGTTCCAATTGTTCTGCAGCTACCTGGAATTCGTCAACGAACGGCGCATTCAGCTCATGTTCGGCGATTGTGAACCGCATCTGCTCAACGTCTATCAGGCACTGGGCTTCCGGAACTATGCCGCCGACAACATCAACAGCCCCGAAACCGGATACCTCATCCCACTGGTCCTGATACCTGAGGACATTCAATATCTGAGACAGGTGAATTCCCCACTAGCCGGCATCCTGAAGGACTTCGGCGACGATGCGCGTATTCCCGATTGCACCGGCAAGCTGATCGACCGGCCAACGGCGGTGCTCAGCGAACGGCTCGTGGGGATCGGCCCTTACTGGCAGGAAGTCTACCGCTCTTTGAGCAATCTGGAGGATGCACGCATTTCACTGTTCGACGGCTTGAGCGAAGAGCAGATCCAAGCCTGTCTGGCCAAGAGCAACGTAATCGATTGCAGCACCGGGGACCGGATCCTCAAACAGGGCAATCCGGCGCAGAACATTTTCGTGCTGCTGGAGGGAATTCTGGAAGTGCGCAACCGTGAGGAGGTCGTCGGCACGATCCTGCCCGGTGAAGTCTTCGGTGAGATCGCGTTTTTATTGGACCGGCCCCGTACCCGGGACGTCTATGCCGTCGTCGATGACGCCAAGGTCGTGTCCTTAAGTGAGAGCACGATCAGATCGCTGACCGGTTCCGATCCGCAGGCGGCCGCCAAGCTGCTGTTGAACATTGCCAAGATGCTTTCCTGGCGGCTCGTGCGCGACAGTGCACGGCCATGACCGATAACATGCCGGCTCCTGCCGCTGCCCCTTGCGGTTAAAGCTCGATGAAAATTATCGCTAAATTGCGACCGGTCCGGTTACCGCAGACTTAAGACCCATCTGTTACATCTGGGAATACCGGGGTCATATTTTATAGCATGAGGGTTATCCGTATGCTGCGAAGTGCGATCTCGCGTGTCTGCCGCTATGGCAGATCTGACCTAGGCAACGTGGGCATTATGTTTGCCCTTTCTGCCGTCCCCCTACTTGGTGCTGTTGGTGTTGCGGTCGACTATCTGTGGGCGACCAAGACAAGATCCGAGCTTCAGGTCGCCGCCGATGCCGCGGCGCTTGCTGCCGCGCAGGCGATCGAAGCAGACAAGAAAGCCCGCAGGAAAACGGGCAAAAAGATCTTCTACGCCAATCTCCCGCAAGGACATGACGGGCCACAGACGGTCAAAATCAAAGTGACCGACGAGAAAGTCACGGTTACCGCAAAAACCGATCAGCAAACCAGTCTGATGGGCTTGTTTGGCATCAAGGACATCAAGGTCAAAGTCAGAAGCATCGCAGCGCTTGCAAAACCTGGCAAAATGGAAGTGTCCATGGTGCTCGACTACTCGGGCTCCATGAACCGCAACGGCAAGTATCAGGCAATGCGCAGCGCCGCCATCGATCTGATCGAAAACCTGACCGAAGACGGCGCAAATAACACCGTCAAATTCGCGCTGGTGCCGTTTTCGCAGCATGTATTCGCAACCTTGCCAAGTGAGCATGTTATTGGCGGGCCTATAGGTGGTGTTTGGACCGGCTGCACCAAAGACCGGCGCTGGCCGCACAATACGCGTAATACCACCCCCTTGTTCGGGAACGATTTTACCAAGTGGGGCGATCCAACACTTAGCACGACATGGACCAACGCCCATGGCGATGGCTATGCGGGAAGTGGCGGCGGTGCCGGCAGTTCGCCGACATGCAACGCCGGTACCGGCGGCTATGGTGGTAGCGGGGGCGGCGGCGATGACGACGATGATGACGATGACGATTCATCGGCGCCGCTGTGCAGTTACAACAACACGTCAGGGGGCGGTTGGACCAACGGTATTGATCCGCTCAGCACTGATATCGATCCGAATGGCTGGATCGGCTGGGGCGACAAGGAAGAATGCAAGGCCTATGTCGATCGCAACCTTGTCACCCGGCCGCTGAGCGACGACTATCCGGGTATCATTGCACAACTCAATGCCATGCGCCCCTATAACCTGACGCATATCTCCGTTGGTTTGGCCTTCGGCTATCATACGGTATCCTCTAACGCGCCGTTCACCCAGGCTGCACCAGACAATAATGGCGAAACTCAGAAAGTGATCGTGTTGCTGACCGACGGCGAACCGACCGTTGCCGCCTGGGGACCAAACAACAGGCACAGAACGTCACAGGTGAACGACAACGTCGAAACGCTTTGCAGTAACATCAAGGCCGATAATATCCTAATGATCACGGTGGCGTTCGACCTTGACGACGGCGCAACGAAAGACCGCCTCAGAAACTGCGCGAGCGGCGCCAAGTACTTCTTCGATGCCTCCGGCAACACACAGCTGTCGAATGCTTTCGAAGAGATCACCAAGCAACTCGCTGGTCCGGTCAGGCTCCTGAAGTAACCCGGTCTTCAGGCTCATCCCCCACCTGACCCAAGGGGCGGACACGTTGTCCGCCCCATTTGAATTTGTTCACCCTAATCATATTATTTCCGTGTAACGGCAACTTATATGGCCGCTGTAAACGGCAGGGTAAGCACTGCGAATCTAAACTGCCAATATCATTAATTGGAATTCATCTGCTTGCAAGCGGGGGCTTAACTATGCAACGCAGAATAAGGACCTGTGCGCGCACTTGGGCGCGATCGACTTCCGGAACTGTCGGAGTGATTCTTGCGGTTGCCGCATTGCCAATCCTTGGCGCGGCAGGGCTTGCGCTTGACTACATAGGCGCCGTCAAACACCAAACGGCGATGCAGGTTGCCGTCGATGCTGCGGCGCTGGCCGGCGCACAATCGGGCGAGCTTTCAGATGATGAACGCACCGAAATCGCCACGAAGGTATTCAATGCAAATCTGGCTGCCGAAACCGGCGGAAAAGACCGGGTCTACGGCGTAGACGTCGCGGTTCAGGATGAGACCATTGCTGTCACTGCCACAGGGCAAAGACAAACGACGCTTATGGGACTGCTCGGTCAAAAGAAGGTTGACCTGATCGTGTCCGCGATTGCCGCCTTGCCAGGCAGCGGGCAAGTTGAGGTGGCCCTGGTGCTGGACTATTCCGCTTCCATGAACTCCAGCAGCAAGTATCAGGCGATGCGCGATGCTGCGATTAACCTAGTGGAAACTCTGTCCAACAACAGGCAGAACCGGAACGTCAAATTCTCGCTTGTGCCGTTTTCCCAGCATGTATATGCGGAACTACCGGCGTCTTTTGTAGTTGGAGGCACTGCTGCTGGAGCTAGCTGGTCGGGCTGTACGAAAGACCGGCGCTATCCGCATAATGTAACCGCGTCCGCACCCAGCGATGACGATAACACCAAATGGGGTGATCCGAGCAGGGGGACCACATGGGATCCGAACACGGGGA
>JANQIR010000275.1 GCA_028282065.1 Aestuariivirgaceae bacterium
AATCGGTCTGCTTTAGTTCGGCGCGTTCCCTGTCTTTCGCACAATCGTCCCAGCCGTGTTTGCCGGCACTGCAGTCGCCCGGCTGAACTTCAAACCGGATGCTGCTGGCGCCGGATCTCACCGGATGTGGAGTGCCGACCTGCCGAACACCACGTTCCCTGGCGCCAAGCGGCAAGCTGCGCACGAAATCCCAGCCCGACCAGTTTTGTTCCGCCCCTGCCGAGGACGCCGCGGACAGGCCCAAGCAGACCACAATGACAGAGGTGATGGATTGGAGCGTCACTGCGCTCCACCTGTCTGCAACGCCCTGGTATAATGCCGGTCATGATAGGTCGGGCTGTCACCCCGAGATGCATACTCAAATCCCCGTGCTTCCAGATCTAAGAATATGTCCTCAAGTCCGGACGAGTGATGCTCCTGGGCGCATTCGATGATAATATCGCTCACGGATCCGGCCAGCTTGGAGGCGAAAAGCGCCTCTAGCACATGGCGTTCATGTCCCTCGACATCGATCTTGCACACAACCGGCGTTACGATCTGTTCGGACAGGCTGTCCAAAAAGCGCGCATCGGCGGTTGCCACATGTATTTCGCCCGACCCATCGCCGACTGCTTCGAGCGTACCGCAACCGCTATGGCCCTCATAGGTATGGAAAACGGCGGCCGTCTGTCCCGTGGAGGACAGCGCCAGACAAAATGCAGTGATCGTGGCCTCATTCAACTCCGCGGAGCGTTGCAGTCTGGCGAAGACGGACGGGTTCGGTTCGAACGCGACAACCTTGTGGCAGTTCGGAAGTCGGGCAGCGAGCAGAGAAAAAATCCCCGTATTCGCGCCAATGTCGAGAAAGGTAAAATCCACCTTCTTCGAGGCCAACACACCGGGAATGAAATCGCCAAGCGTTCCCGCGATCGACTTCAGATACGTGCGGTCATTTCCCGCGTTCTCCAGGACAGGGCCGTAATGAGTGCGAACTGCGCGATACGGCCAGCCGGCAAACCGCTTGGCGAGATTGAGCTTGCGGCGAACGGGAATATCGCGGCGCATCTGCCAGGATAGGTATTGACCGATCAGATCCAAAGACTACACCTCCACAGGTGGCTCACCGGATTTTTCGATCTTTGTGATACGCTTGGGCGCTTTCGTTGAGAAGATGATTCTGTTCCAACGCTCTAAAATCATCACCGGTCTGGCAGGCGTGTGTACTCTGCTCGCTGCGTTGGCATGGCTCGTTCAATCACGCCCGGCAATGGCGCAAACGCCAGTAGATCTTGAAATCGTCCTCGCCGTCGATGCCTCCGGCAGTGTCGACAACAACGAGTTCGCCCTACAACTTGGCGGCATCGCAGCGGGTTTGCGCGATCCGGCAGTTCACAAAGCGATCCTGAGCGGCCCCAACCAACGCATCGCCGTGAACCTTCTGGTGTGGGCTGAATCGCGCTTTCCAAAGGACACGACGGGTTGGATGCTGATTGCGTCCACTGAGGATGCCGAACGCGCAGCAAGGCGCATCGAGACCTTCCCGCGCACCCAGACCGGCGGAACCGGACTCGGCGATGGTGTGGCGCACGCCATTCGCAGTTTTGACAGCAACGCGTTTGATGGCTTGCGCCAGGTGGTCGACGTTTCCGGTGACGGCCGCGAGACCACACCCCGAGATTTTACCGTGACGGTTCCGGAGGCACGCGCCATGGCCATTGCGCGCGGTGTCGTCATCAATGGCCTGGCCATTTTGACCGATGATCCGGACCTGCTCGATTACTATCAGAGCCATTTGCAGGTCGGCACCGGAAGCTTTGTATTATCGGCAACAGGATATCAGGACTTTGCTGAGGCGATGCGGCGCAAGCTGCTGCGCGAAATCCAATATCGGCCGAAAGTGGGGCGGGCGAACGTGCTGCGCCGAGATTTACATGGCCATTTGTCGGATTGAAGCGGATAGACCAGGCGCTATTCAAGCAAGCTGATCGACAGGCCTCCGGCATCAAGCGACGCCTCGAACCCCATCTGACGACCACGCAGCAGCAGCTTCACACCCTTGTCGTTCTGGACGACCAGATTGTCCGCCCCGGGCCCTGCCGCAGCCGATGCGCCAATGGTCCCGTATGTCCCTTCGATATCGTGCACCTGACGCAGGTTGTAGACCGGTCCGGACAAGGTCGCATGCGATGCGCCAATTGTCAGGCCAATGCGCAGACCGCCGACCGACACCGGATACCGGCTGCCATTGTAGGTCAAAATGCCGGAACCCGACGACACGCCGAGCACGAAGCCTGCCTTCTTGATCGTGATCGCGATATGCGCCGGTTGTGCGGACGCGACCGGTGATGCCGGCGCAAACGTTGCGAACAGAACGACGACGGCAAGCAGTTTGAAAACGGGTGACAGTCTTCCCATGACGCTCAGGGTCCAGCAGTTGAAGACATTGGACCGTATGACTGCATTTGCTGATTCGCCAGCACTGAATTGCCGCATCATGTGGGCGAGACCAGTGCAAAGCCGGCCCGCCGGGATAAAATTGCCATCCTCAAATGCGCGCCGGTCCGGACCGGGGCAATCGGAGGTTCGCGCCTACCTCTGGAGCCTGATGGTCAACCCTCCAGCGTCCAGGGAAGCCTCCAGACCTCTTTGAGTTCCCCGCAGAACCAGTTTCACCCCCTTGTTATTTTGCACAACAAGGTTGTCTCCTCCAGCCACTGCAGCCGCAGATGCGCCAACCGTTCCGTATGTCCCTTCAATGTCGCTCACCTTGCGCAGGTTCTGCACCGGGCCGGAAAGCGTCGCGTTTGAGGCACCGATGGTAAGCCCGATCCGAAGGCCTGCCACCGTTACCGGATAGGCTCTGTTATTGAAGAACAGAGTGCCGGATCCCGATGATACGCCGACAACGAAACCAGCCTTGGTGATCGTCAGTTGAATGCGCGCACCTTGCGCCGAAGCCTCGCTCGCCGGCATGGTGAACGCAGCCAGCACTATCGCCAACCCCGCCAGTTTCACAATTGAAAGCAGTTTTTGCATGACACTTGATTCCCCGAAGTTGAAGAGTACCCCCACTATGGACACAACACAGCAAATTGCCAGCGCCAAATTATGGCGGCGCTGAACCGCCTGCGTCCGGTTTCGACAGCAAATCACCTGGAGAAATGGCATTTGCATCGCCGGGCGGCTCGGATGGTTTGGGTTTGCGATTTGCCAGCATCGCAAAGTCACCTATAAAACAGATATGGACCACCGTTTTCCGGCGGCTCGCTCAGCAGCTTCGAGGTTCGACACTCCAATGGCCGCACGATTTCTGGAACATCTCGAAGACGAACTTTCCGGCTTGCACGAAGCAGGTCTCTACAAGCCGGAGCGCGTAATTACATCCAAGCAATCCGGGGAGATCGACGTTGCGGGCGGTGCGCATGTGCTCAACTTTTGCGCCAACAATTACCTGGGACTTGCCGACAATCGCGAACTGACGGCGGCCGCGCAGGCGGCCCTGGACAAATACGGATACGGCATGGCATCGGTGCGCTTCATTTGCGGTACACAGGAAGAGCACAAGCAACTCGAAGCCCGCATCTCGGCCTTCCTGGGTTATGAGGATACAATCCTCTATTCGTCCTGTTTCGACGCAAACACCGGTCTTTTCGAGACGTTGCTGGGCGAACAGGATGCGATCATTTCCGATGCGCTCAATCATGCCTCTATCATCGACGGAGTACGGCTGTGCAAGGCCAAGCGGCTTCGTTACGCGAACAACGATATGGCCGACCTAGAGGCCAAGCTGAAAGATGCCCAGGCCTCGCGCTTCCGGCTGATTGCCACCGACGGCGTGTTTTCCATGGACGGGATCATTGCCAATCTTCAGGCGGTTTGCGATCTGGCCGAGGCTTACGACGCCATGGTCATGGTCGATGACAGCCATGCCGTCGGGTTCATCGGCGAACATGGGCGCGGAACGCCGGAGTACTGCGGCGTGGAAGGCCGTGTGGATATCACCACTGGTACGCTTGGCAAAGCACTGGGCGGGGCGTCCGGCGGCTATACCAGTGCGCGCAAGGAGATCGTAGACTGGCTGCGGCAGCGCTCCAGGCCCTATCTGTTTTCCAACACGCTTGCCCCGGTGATCGCTGCTACGTCGCTTAAGGTTCTCGATCTGATCGAGAACGGATCCGATTTGCGGCAACGGCTGATCAGCAACGCGAAGCAATTTCGCGATGGCATGACGAAGCTTGGTTTCACGCTGGTTCCGGGCGAACATCCGATCATTCCGGTCATGCTGGGAGATGCGAAGCTTGCCCAGGACATGGCACAGCGCATGCTGGAACTCGGCGTCTATGTGATCGGTTTTTCCTTCCCGGTCGTGCCAAAGGGTCAGGCCCGCATCCGCACGCAAATGTCGGCAGCGCATTCGCCTGAACATATCGATCAGGCGATCGCCGCCTTTGAAACAGCCGGACGCGAGTTCGGCGTCATCGCCTAATCCGGACTTTGGGAATATCGTCCATGAGCAACATGATGAAGGCACTGGTCAAGGCCAAGCCGGAAGCCGGCATCTGGATGGAAAATGTTCCGGTACCGGAACCAGGTCCCACAGATGTGCTGATCAAGGTGAAGAAAACGGCAATCTGCGGGACGGATGTCCACATCTACAACTGGGACCAGTGGGCACAAAATACCATTCCGGTGCCCATGGTGGTGGGCCACGAGTTCAGTGGCGAAATCGCCGAGACCGGCACTGCCGTGACCAAGTACAAACGCGGCCAGCGGGTTTCCGGGGAAGGCCACATCGTGTGCGGCGCCTGCCGCAACTGCCGGGCCGGCCGTGGCCATCTGTGCCGAAACACGCTTGGCGTCGGCGTCAACCGGCCGGGAGCGTTTGCGGAGTATCTGTGTATCCCAGAGCACAATGTCTTCACTCTGCCTGATGATGTGCCTGACGAAATCGCGGCAATGTTCGATCCGTTCGGCAATGCCTGTCATACGGCATTGAGTTTCGACCTTGTCGGTGAGGATGTCCTTGTGACCGGCGCCGGGCCGATCGGCATCATGGCGGCGCTGGTGGCGCATGAAGTGGGTGCGCGCAAGGTTGTCATCACCGACATCAACCCTGCCCGGCTCAAGCTTGCCGAAGACATGGGCATCGAATACGTCGTCGATGCGTCAAAGGAGAGCCTGGATGACGTCATGGCCCGGATCGGCATGAAGGAAGGTTTCGATGTCGGGCTGGAAATGTCAGGGGCAGCGCCGGCCTTCCGCGATATGATCGATGTCATGAACAATGGCGGCAAAATCGCCATTTTGGGCATTGCCCCCACAGCGTTCGAGATCGACTGGAACAAGGTGATCTTCAAGATGCTGACGCTCAAGGTCATCTTGTACCAGGTCTCGAACATCTCGCGGCCATAGATGCCC
>JANQIR010000022.1 GCA_028282065.1 Aestuariivirgaceae bacterium
CGGCATCCTATTCCATCGGATTTGTCGTTGCCACGGGCGCCATCCATGTCGCAGGTATCGGTATAGGCCTGTTGCTTGAGCGGCCTTGGAAGGGACGACTGGCTCAGGTTCTTGGTGGCGTCATCGCTGTGACGGGGCTCTACTTTGCGGCCGGTTCACTTCCGGTGTGAACGATGCTCCGTTGAACTCTTCGCGTCGCGGTCTCTACGCAGTCTATGTCACCGCCGCGGTCAATGTATGCGTCCTCGCGGTTGGTCTGCACTTATGGGTTCCCGAAGACTTCGCAGGCTACGTCAGCAACGGTTTCACGTTGCCTGCCTTCAGATACGGTCTTCTCGCTTCGTTGATTGCCTTAGGGGTTGTTCTTTCCGGCGAACATCGTCCCACTATGCTGGTCGCACATCTTGCGATCTTCATCTCAACTCTCGGGTTTGGTCTTCGACAAGCGGAGTCGGTTGTTGTCTCCTATGAACCGCTAGCCGAGCTGGTCGTCAATTATCCTGTCATCTCAACGATAATGGGGATGGCCACCGGCAGCGCGCTGCTACTCCCGCGCCGGGGCAGGAGATGGCTTGTTCCGTTCGTATCAGCAATTTGCGGCGTTGGTCTTGGTTTGTTTGTCGTCGTGGAGGGGCCGCTCGACTATTACTACGGCTGGTTCACTTCCGCGGGAGGTCTGTCCGGCACGGCAATAGTTGTCGTAACGACCGCCTTGGCCAACGGTGTGCGGCGGATGTGCACCGGCGTCTGGCTGGCCATCGCAGGGCGCATATTTGGAAGTTGGCTGATTGCCGCAAGTCTCTTGCTTGCAGCGCTTGCAGTCGTGGCGAAACGTCCTCTCGACCCCGGATCTGTCCCGACCGGAATTCCTGATGGGACAGGATTGTCGCAGCCGCAATAGGCATGCCTCGCATACAAGGCGTTGCCTGGTTTGACCGTGGTCAACGTAGATCCGTCAATGTTGTCCGGTGTGAGGGCTGCTCGCAAATTCAATCACATGTCCGCAGTTGGAACTTCGCCGGATGTCTTCAGAAAACAGGGCGGAACTGAAACCGCTCAAGTTCTGCTCAGCAGAATTTTACCTGATAGCAGTTGTGTGCCGGTTGGAACTGTGCGGTATGTCCCACAGGTCCGCAAAGCCAGGGAGCTTGAGCTATGAATGACACGACGTCCTATGATCCCCCGCGCGTTTGGACGTGGGACATGAAGAGTGGAGGGGCCTTCGAAAACGTCAATCGGCCGATAGCGGGCGCCACGCACGACAAGGAACTGCCGGTGGGCAAGCATCCCTTGCAACTCTATTCGTTGGCGACGCCCAATGGCGTCAAGGTCACGGTGATGCTGGAAGAGCTGTTGGCATTGGGTTTTGAAGGCGCCGAATATGACGCCTATGTCATCCGCATAAATGACGGCGATCAGTTTGGCAGCGGTTTTGTCGAGATCAATCCCAATTCGAAAATACCTGCATTGCTGGACCGAAGCCAGACACCGCCCGTTCGCGTCTTCGAGTCCGGTTCCATCCTGCTGTATCTGGCGGACAAATTCGGCGCGTTGATCCCTGAGGACTGGGCGGGCCGGGCCGAGTGTCTGAATTGGGTCTTCTGGCAGATGGGCAGCGCACCCTATCTCGGTGGCGGTTTCGGGCACTTCTACAAATATGCGCCGGAGCGTTACAAGTATCCCATCGATCGCTATGCCATGGAGACGAAGCGTCAGCTTGACGTGCTCAACCGCAATCTGGCTGACCGCCGCTACATGTGCGGTGATGCGTATTCCATCGCCGACATCGCCATCTGGCCCTGGTACGGTGCGCTTATGCTGAACAGGCTCTATGACGCAGGTGAGTTTCTGGATGTGGACACCTACAAGAACGTTGCGCGCTGGACCGAAGAAATCGCCGCGCGGCAGGCTGTGCAGCGTGGCCGCATGGTCAACCGGATTTCAGGAGACCCCTCAGAACAGCTGCATGAGCGTCATGACGCAAGCGACTTCGACCACCGTACCCAGGACAAGCTGGAGGCGGCGGGCTGACGGTTCGGGAACGGGTCTGGCGTCAGCTGGATTGGGGCGTGCAAGCGATTTGATGTAGGCAAAATCGTGTTTGGTTTCCAATGTTTGGAGGTTCTTATGGATAAGAACAATGTCATCCGTGACGCACAGGACCGGATCGCGGCAACCTACAAAAGGCGGCCGTCGCTGGCGCTCAGCACCGTGACTGCCAGCGGGTCTCTCGAGCATGGTTTGCAGTGCACCGTGACGCAGGGTGGCCACACTGTCACCATGGATGTAGGCACCGCTATGGGCGGAGATGACGCGGGGCCAACACCGGGGTTCTACGCGCGGGCCGGTGTAATCGGTTGCGTCTCCATCGGAATTAAGATGACGGCGGTGAGACAAGGTCTCGATCTGAAGACAATCCACGTCGACATCGAGACGGACTTTGACGACGGCGCTCCGCTGGGTATTGGCGAAAACACTGCCGCACCTCTTCAGACGCGATTGAAAATCCGCATCGAAACGGATGAGCCGGAGGCAGAGGTGTCCCGGCTCGTCGAGGAGGTCCTGACCAGGGACCCTTGGTTTCTTGCCTTGAAGGACCCGCAATCCGTGCGAACCGATCTGGAGGTCGTGGCAGCGCAGTAGGGTGTATGGCTATCGGAACTTTAGATTGAAATCGAAAAACCGCCATCAACCGGAATGGCGGTTCCGGTGATGAAATCGGACGCCGGGCTAGCCAGGAAAACGGCGATGCCCGACATGTCGTCGATGGTACCCCACCGGCCGGCGGGTGTCCGGTTCAGCACCCTTTCATTGAGTCCATCTATCTCGGCCCGCGCCTTGCGGGTCAGATCCGTGTCGATCCAACCGGGCAAAAAGCAGTTCACCTGAATATTGTCCTGCGCCCAGGCGGTCGCCAGCCCGCGCGTGAGTTGCATGATGCCACCCTTGGAGGCGCCGTAAACCGACCCCCAAGGCGATCCGAACAGTGACAACATCGAGCCATTATTGAGGATCTTGCCGCCGCCGCCAGATTTCATGTGTCCGTAACACGCTTTCGAGCATAGGAATGCGGACGTCAAATTGGTGTCCAACACTTGGTGCCAGTCGTCTTCCGACAGGTCTTCCGGGCGCTTCCGGATGTTGGTGCCGGTGTTGTTGATGAGAATGTCGATCCGCCCAAGGCCGGTCGCCACTTGATCTGCCATAGACGCTACCGATTCAGCATCGCAAATGTCGGCTTCAACGCGCATGGCCTTCGCTCCGAGAGCTTCTATCTCGGCCACGGCCGCGGTGTTTTTGTCCCGATTGCGTCCCACAACCGCGATATTGGCGCCCGCCTTTGCCAACCCTCGCGCCATGCCGAGCCCGATGCCGCCATTGCCCCCGGTAACGATGGCGACTTTTCCCGAAAGGTTGAAGAGTTCCATGCGATCCCTGCCGATTTATTGTGTTGCAACGGCTCAAGCTACAGCAGCACATGCGCTGGCGCTAATCGCTTTCCCGCAATATGCGCCCGATCGGACGGGGCCATCACGAGCTCTGTCGAGTTTGCAAATGGGTCCGAACTGTCAGTCGGACGGCAGTGTGGGCTAATCACTGAGTTGATCGGGAACTCGCGCCCGCATCAATTGCGGAAGATAATCCGGCCGCGGCCACCGCTGAATCATGCAGTTGTTGGGCAGTTGCGATTTTGAACTCTCGTAATCGATCATCACATCACTGTACCATCTGATGCTGTGAGGGTTTTGCCTTTCAACAGTTTGTCTCGCAAAGTCCTTTTGGCCATGCCGCAACAGGGTCAGAAAGACAGCCTGATGGAAATCTTGGTAGTAGCGGGGGCGCAAGGTTTTCAGTTGCAGTTTCAGGTGAGAGAGTGTTTTCGCGTCGAGTGCGGGCATACGGCAAAGCGCCAGGGTTGGTGCGAACTTCAGCTCCATCCACACATTGCTGTCCAGAAGATCGGATCTATACCTTTCGCGCGTAAAGGCACCAGCGTCCGCTGCTCGTATGTACAAAGGCAAATGTACTTTAAGCCACGTGTCTTTACTAACAACCTCGAATATCTTGCGCCCGTGAGCCGCAAACTCAGCGGTTGGCAGCGCTGCCACTGCTGTTGCGATTTCGCGCAATTTGTCGTGTTTCGCCGCGATTTCTGGTTCTTTGGTCGTCGCAATTTGGTGCAGCGCATCTACAACGAGATCGGCTTCCTGTGCCAGGCGGTCTTTGTCCTGTGCCAGCAGGATACCTAACCGCCATGGTGCCTCCAAACTCGGATCAGCCAATAATTTGAGAAGATGGTCGAACGGGTCACCGATCTTTTGATCAGCGTCTGCGTGAAATTGAGCCAGACTGGCCTCGTTCGATTTGTATCCCTTGAAGTTCCGGTAATCTTCCCATTCGTAGCCCGAAAGGCCCAGCATAATGGCGATCGGACTGTCCTTTGGGCCATAGGACTCCGCAGAGTGTGGCGTGGCGTTCAGTCGGTAAATGGAACTCCTAAATCGTCCTTCGCATAGCCACTCCGCGTTATCGGAGTCAAAGAAGCAGGAAACATAGGGGAACGGTAGCACTGTATAACGATTGACTGATGCGGTTCTAAACACCCCCACAGTCTTGCCATCCACCAGTAACTCGTACGTGCTTTCCTTGATTTTGGAATCGCGTCTCCAGTGATGCTGACCCTTTGGCAGAACTTCAACGACCTGCCCAGAGGGTTGTTCTGGATATTGCACCATACACATCCCTCTTGCGTGCACGTGCCTACCCTGACGATCGGTGATTGAAAAACCTGTTCGAGAAATTCTGGGAGGGCTATCCGTCACAACCTTTGAACAACCTTCTTGAGGCAGGATGCGATGTGACAAGTATCTGTCTCCCGAAAGGTCCTCGTCTCTCGAATATGCAAACGGGATCCCGTATTTAGTGGTTATCGTCCAGGAAAGAACCGATACGAGGCTATGTTGTTTCGGATCGAATGCGATCAGATTTGCCGGATTTGAGCTTTGCAATCTTGCTTCTGTCCTGGCGATTTCAATGCGCTGCATGAAGAACATTGAGTAGTAGGTGACAAGAAAACCCACCGGTATGATCAGCAACGCTCTTGGAAATTTGCGCATGAGACAATCGATGGCTAGTCCGGCGAGAAACGCCAGCAGCGCACATCCGATCCAGAATTCGTATCCCGCTAGCATCAAAATAAGAGCTGTATAGGGATACAGGTTCAAAAGGATGATTAAAACAACGATAACAAACGGCCAGAAAGAAAATGAAGACACCAAACGTTTCATGAAAGCCAGTCTTATGATTCAAATTTGATGCCGTCCTGATATTGCGAAATTGAAGATTCGTAAAATAAAAGCTCCAGATTTGGTCTGCAGCGTTGGCGTTTGAGCATTGTGATGACGGGTGCAAGGTTTATCCGGCCCCCGGACCCGGCAAGTCGCGGCGGCTCAGACCCAGTCCAGCACCACCTTGCCGGAATCGCCCGAGCACATGGCGTCGAAGCCGTCCTGATAATCGTCAACGCCGAGCCGGTGCGTAATGAGCGGGGCGAGATCGAGCCTGCCTTGCACCAGCGTGGTCATCTTGTACCAGGTCTCGAACATCTCGCGGCCATAGATGCCCTTGAGCGTCAGCATCTTGAAGATCACCTTGTTCCAGTCGATCTCGAAC
>JANQIR010000036.1 GCA_028282065.1 Aestuariivirgaceae bacterium
GGACGGCACGATCAAAATGTTCGAGTCGAACGCCATTATTCGCTACCTGGCCCGGCGGTATGGCGCAGGTACACTGAGGCCGCGCGGGCAGAAGGCCAATGCGCTTGCCGAGCAATGGACGGAGTTTGCTGCGCATGCGGTTATGCAGCCGCTGACGGCGGTGTTTTTGAACAATGTGCGGGTTCCGGCTGAACAGCGGGATGCTGCGGCTGTCAAGGCCGGCGAGGCGCAACTGGCGCAAGTCCTCAAGCACGCCAACCGGATGCTTGGCCGCAAGCCTTACGTGGCCGGCCGGCATTTTTCTTTCGGCGATATTCCGATTGCTGCGGCGTATTGGCGCTATCAGAACCTTGAGATCAAACGGCCTAATCTGCCCAATCTCGACCGGCACTTCGAGAGCATGAAGGAGCGCGCGGGTTACCAGGAGTATGTGATGGTCCCGATCGGGAGCAACCTGGAAGAATGGTCCAGAAACGAAGCGGACCTCAAATAGGCAGCTTCTTACCGAGTCGGCCGGCCAGGTCCTGGATGTATTGCCAAGCGACCCGGCCGGACCGGCTGCCTCTGGTGGTCGACCATTCCATAGCTTCGGCGCGCAACTGGTCTGAGCCGATTTCAAGGCCGAAATGCTTGGCGTAGGCCTCGATCATTTCAAGAAACTCATCCTGCGAGCAATTGTGAAAACCGAGCCACAGGCCGAATCTGTCCGACAGGGAGACTTTTTCCTGCACGGCTTCGGATGGGTTAATGGCGGTCGAACGCTCGTTTTCCATCATGTCGCGGGGCAGCAAATGTCGCCGATTGGACGTTGCGTAGAAGATCATGTTTTCAGGACGCCCCTCAATGCCTCCTTCGAGGGCTGCCTTGAGTGACTTGTAGGACGTGTCCAGCGCGTCGAACGACAGATCGTCGCAAAACACAATGAACCGACAGTTCCGGTTTTTCCGGATCAAGGACATGAGGTCCGGCAGGCCTTCGATGTCTTCACGGTGAATTTCCACCAATTTCAATTTGGCTCCGGTGCTTGCGCCAATCTTGGCGTGAGCGGCCTTTACCAGCGAACTCTTTCCCATGCCGCGGGCACCCCACAAGAGTGCGTTGTTTGCAGGCAGGCCGCGGGCGAATCTCTCGGTGTTTTCGAGGAGGATGTCACGGACCCTGTCTATGCCGCGCAGCAACGGCAGGTCTATCCGGTTTACCTCCGACACCGGTTGCAATGCCTTTGAGGCTCGGCTCCAGACAAATGCGTCAGCGGCGTCGAGATGTAGTGGCGGCTCAGGTGGTGGTGCCAAGCGGTCGAGGGAACCGGCGATACGGTTTAGGATGGCGATCAGCCTATCGTTTTCGGCCTCACTCGTCATGGCGATCTCGTGTTACGGTGCGTTCTTGCCCGGTTGAATAGACCCCCAGACCGGATGCTGGCAAGTTTATCATGCGGTTGTTGTGGGCGCCGCTGTCATGGACGCAGCGTTGGCGGTTGCATTGCCATAGTGTCACGCTATATACCGGCTAGCTGAAAATACGAGTTGCCATGGGCAACGGACCTTGATGGTATCCACTAGGCGGGAGTAGCCGATTTATGTTCATTTCGACTGCATATGCGCAGGCTGGCGGCGGTGGCGGCGGCGGCGACATTCTTGGCATGCTGTTGCCCCTGGTTCTGATCATGGCGGTATTCTGGTTTCTGTTAATCCGCCCGCAGCAGAAGAAGATGAAGGATCATCAGGAGATGGTCGCCAATCTCAGGCGCGGTGACACGGTGGTGACGGCTGGCGGGATAATTGGCAAGGTCTCGAAAGTGGTCGACGATCACGAGATTATGGTCGAAGTGTCCGAGAATCTGAGGCTCAAGTTTCAGAGGAATGCGGTATCTGAGGTGCGCTCCAAGACGGAGCCTGTAAAGGACGCCAAGTAGTCCATATTTCAAACAACTCGGGTCCGACGCACCTGGCGGACCCTCGCGGGGTGCCATGTTCGTCCTGACAAAGTGGAAGTCGCTTTCAATAGTCGCCATTGTGCTGTTCGGCATTTTTTTGGCCTCGCCGAATGTGTTGCCCGAGACCATCCGTAAAGGCATGCCGGATGTGCTGCCGATGTCATCCATCCCGTTGGGACTGGACCTGCAGGGCGGAAGTCACGTTCTGCTGGAGGTCGACAAGCCGGATCTGATGAACACGCTGACGCGGCAAATGCGCGGCGACATCCGGTCAACGCTGTTTACTGAAAACAAGATCAAGCATTCGTTTGCGAAGGCCAATGACGATGAACTACGGGTACGGCTGCTCGAACCCGGTGATATGGAGCGCGCGCTCGGGCTGATCCGCGGTTTGTCGCAAACGGTCAATACCGGCTTTTTCGGGCAGGGCAGCGATGTTGCCGAACTGGAGGTCGACCAGAGCGGCACCGACATCATCGTCGTGAAGTACTCCGATGCGGGATTGGAGCAACGCATCAGACGGGCGGTCGAGCAGGCGCTCGAGGTTATCGAGCGACGCATCAATGAACTGGGTACGACGCAGCCGACGATACAACAGCAAGGCGCCGACCGGATCATCGTTCAGGTGCCGGGTTTGCAGGATCCGGCCCGGCTGAAGAAGCTGCTGGGTCAAACGGCAAAGCTGGATTTCAGGCTGTTGTGTGAAGCACAGCCTGGTGGAGGGGCCGATCGCGCTCCGGTCGGTTGTGAAGAGCTGGCGGAAAAAGACGCAACAGGCCGGCTTTACTGGGTGCAGACTGCAAGGCGCGCAACCGTCGACGGTGCTGACCTTGTCGACGCGCAACCGGGATTCGACTCGCGCAACGGCGAACCTATCGTCACATTCCGCTTCAACCAGAAGGGCGCTTTGGCGTTCGGTCGTCTTACGCAGGCAAATGTGGGCAATCCGTTTGCCATCGTGTTGGACAAGGAAGTCGTTAGCGCGCCGGTTATACAGGAGCCCATTCTCGGTGGTACGGGGCAGATTTCAGGAAACTTCTCGGTGGATGAGGCGAACGATCTGGCAATCGTTCTGCGCTCCGGTGCGCTGCCGGCCAAACTGACCATCGTCGAGGAGCGTACGGTTGGGCCAAGCCTGGGGTCGGACTCGATCCGCGCCGGTTTGATCGCCTGCATTCTTGGCTTGATCGGTGTGCTCGTCTTCATGATCGCCTCTTATGGATTGTTCGGTGTGTTTGCCAATATTGCGTTGCTATCAAACCTGATGATGCTGTTCGGTATCATGACGTTCTTTCAGGCAACGTTGACCTTGCCGGGTATCGCAGGAATTGTCCTGACGCTCGGTATGGCCGTGGACTCCAACGTTCTGGTGTTCGAACGTATCCGCGAAGAGGTGCGCAACGGGCGAACACCATTGAACGCAATTGAAACCGGATTTTCCCGGGCGTTCAGTACGATCCTGGATGCCAACATCACCACGTTCATAGCCGCGGTCGTGCTTTTCGGTCTCGGGTCGGGCCCGATCCGTGGGTTCTCGGTTACACTGGGTATCGGGATCATGACGACGGTGTTCACCGCATACACTTTAACGCGTCTGATCGTGGCGTACTGGGTGCATGTTCAGCGGCCAAAGACCGTGCCGCTTTAGTAAGGAATGGAATTCATGTTTACCGGGATCCGCCTCGTTCCTGATGGCACGAAAATAGGTTTCATGAAATTCAGCCGGTTCGGCGTGATCGCATCCGCAATTGGCTGTGTGGCGTCGATCATACTGTTTTTAGCCATTGGTCTGAACTACGGAATCGACTTCAAGGGCGGCACGCTCATTGAGATCCGCACACCGGGACCGGCAAATATTGCCGAGCTTCGAAGCACGGTCGGAGGTCTTGCACTTGGTGATGTCGAGCTACAAGAATTCGGCCAGCCAACCGATGTCTTGATCCGCGTCGAAACGCAGCCCGGTGGTGAAGAAGCGCAGCAGGGCGCGATCAACAAAGTCAAGGCCGCGCTTGGGGACGATATCGACTACCGGCGGGTGGAGGTTGTCGGGCCCAAGGTATCAGGGGAGTTGGCGCAACAAGGTATTATTGCGGTGATCATGGCGCTGTTTGCGGTCATGGTGTACATCTGGTTCCGGTTCGAATGGCACTTTGCGTTGGGCGCTGTCGCGTCATTGACGCACGATGTATTGCTTACTTTGGGGCTGTTCGCGATCCTGCAAATTCAGTTCAATCTTTCGATCATTGCAGCAATCTTGACCATCGTTGGATACTCTTTGAACGATACGGTCGTGGTCTATGACCGTGTGCGGGAAAATTTGCGCAAATACAAGCAGATGAGTCTTGAGGACCTGATCGATCTGTCGCTCAATCAGATGTTGCCGCGAACGATCCTCACATCCGTATCGACCCTGGTGGCTCTGCTGGCATTGTACTTCTTCGGTGGAGAGGTGATCCGAGGCTTCACATTCACCATGATCTGGGGCGTCTTGATTGGAACGTATTCTTCGATCTACATCGCAGCACCCCTGTTGATCTATCTCGGTGCCCATATCGACCGCCCTGGGCGGGATCCCAGTGAGACTGCTGAAGCAACTGAAAGCTGAAAGGAAGGTCGGCGCATTTATGGCGGATGACGACAGGCCGCATTTGCCGGGCAGGGCGCCAATCGATGCCTATGGAAACGGGGGTTTCCGATTTGCCGATATGTCGCATCAAGGTTCACTGCTGATCTTGCCGGATGGCATGTATGCGTGGCCGGTTTCGTTGATGGAGGACGTAACGCTTTCACGGCTTTTGCCCGTGCTTGAAACTGCCGGACAGATCGAGTTCTTTTTGCTCGGCACCGGAGCGGAACAGATCTTTGCGGATGCTGCAATGCGTTCGGAATTCGAAGCCCGTCACATCGGGCTGGAATGCATGAACACGGGTGCGGCCGTTCGGACCTACAATGTACTGCTTGCAGAACAGCGGACTTTTGCGGCGGCATTCATTGCTGTCGATACGCACAAACAGGCAATGTGATGGTGGCAGATGAACCGCAGTCCAGCGCTGAGTACTGCCGCAATCTGGTCAGACACGCGGACAGGGACCGGTATCTGGCAAGCCTGTTCGCACCCGATGATCAGAAAATCCGGCTTTGGTCGTTATACGCATTCAATCTGGAAATCGCACGGGTCAGAGAGCTGGTCTCGGATCCGCAGCTGGGTGAGATGCGGTTCCAGTGGTGGCGAGAGGTGATAGACGGCATCTATGCCGGCGAGGTGCTGGATCATCCCGTGGCTGTGGAACTTGCAACGACGATCAAGGGCGCGGACCTTCCACGGCATGCATTTGTGAACCTGATAGAAGCCCGGACGTTCGATTTGTACGATGACCCGATGCCGGCTTTGTCTGATCTTGAAGGTTATCTCGGAGAGACATCCAGTGCACTGATGCAGCTAGCCGCCCTGTCACTGGCCGGACCTGACGCGATTGGTGCGGCTGAGGCGTCCGGATACGCAGGCGTGGCATATGGATTGACCGGATTGTTGCGGGCCTTACCGATCCATCGGGCAAGGGGGCAGTGTTACATTCCCGTTGACTTGCTTGAGAAACGCGGAACAACCACGGCCCAGGTATTGTCGGGCCGCCGGGACGCCTCCATGTCAGTCGTTCTCACTGAGCTACAGCATCTTGCGGCACGGCGGCTTCAGCAGGCGCGTGATTGCCTGTCACATGTTCCACTCGCTGCGCTGCCGGCGTTCTTGCCGACGTGCCTGATTGACGGCTACCTGGCAAAGATGTCGAAGAGCTTGTTCAATCCCCTGAAGCAGACAGCCAACGTCAGCCAGGTGCGCCGCCAGATCCGGTTGCTGTCGTGCTCGTTTCGTGAAGAGTTTTGACGAGGCCGGTATCGGGAGCTGAACTACTCGGCGGCTGTGTTCACTTCCAGGTCTATTGACGCAAGCCAGGCGCGAAAGTCCGTCATGGCACGGCTCGTGTAGGCCTGCTTGCGGGCGACCTTCTTTGCCTGACGAGCGTTCAGGTGGCGCGGACGATCGCCGGTTAACGGGGTCACCGGGGGAAACAATCCGAAATTGACGTTCATTGGCTGGAAAGACCGTGTCGCCTGGTCGGTGGTTTCTATGTGCCCCCCGGTGATGTGATTAATCAGAGCGCCGTGTGCAGTGGTTGGCGGAGGCAAGCCGATCGACTGTCCCACGATTTCGGCCGCGGCGAGGCGGCCTGCAATCAAGCCTGTTGCCGCGCTTTCGACATATCCTTCGACACCGGTCATCTGGCCGGCGAAACGAATTCGAGGATCGGCTGTGAGTCTCAGTTCTCCGTCCAAAAGACGGGGGCTGTTTAGAAACGTGTTGCGGTGCAAGCCGCCAAGACGGGCGAACTCGGCATTTTCCAATCCGGGAATGGTCCGGAAAATGCGCACCTGTTCGGCATATTTCAGCTTCGTCTGGAAACCCACCATGTTGTAGAGCGTGCCGAGCGCATTGTCCTGACGCAATTGCACCACCGCATATGGCTTGTCGTCTGGCCTGTGACTGTTCGTCAGACCACGTGGCTTCATCGGGCCGTGCCGCAGAGTTTCGGGACCTCCTTCCGCCATGACTTCGATTGGCAGGCAGCCATTGAAATACGGCGTTGAGGCTTCCCATTCCTTAAAGTCCGTTTTGCTGCCGGCATCCAATTCGGCCATCAGGTTGTAATATTGTTCCTTGTCGAGAGGGCAATTGATGTAGTCGGCACCGTCGCCCTTGTCGTACCGCGACTGGAACCATGCAACTGACATGTCTATGGACTCCGTGTGCACAATCGGCGCAATAGCATCGAAGAATGCCAGTCCGTCTTCGCCGGTCAGTTCTTGAATGGCAGCGGAAAGGCCGGGAGCGGTTAACGGTCCGGTGGCAATGATGATGTGCTTCCAATCGGTTGGCGGCAGCGCATCGACCTCTTCCCGGATGATTGTAATGGCAGGGTGCGCTTCCAATGTCATCGTGATGTGTCCGGAAAAACCATCCCGGTCCACAGCGAGCGCACCGCCCGCCGGAAGACGGTGTTTGTCCGCTGCGGCCATGACAAGAGATCCGGCATCGCGCATTTCAGCATGGAGCAGACCGACTGCATTTGTTTCGGCATCGTCGGACCGGAAGGAATTGGAGCACACCAGTTCCGCCAGCTCGCTGGTATTGTGCGCTTCGGTTTGTCGGACTGGGCGCATTTCGTACAGGACAACGCGGCACCCCCGTTCAGCCGCCTGCCAGGCAGCTTCTGATCCGGCTAGCCCGCCGCCGACAATATGAAGGTCCGGTGTTTTATCCATGTGCTTTCACTTAGGTGTATTTGACGACGGCCTCAAGTATGCGGGCGAAGAAGAGCCTGCTTGCAGGTCAAGAAATGTCAAACCGGACGACGGGCCTCTTCCAACAGCCAGTCGTGAAATAGTTTGGCGGCCGGACTCAACGGTGTTTCGCGTGGCTTGACCAGATAAAACCCACGGTCGGAATTCAACGAAGCGTCAATCGGCCGGACGAGTTCACCATGGGCAATAAAATCTTCTGCCAGGCGGCGACCGCACAGCGCAATTCCCTCTCCGCGCAACGTGGATTGAATCAGGACCATGTAGTTGTCAAATACCAGCCCTCTTTCTGTCGGCGCCGCTGTGACGTTCATTTCCCGCAAGAATGTGTCCCACGTAACCCAATTCCGGTCAAACTTCGACAAATGGAGCAAGGTTTGGCCGGTGAGATCCTGTGCAGTGGAGATCTCCGGCCGGCCCTTCAAATATTGCGGCGCGCACACGGGCCAGATTTCATCGTCGAACAGGCGGATGGCGTCAACGCCTGGCCATTCACCGGCTCCGAAACGCACAGCGAGATCAATGCCGGCCGCCGTCAGGTCATAGACCGGTGAAGATGCCAGCAATCGCAATTCCACGTCAGGGTGTGCCGCCCGGAACTTTGCCATTCGCGCCATGAGCCAGTAGGAGGCAAACGTAACGCTCGTCGCCACGGTTAACTCGCCCGGGCTACGCTGCCGGCGAATGTCGGCCGCAACATTTGCGATGTGCTCCAGGCCCATGGAGACCGCCCTGTGCAACCGCTCGCCGGCTGTGGTCAATTGCAGGCCGCGGGATTGCCTCTGGAACAGGGCGGTGCCGAGATGTTCTTCGAGCAGTTGGATCTGCCGGCTGACGGCCGATTGCGTTACTGAAAGTTCCGATGCGGCACGGGTAAAATTCATGTGCCGGGCTGCGGCTTCGAAAACGACAAGGCTATTTGTCGGCGGCAGCGTCTTGCGAAGTGCAACAGCCATCATGTCACCTCATGTTGGCAGTGTGGATTTTGGCGACAACGGGGACAAATAAAACCGTGAGCATGAGAGCAGTTCATGCAAGTGCCCTTTTTCGGCAAGCCGGTCAATCAAATTGCACAAGTGTGTGATCCGCGCTGAAGTTCGCCTCATGCCGTCCCATATGTGATCCACCAAGGTTTGGTTTACATATAATGAACTGCACAGACCGACACATATGAAGTGCTCAAGCAAAAGGTGCTGTGGGAGAAAGACAGATGACCAACAAGGAAGACATACAGGATTGGGTCCGTGATGCTGAACGGGTTGGCGAACAGCCGTTCGCTGCCGGCATCGTGGCGGCCGCAGTCATTGGGATCTTAGCAGTCGCGCTGTAATCTGCGCGTTGCGGAGGCGCGTCCCCGGCTTCAGGTTCCAATCAACGGCAGGGTGGTCCAAATAAGATTGCCCTGCCGCTTTCATTCTGCCGCCTGGACGGATTTGCCACGCTTCAGGACGGACTTCAAATATTGGCCGGTATAGGAATTCTCCTGTGCCGCCACGGTTTCCGGCGTTCCGGCGACAACAATCTCACCACCGCCGTCGCCGCCTTCGGGGCCCAGATCGATGATCCAATCCGCAGTTTTGATGACTTCAAGATTGTGCTCGATTACAACGACAGTGTTACCGTGTTCGACAAGTTCGTGCAGTACGTCCAACAGCTTGGCCACGTCGTGAAAATGCAATCCGGTCGTCGGCTCATCCAGCAGATACAGCGTCCTGCCGGTTGCGCGCTTTGACAGCTCTTTGGCCAGTTTCACGCGCTGGGCCTCGCCACCGGACAGGGTCGTTGCCTGTTGGCCCACTTTGATATAGCCAAGCCCAACTCTTTCAAGCGTCACCAGCTTGTCGCGCACGGCTGGCACGGCCCTGAAGAAGTCGGCGGCCTCAGTGACCGTCATTTCCAGAACGTCTGCTATCGACTTGTCCTTGAACTTGATCTCAAGGGTTTCGCGATTATAACGATGGCCGTGGCATTCGTCGCAAGTGACATAGACATCGGGCAGGAAGTGCATTTCGATTTTGATCACCCCGTCGCCCTGACAGGCTTCGCACCTCCCACCCTTCACATTGAACGAGAACCGCCCCGGGCCATAACCGCGTGCCTTGGCTTCCGGCAGGCCGGCATACCAATCTCGGATCGGCGTGAATGCACCGGTGTAGGTGGCCGGATTGGAGCGCGGCGTGCGGCCGATCGGGCTTTGGTCAATATCGATGATCTTGTCGAGGTGTTCCAGCCCACTCATGCTGTCATGCTCGGCCGGTGCCGTTCTGGAGCCCATCAGCTTTCGGGCGGCGGCCTTGTAGATCGTGTCGATCAGCAATGTGGACTTGCCGCCACCTGAAACGCCTGTCACGCAGGTCAGCAGCCCGAGAGGTATATCGGCGTCGATGTTCTTGAGATTGTGCGCCCGGGCACCGGTGACGGAGAGGTGGCGCCCGTCTGGTGCGCGTCGCTTGCCAGGAACCGGTATCTGCATCATCCCGGTCAGATACTGGCCGGTGAGCGATGCGGGGTTCGACATCACCTCCTGTGGCGTTCCGGAAGCCACAACTTCACCGCCGTGAATGCCGGCGCGCGGGCCAATGTCGACGACATAGTCGGCTGTCCGGACTGCGTCCTCGTCGTGCTCCACCACGATGACCGTGTTGCCGAGATCGCGCAGGTGCGTAAGCGTCTCCAGAAGCCTGGCATTGTCGCGCTGATGCAGGCCGATTGACGGCTCGTCGAGGACATACAACACACCGGTCAGTCCCGAGCCGATCTGGGAGGCGAGCCGGATGCGTTGGCTCTCGCCGCCGGACAGCGTGCCGGAGCGGCGGGACAGGTTGAGATATTCCAGGCCAACATCGACCAGAAACCGCAGTCGTTCGCGAATTTCCTTCAAAACCCGCGTTGCAATCTCCTTGTCCTTATCCGACAGATGTGCGTCCAAGGAGGAGAACCAGTTGTTCGCCGCCAGAATGGACATGTTCGTAACCTCACCGATATGCAGTCCGGCGATCTTGACGGCCAGTGCCTGAGGTTTGAGCCTGAAACCGCCGCACGCCTCGCAAGGATGGTCGGACTGGAAACGGGCCAGTTCCTCCCGGACCCAGGATGAATCGGTTTCGCGCCAGCGCCGTTCGATATTGCCAATGACACCTTCGAAGGGCTTCTTCGTCTTATAACTGCGCAAACCGTCATCATAGACGAAGGTGATTTCATGTGCGCCCGAACCAAACAGAATGACGTTGCGAACGTCATCGCTGAGCTGTTCCCAGGGTTCGGACATGGACGCGCCGTAGTGCTTGCAGATCGCTTCGAGTGTTTGCGTGTAGTAAGGCGAGGTGTTGCCGGTTTTTGCCCAGGGGACAATGGCCCCTTGACGCAAGCTCATCGACCTGTCGGGAACCACCAGATCGGCTTCAAATTTCAGCTCGGTGCCAAGCCCGTCGCATTTCGAACAGGCGCCGAACGGATTATTGAATGAAAACAAACGTGGCTCGATCTCGTCGATCGTGAAGCCCGAGACCGGGCAGGCAAAACGTTGCGAAAAGATGATGCGTTCGTGGGTTTCATTCTTGGATTTGTTTGCGCCGCCCTCGGTCGTTTGTTCGGCCGTCAACGGCCGGTCGGCAAACTCCGCGAAAGCCAGGCCATCAGAGAGTTTCAGTGCGGTTTCAAGGGAATCGGCCAATCGGCTCGCCAGGTCCGGCCGCACAACTACACGATCCACCACGACATCGATGTCATGCTTGAATTTCTTGTTGAGCGCGGGAACGGCATCGACTTCGTGGAACACACC
Source organism: Aestuariivirgaceae bacterium (assembly GCA_028282065.1). GTDB lineage: Bacteria > Pseudomonadota > Alphaproteobacteria > Rhizobiales > Aestuariivirgaceae > JANQIR01. Next base: position 11,073 of record JANQIR010000036.1, read on the forward strand.
ATCGACCTTCACGCGTTGAAAGCCCTGTTTTTGCAACTCGGCGAGTTCCTTGCGGTATTCGCCCTTGCGACCACGCACAACGGGGGCCAGCAGGTAAAGTCTCGTACCTTCTTCGAGGGCTAGAATCCTGTCTACCATCTGAGTGATGGTCTGGCTCTCGATCGGCAAACCCGTTGCCGGCGAATAGGCAATGCCAATTCTGGCAAACAGCAACCGCATGTAGTCGTAGATTTCCGTGACCGTGCCGACTGTCGAGCGTGGATTGCGGCTGGTAGTCTTTTGCTCAATGGAAATGGCCGGTGACAATCCGTCAATCTGATCGACGTCGGGCTTTTGCATCATTTCCAGAAACTGGCGCGCATAGGCCGACAGCGACTCGACGTACCGGCGCTGACCTTCCGCATAGATTGTGTCGAAGGCGAGCGACGACTTGCCCGAGCCGGACAGCCCGGTAAATACGATCAGCTTGTCGCGCGGCAGGTCGAGCGAGACATTCTTCAGGTTGTGCTCGCGCGCGCCCTGGACTTTGATCAACTTGGATGGTTCAGCCATGTTTATCGATTAGACCAAAGCGTGAACATTCGCAACGGATTGAAACCTCTCATGCACGAGATTCGTCCTGCATGGCAAATTGGATCAGTTTAGGCTCTTTGCCTAACACGTCATGCTGACAGAATGTGTCAGGATCGGCTGATATTTTCATCGAACGGAGATAGCACCAAATGGGCAGGGTCAGTTTCGACTTTAGCGATCGCACCATATTCGTTGCAGGCGGGACGAGTGGTATCAATCTTGGAATCGCGCAGACTTTCGCAGAGTATGGGGCGAGAGTGTTCGTGATCAGCCGCAGTGAGGAGAAAGTCCAGGCGGCTGTCGGCAGCTTGCGCGAGTGCGGAGCGCAGATTGCAGACGGCATGGCTGCGGATGTGCGGGACGTCGGCGCGGTCAAACGGGCGTTTGAGCGTTGCGCGGAAACACTCGGCGAGATCGACGTGCTGATCTCCGGCGCGGCGGGTAATTTTCCAGCCCGGGCGAACAATATTTCTTCCAACGGATTTCGGGCCGTTCTGGAAATCGACGTTTTGGGAACGCATCACGTCATGACCGCGGGATATCCGTATCTTGTAAAACCGGGTGCGAGCGTCATCAACATTTCTGCGCCTCAGACCGTCGTCGCGATGACGGGACAATCGCATGTGTGCGCCGCCAAGGCCGGGGTCGACATGATCACCCGCACTCTGGCGCTTGAATGGGGGCCGGACGGCATCCGGATCAACTCTGTCATACCTGGTCCGATAGGCGATACGGAAGGTATGCGGCGACTGGCGCCTACGCCCGATGCCATGGACGCTGTCCGCCAAATGGTACCGATGCGGCGGGTTGGAACGGCCCGGGATATCGCTGAGACCTGCGCATTTCTGGCAAGCGATCAGGCATCCTATGTATCAGGCGCTATTATCCCCGTAGATGGCGGCTGGTGCCATAACATTTTGGGGACACGGCTGGATCCGATACTGGATGAGATTGAGGCAACGGGCAGACGGTGACAAGCAGGCGATTGTGTCAGTCCTCGTTATGCCAGGTCGTGGCAATGTAGTCCTCATCCTTCTGGCCGCTGCGTTCGAAGGTAAGAAAGTCATAATAGCCGCATCGCCCTTCGCCAGGGTAGTTCCGGCACGCGGCCGGTCTTGCCTTGTAAATGGAACAGTTGCGATTGCCGCTGTCGAAAAACCGGCAAATGCGGCCGAAGTGCTCGTCCGTCTTGCGCCGTATGATTCGCTTGTACCCATGGTCTTTTCTACAGAATTTGGCCTCCGCCTGTTCCGGCGACAGGGCCAGGTGCCTGGCAATTCGTTCGATATCCCGCTTGGTGACGGTAATAACCGGATAGGCGCAGCAGTAACCGGGGCATTTCGAGCAATCGTAGGTGGTTTTTGTCATTGGGGCTTGCTCGTGTGAAACTGCGCAAGATGTCGTGCTTTGGCTGTGCCGATGTCAAGAGCTTTGCTTGCACAAGGCGGGATTCATGCGCTACAAAGAACAAATAATGAACATAGCGAAGAGCCTCTGTGGACAAAAAGGGGGTTTCGCTCGCTGCCGGAGCCCTATTTGTCTAGGGTCAGGACTCATTAGTATCATGCAATTGTGTTTGCAAAGCAGGTCCAAGATGCAACAAACAGCGACGAAGGACAGGCCAAAGCCTATTCGAGGAGCGGTTTGGCAGCAGATTGGACCTGCTTTGCAAACCCTGCGGGCGCGGCGGATTTACCGCCTGAATGCGTTAGAAAAGCTTGAAAATGCTCCAGCATTTCCGGCACTTTCCTGCCTGTTCAGCCAGCAAATCCGTCTCGCGCACAATGGATGATATTAATGGGTCCTGACCCTAGGGTCGGCGAACATGACTCAGTACCGGAGGACAGTGAAATGGCGGGTTCCGTCAACAAAGTCATTCTCGTAGGCAATCTTGGCGCAGACCCTGAGGTCCGTCATACCCAGGACGGCCGCCCGATTGTCAATCTCAGGGTGGCGACCTCTGAATCCTGGCGTGACAAGGGTAGTGGCGAGCGCCGTGAGCGCACAGAGTGGCATCGTGTTGTGATCTTCAGTGAAGGATTGTGCCGGATTGCGGAGCAATATCTGCAGAAGGGTTCGAAGATCTATCTTGAAGGCCAGCTTCAGACACGGAAGTGGGAAGATCAGCAAGGACAGGAGCGCTACACGACAGAAGTTGTTTTACAGGGGTTCAACTCGACCTTGACGATGCTAGACAGCAGAGTCGGCGGAGGCGATCGGGCAGGTGGATATGCCGGCAATGGCGATAGTTTCGGGCGTTCCGGTCCGATGGATCGCCCATCCTCTGAATCGCAGAGCTTCGCCCGCGACCTAGACGATGAGGTGCCGTTTTAGGTCGCACAACAGGGACATCCCGGCACATTCGCCGGGCGTGTTGCGGACGAACGAACTTTCCCGGCATTTTCGGGAAAATCGCGATAATTTGTTAAGAATTGCTGCCGAATATGCGCAGATTCGATTGTGCGCCGCAATATGGGCACAATTGGTCTTATACAAGCACACAGTTTAAGTCGGATATATTGGGTGATAAGGCCCGCGCGCCAGGCGACGTACCTTGAGCGGGTCCAGGGCAGGAATTGTCGAAATGAGCATGATCAAACCGCTCGCCATTGCGAGTGTAGCTGTTTTCTTGTGCGTCGGGCAGGCTGAGGCAGGGCAGAAGATGTCGTCCGGAGCTTTAAAGAGGCTGTTTCCCGGAAACTTCACAGCTGTGGTTCATGGTTACAAGTTGAGAATTTCGGCGCGCAGCAACGGCAAACTGGTCGGCAAGTATATGACCAAAACCGATACCGGCCGGTGGAGCGTCCGCAATGGGCGGCTGTGCATCATGCTCAAGGTCTGGATGTCAGGCAGGACGGAATGCAACCATGTCGTTCGCGCTGGCGGTTGGTACAAAACACCTAAGGTCGCATTCCGCAAACTGTAGGCTTGGCAGCGCGGTTTCGAAAAACCCGCGCGGACATCACCATAATTCACGTTCCATGCTGCTGTGACCAAGCAGTTTCTGCATGATCCGATGCATTCTGTATTTCGACATAGAGCCGTTTGACGTCAGGCAATTCAGCCCTGATTGCCTTTTCAATGTCATAGACCGCATCTTCGACATAGCCGGACTCCAGGTTATCATGGACGTCCAGGCTCAAGGCGAGGAGGATGTCGTGTGGCCCCATGTGCATGGTACGTAGTTCATTTACCGTCATGACCGCGTCCGATGCTGAGGCGATACGGTGGATAGCCTCAATCGTCTTTGCGTCAGCCGCCTCACCGATGATCAGGGCCTTGGTTTCGTAACACAACAAAACCGCGACAAGCGCCAGAACTATACCAATGCCGATTGACGCGGCGCCGTCCAGCCATGGCAGACCGAAATACTGAGCGGCCAACAGACCAAAGAGCGCAATGAGAAGCCCTGCCATGGCCGCGGCATCTTCAAACACCACCGTAAAAATTGCCGGATCCTTGCTTTCACGGACGGCCGTCCAGATCGGTGTGTCGCCACGGATCTTGTTAAATTCCCTTATGGCGACGCCAAGCGCAAAAGCCTCGAACAGGATGGATGCGCTGAGCACGATATAATTGATGTGCGGGCTGGTGACGACTTCAGGGTGACGCACCTTATGCACGCCTTCGTAGATGGATACACCCGCGCCAACCGAGAATATGAGCAGGGCGACGACGAACGCCCAAAAATAGAGCTCACGGCCATAGCCGAATGGATGTGTCCGGTCCGCCGGTTTACCGGCTCTCCGCAATCCATAAAGCAGCAACAGCTGATTGCCGGTATCGACAAGCGAATGGATGGCCTCGGAGAGCATGGCCGAAGAGCCAGTGTGAACGGAAGCTGCGAACTTGGTTATAGCGATCAAGGAATTGCCGACCAGGGCCGCGTAAATGACTTTCTTTGAACTTGCAGCTGCCATCCTTAGTATATCCCCTTGATGCTTTGGGCCTTATGGGACCTTTATGGGAAAGCCAATGAACAGACAACACCTGGCTTGTGTGATGGCTGTCCTTACGGTTTGCGCCACCAGTACAATCGGTCTTACTGGAGAGGCGGATGTCGTCGCCGTTAAAACCGCGAAGGATGGTTCCGGACTGTGGACGTTTGAGGTGACGATCAGGCATGCAGACGCAGGCTGGGGCCACTATGCCAACCGCTTCGAAATCCTGTCGCCCGACGGCGATATCCTAGGGACGCGCGTCTTGCATCATCCGCATGTCGACGAGCAGCCGTTTACCAGATCTCTGCGTGGAATTTCTCTGCCAAATGGCCTTAAGACCATACGCATCCGGGCGATCGACAGTGTCCATTCAGATGGCGGAAAAGAGATTACCGTCGATCTTTCCACACAATAGCGCATCCATATAAAAAACAACCTTTAAGGCATTGAAAAACAATGCATAATTTTAACGTGCAGATTTGCAATCCAGGTGTGGATTTGGTAGCTTTCCGATAGAGATTCGCGGGGCTGATTGATGGGCGTTCAGATTCCCGTTTGAGTAGACATCCTGCATGCGCGGCACACCGAAGAAACGCGCGCGGCGAGGCAGGGTGAAACCAGGATTCAAAGCGTTTGACTGACAACGAACACGACAATCACGAAAGTGGTGATGCTGGCGATATCCGGCAAGTCTCAATAGAAGAGGAGATGAAGCGATCCTATCTCGATTACGCAATGAGCGTGATCGTTTCGAGGGCGCTTCCCGATGTGCGCGACGGCTTGAAGCCGGTGCATCGCCGGATTCTTCACACCATGAACGAAATGGGTTTGGACTGGAACAAGCCCTATAAGAAATCGGCGCGCGTCGTGGGCGACGTGATGGGCAAATATCATCCTCACGGCGACAATGCGATCTATGACGCGCTGGTTCGCATGGCGCAAGATTTCAGTCTGCGCCTGCCTTTGGTCGATGGGCAGGGCAATTTTGGGTCGGTGGATGGCGATCCGCCGGCTGCCATGCGATACACCGAATGCCGGCTGGCGAAGGTGGCGCACACGCTGCTGGAAGATATCGGCAAGGATACTGTCGACTTTCAGGAAAACTACGATGGTAACGAGACCGAGCCTTCGGTCCTGCCGGCAAGGTTCCCCAACCTGCTGGTCAACGGATCGGGCGGCATCGCCGTGGGCATGGCGACGAACATGGCGCCCCACAATCTCGGCGAGGTTATTGATTCATGCGTTGCCTGTCTGGAGCGTCCGGACATATCGATCGAGGAGTTGAACGAAATCGTTCCCGGGCCCGATTTCCCGACCGGAGGGATTATTCTGGGCAGGGCGGGTATCCGGTCCGCCTATCACACGGGGCGGGGCAGTGTCGTTATGCGCGGCAAGGTGGAAATTGAAAGTCTGCCAAAGGATCGCGAGGCGCTGATCGTCAGTGAAATTCCCTATCAGGTCAACAAATCGACCATGATCGAAAAGATCGCGGAACTGGTGCGCGACAAAAAGATCGAAGGCATTTCCGATATCAGGGACGAATCTGACCGGCGCGGGATGCGGGTGGTGATCGAATTGCGGCGTGATGCTGTGGCTGATGTCGTGTTGAACCAGCTCTACCGGTTTTCTTCGCTTCAGACATCTTTCGGGGTCAACGCCGTTGCGTTGACCGGCGGCCGCCCGGAGGTGATGAACCTTAAGGACCTGCTGCAGGCCTTCGTTCTGTTTCGCGAAGAGGTCGTTACCCGCAGGACCAAATTTCTGCTCGGCAAAGCGCGGGACAGGGCGCATGTCCTGGTCGGTCTTGCCATTGCCGTGGCCAATATCGACGAAGTCATCGCCTTGATCCGTGCAGCGCCGGATCCGGCAACGGCTCGGGCCCAGCTGATGGAACGGGCCTGGCCGGCCAAGGACATGGCGCCGTTGATCGCGTTGATCGCCGACCCGCGTCACAGGCTTTCGGATGATGGCACCTACAAGCTGTCGGAAACCCAGGCACGTGCCATCCTGGATTTGAGATTGCAGCGGCTGACCGCGCTTGGACAGGATGAAATCTCCGACGAGCTGCATGCGCTCGGGGATGAGATCAGCAACTACCTTGAAATCCTGCGGTCGCGGGCCAGGGTACTGGAGATCATCAAGGCCGAGCTATTGGAGGTTAAGGAAGAGTTCGGCACACCGCGCCGCACAGAGATCATCGAGCATGATGGAGAGGTTGAGGACGAGGATCTCATTCAGCGTGAAGATATGGTCGTAACTGTAACCCACGCAGGATATATCAAGCGTGTACCGCTTGCGACCTACAGGGCACAAAGGCGCGGTGGCAAGGGCCGTTCCGGCATGCAGACCCGGGAAGAAGATTTCGTCAACAAACTGTTTGTTGCCAATACCCATACGCCTATCCTGTTCTTTTCATCGCGCGGCATGGTTTATCAGCTCAAAGTCTGGCGTCTGCCGCAGGCTTTGCCGCATGCGCGGGGCAAGGCATTGATCAATCTGCTGCCGCTGCAATCCGGTGAACGCATCACCACGATCATGCCGCTGCCGGAAGATGAGGCTCAGTGGTCCACGCTCGACATCATGTTC
>JANQIR010000063.1 GCA_028282065.1 Aestuariivirgaceae bacterium
AAATGCAACAAGAACACCTGTCCGACCGGCATAACCACCCATGACCGCCGACTGCAACAGGGCTTGGACCCGGAAGACAAGGCTGTGCGGGTCAAGAACTTTGTCGAAAAGATGCGTTATGGCGCAGGCCTCATCGCCCATTCATGCGGTGTACGGCACCCGCGCGCACTGAAGCGCTACCACGTGCGCATCGTCCAGCATGATGGACGTTCCACACCGCTGGACGAGCTTCACCCGCCGCAGCAGGTTGCGGAAGAATACGCGCAAGCCTCATAAAGTTTCTTCACGTTTGCCGCCACGCGGAAGCCGTCGCACTGGCCAAAGCCGCGTCAAGCTGCAAACTGACGATATCGAAAGGACGTTCCGCGCCGTCCTGACAATAGAAGAGAAGCTCATGCCTGATCCTGTATTCGAACTTTCCCCCGGACTGCGGGTTCTGGTAACGGCGGGTGCCGCCGGCATTGGCCGTTCTATCGCCGAAGCTTTTGCCCGCCGTGATGCGAAGATACATATCTGCGATATTGATGAAGACGCGCTTGCCGATTGCCGGGCCACCCATCCCGATTGGGGCATCAGCGCGTGTGATGTGGCCGACGAGACCCAGGTCGCCATGCTGTTCGAAACCGCAAAGGCCCAACTGGGCGGTCTCGATATACTGGTGAACAATGCCGGCATTGCCGGCCCGACGATAGGTATTGACGAGATGGCACCGGATGACTGGCGCCGTACCGTGGACATCAACCTGAACGGCCAGTTCTACTGTGCCCGGCTGGCGGTTCCGCTATTACGGCAGTCGGACAATCCGGCGATCATCTGCATCTCATCCGTCGCGGGTCGGCTGGGCTTTGCCTACCGCACGCCGTACGCGGCGACGAAATGGGCAATCATCGGACTGGTCAAGAGTCTGGCGATGGAACTGGGGCCCGACGGCATCAGGGTCAACGCAATCCTGCCGGGTGTTGTCGAAGGTCCGCGCATCGAGCGGGTCTTCGCGGCACGCGCCGAAACGCTTGGCAAATCACACGAAGAGGTCAAGACGCAGGCCCTTGAGAAGGTTTCGTTGCGCCGCATGGTGACAGCTGAAGACATTGCCAATCAGGCAGTGTTTCTGTGTACACCGGCCGGCGCCAATATCTCCGGCCAGCCGATCAGCGTGTGCGGCAATGTCGAGGTGATTTGACGGCCTTGTGCAAGACCCAGCCAACGGAGCAACACATGACCACATCCGACCTCAGCCGCGATGCTGCACAAGCATTGCTTGGCGATATCTTTGCGCCCTGGGTCCAAGATCTGAACCTCACGGTCGACGAAATCACCGCCGGCGCGGTGAGCCTGCGCATGCCGTTCGATGCCAAACTGTGCCGGGTTGGCGGCATGATCTGCGGGCAGGCGCTCCTCACCGGTGCGGATACCGCGATGGTGATTGCGATCTGCTCCGCACTTGGCGGCTTCAAACCCTTTACCACCGTCGATCTGACCGTCAACTACATGCGCCCGATCGCCAATGAGGATGCCCTGCTCACCGCCAAGATCATGCGCCAGGGCCGATCCATGATCTTCTGCAACACGGAAGTGACCGGCGCGGACAACGCAAAGCTGTCTGCCTTCTCCACGGGGACATATGTGTTGGTGGAATGATTGGCGTACCCAACCAGGCCGCGACTGCGGCCCGGGCTTTCGCCCGCCCGCGCGGAGGCGTTGAGCGAAGCGAAACTGCCGTGAGCGAAAAAATGGCGCCCCCAAGGGGACTCGAACCCCTGTTTCCGGCGTGAGAGGCCGGCGTCCTAGGCCACTAGACGATGGGGGCGGCGCCGCCCGGATCTTGGTTGTCCAGTCCAGGCAATCGCTCAGTAATAGTAGCCCCAGACAGCAAATTCAAGGTACACAGCGAATATCGGTGAACCGGAAGCGACGACCTCAAGGGCAACGCCCATCTTGCACTCTTCAACAATGTGCGCTTCTTATTCGTTCGCATCACACATAACGATCACACCACTTCAATTGCCGCAAATCCAGACATGACCGGTCAGCACGAGTTCGTCGAGATCATCAATCCGTCAGGCACGGGCGGATATCTGCTGGTGTGCGAGCATGCCTCAAACCACATCCCTGCCGAGTATGACAATCTGGGACTGGACGAAACCGCGTTGCACAGCCACATAGCCTTCGATCCCGGTGCCCGCGCCGTCGCACTCGCCTTGGCTGGACGCCTGGATGCCCCGCTTATCGCCCAATGTGCCTCACGCCTTCTGCATGATTGCAACCGCCCGGCGGCGTCCGAAGACGCCACGTTGGCCATGAGCGACCGCATTGCGGTTCCCGGAAACCAGCACCTCACACTCGAGCAGCGCCGACAGCGCTCCGAGCGGTTCTACCACCCGTTTCATGCAGCCGTCGAAGGCCAGCTTGACGCCATGATCTCTTCCGGCATCGATCCGGTGATCGTCACAATACACAGCTTCAACAGGCTCTATCTGGGCAACAGCAGGTCGGTGGAGTTCGGCATCCTGCACGACCAGGATCAAAGGCTGGCAGATGAAATGCTGACACTCGCGCATGCCTGGCCCGGGATCGACACACGCCGCAACGACCCTTACGGCCCCGAGGACGGCGTCGCACACAGCCTGCACGTTCACGGCGAGGCACGCGACCTGTTGCATGTCATGCTTGAGATTCGCAACGACCTGATTGCCACGGCAGACGATCAGGTAGCCTGGGCCGATCGAATAGCGGAACTTCTGCAGCAGGCCGTCACGCGGCTACGGGCAAATTTGACCGGGTTGACGCGGTAGGTGCCTGCGCCACCCTGTACCAAGGTATGACATCGGCACCGGTACCTTGACTTGCAAATCCATCGCAACCTGATCCAAACTGCGGATTGGGTTTCGGGTGGGAAGATGCCGGCAGCCAACAAAATCAATAACGCCATTGCTGGCGATCTCAACGCCATGCGCCCAGCTTGGCACACGATACGGCAGTTCGGTCCGTGCATTTCATACAGCGGGAACCGCCATGCCTGAGCCGATCAAGGCCTATGTGCGCATCGTGGACTGGATCAACCACAAGACCGGCCTGTTCGCGATGTACCTGATCTTCGCGATGATCGCCATTCTGTTCTACTCCTCGATCACCAAGTCGTTCTTTTTGCCGTCCTTGTGGACCCTCGAAATGGCCCAGTTCGTCATGGTGGCCTATTATCTTCTGGGCGGCGCGCATTCCATGCAGACCGACTCCCATGTCCGAATGGACCTGCTCTATAGCAACTGGTCGGACCGTACCAAGGCAGCCGTTGATGCCATAACGATCTGCTTCCTGTTCTTCTATGTCTGCGTCCTGCTCTACGGCGGTTACTCCAGCACGAGCTACGCGGTGCAGTATGGCGAACGCAGCTACTCGGTCTGGCAGCCCTATATGTGGCCGATCAAGACGATCATGTGCATCGGCATTATCTTGATGTTGCTGCAGGTGATCGCGACCTTCTTCAAGAACGTCGCTGCGGCACTGGGGAAACCCATGTCATGAGTTACGAACTCATCGCCACATTGATGTTTTCCACCATGATGCTGATGCTGCTGACCGGCCAGCGGGTGTTCGGCGCCATAGGCTTTGTGGCGGTCGCAGCGGCCCTCTTGCTGTGGGGCGACGGTGGATCGGAAATGGCCTTTTCCGCCGCCATGAAACTGATGAAATGGTACCCGCTGCTGACCCTGCCGATGTTCATCTTCATGGGCTACATGCTGTCGGAATCGCGCATCGCCGACGACCTCTACAAGATGTTTCACGTCTGGGCCGGTCCGCTCAACGGCGGCCTCGCCATCGGCACCATCGGGCTGATGGTGGTGATCTCGGCAATGAACGGCCTAAGCGTGGCAGGCATGGCCATCGGCGCGACAATCGCCCTGCCGGAGCTGCTCAGGCGCGGCTACGACAAGGTCATGGTCACCGGCGTCATACAGGCCGGCTCGTCGCTCGGCATCCTTGTACCACCCAGCGTCGTGCTGGTGCTGTACGGTATGATCGCCCGCCAACCCGTCAGCCAGCTCTGGCTGGCCGGCGTTTTCCCCGGCCTGCTGATGGCCTCGCTGTTCGTCATCTACATCATCATCCGCTGCCGCCTGCAGCCCCAGCTGGGCCCTGCCCTGCCCCCCGAGGAACGCCAGATCAGCTGGGGCGAAAAGCTCAAACTCCTGAGAGCTGGTATCCTGCCGTTCTTTATCTTCTTCTCCATGACCGGCCTGTTCGTCATGGGCTACACCAGCCTGGTCGAGAGTTCGGCCGTCGGCGCCGTGGCGTCCCTGGTTGCAGCCCTCGTCAAGGGCCGTCTGACCTTCAAGGTTTTGCACGACACTGTCCGCAAGACGTTGGGCGTCAGTTGCATGTTCATGTGGATCATCATGGCGGCGCTGTGTTTCGGTGCGGTGTTCGACGGCCTCGGTGCCGTCAAGGCCATAGAGGGCTTCTTCGTCGATCGCCTCGGACTGGGTCCCTGGCAGATCCTCATCATGATGCAGCTGTCCTACATCATCATGGGCATGTTCCTTGACGATACGGCCATGCTGGTCATCGTCGCGCCGCTTTACGTACCGCTCGTCGGTGCGCTCGGTTTCGACCTGATATGGTATGGTGTGCTCTACACCATCACCTGCCAGATCGCCTATATGACCCCGCCGTTCGGCTACAACCTGTTCCTGATGCGCGCCATGGCGCCGCCGGAGATCAGCCTGATCGACATTTACAGGTCGATCATTCCGTTCGTTTTCGTCATGATCATAGGGCTGGCCCTGGTAACGGCGTTTCCGCAGATCGCACTGTGGCTGCCCAATTGGCATAGCGGAGGTTGAACGAGGCAACCCACGCTGACACGACAAACAGATTTTTCACTCCCGGCAAGCATGACCCCCCGGCCATGCACACAAAACACAAACGGGAAGACAGGAAGGAGAGAGAAATGACATCAAGACGCGATTTTATAAAGAAGGCTGGCGTTGCCACGGCGGCCGCCGCAGGTGCCTCGACACTCGCAGCCCCGGCCGTGCTTGGCCAGTCGCCGATCAAATGGCGGCTGCAGACCTATGCCGGCGCCGCACTCGCCGAACATGTCATCAAGCCTGCCATCGACGCGTTCAACAAGGCAGCCAATGGCGAAATGGTCATCGAGCTTTACACGGCAGATCAGCTTGTCCCCACGGCAGAGCTGTTCCGCGCCATGCAGAAGGGTACAATCGATGCGGTGCAAAGCGATGAGGACTCCATGTCCGCGCCGGTTGATGTGTCGGTGTTCGGCGGCTACTTCCCGTTCGGCACGCGCTACTCGCTGGATGTGCCGGTCCTGTTCGACCGCTACGGCCTGAAGGAAATCTGGGAAGAAGCCTACAGCGAGGTGGAAAACGTCACCTGGCTGAGCTCCGGTTCCTGGGACCCCTGCCACTTCAACACCACCAAACCGATCAAGAGCCTCGCTGACCTCAAGGGTCTTCGTGTCTACACCTTCCCGACCGCCGGCAGGTTCCTGTCGAAGTTCGGCGTGGTGCCGGTCAACATCCCCTATGAAGACGCCGAAGTGGCGGTGCAGACGGGCGAACTCGACGGCATGGCCTGGTCGGGCATCACCGAAGACTACACAGTCGGCTGGGCTGATGTGACCAAGTACTTCCTGACCAACAACATCTGCGGCGCCTGGATCGGCTCGTTCTTCGCCAATACGGAGAAATGGAACGCCGTGCCTGAGCACCTGAAGACGATCTTCCGGCTGGCCATGGATTCCTCGCACTACTACCGGCAATACTGGTACTGGGGCGGTGAAGCGCACCTGCGCAACACCGGCGGCAAACTCGAACTGACGTCAATTCCCGAAAGCGAATGGAAGCAGGTGGAAGCGGCCGCGGCAGAGTTCTGGGATGAAATCGCCAAGAAGAGCGACAGAAGCGCCAAGGTCGTGAAGATCCTGAAGGACTACAACGAGAGCATGCGCAAGGCTGGACCGCCCTACCGGTACGGCTGATAGGCAAGTAAAAAAGGCAGGCCCCGGAACGCGCTCCGGGGCCTGTTTCATCACCCATTCTTGGTCCGACGCTGCGATACGGAACGCCCCATGTCTGGAAAGCTCACCCTGAACGAACTTAAATCTCTCGTCGCCGGCGGAGAAATTGACACCGTCATCGCCGCCCAGGTCGACATGCAGGGCCGGCTGATGGGCAAGCGCTTCCAGGCGGAGTACTTCGTCGACAGCGCCTGGCAGGAAACCCACAGCTGCAACTACCTGCTGGCTACCGATATGGAGATGGAAACCGTCGACGGATACAAATCGACCAGTTGGGAGGCGGGCTACGGTGACTATACAATGAAGCCGGATCTCGGCACCTTGCGGCGGATTCCATGGCTGGACGGCACCGCCCTGGTCCTGTGCGATGTGTTGGACCATCACACCCATGCCGATGTACCACATGCCCCGCGCAGCGTTCTGAAACGCCAGGT
>JANQIR010000066.1 GCA_028282065.1 Aestuariivirgaceae bacterium
CCATATCGGCGACCTCATCGGCACAATCCCGCCGCACGAATGCGCAAACTACTTCAAAAACGCAGGCTATGCTTCCGTCTAAATCAGATAGAGTCTAGGCCGCGACCGGGACTTAAGAAGAGGCGAGGAGGGCGGAACGCCCGACCGGGACTTAAGAAGAGGCGAGGGGGCTCCGAGCGCAGCGAGGCAAGCGCGACTGCGCGCCGGAAATCCGTATTACGCAATCAGACCCTTTTCCCGGGCCAGGGCGTTCAGCGAAACTTCCGGCCGGGCACCGACATGGGAAATAACTTCTGCCGCCGCCAGGCTGCCGAGGCGGGCACAATTTGCCGGCGATCCGCCATTGGTGAACCCGTAAAGAAAGCCGGCGGCGTAGAGATCGCCCGCGCCGGTCGCATCAGCCAGCCGATCGATGGGATGAGCTTCAACGACGTGCACATCCTGGGCTTCCACGACCACGCTGCCATGTTCTGAACGGGTCAGCGCGGCAAATTCGCAATCGCGCCGCACAGCCTGAAGCGCATCATCGAAGCCACTTACCTGATAGAGCGATTTGATCTCGCTCTCATTGGCAAACAGAATGTCCACATCGCGGCGGATAAGCTCAAGAAAACTCTCGCGGTGCCGGTCGACGCAAAAGGCGTCCGACAGGGATAGGGACACCATGCGACCGGCCTTTTTGGCCGCACCGGCTGCCTTGACGAAAGCTTCCTTGGCACGTGGCGGATCCCACAGATAACCTTCCAGATAGGTGACCTTGGCGGCGGCAACCTGTGCGGTGTCCACATCGTCAGGCGACAGGCCGACGCAAGCCCCGAGAAATGTGTTCATGGTGCGCTCGCCATCCGGCGTTATCAGCACAAGGCAGCGTGCCGTGGCCGGGCCGTCCTGCGCAGGCGAGGTTGTAAAGTCCACACCGGCCGAACGGATATCATGATTGAATACGTTGCCTAGCTGGTCGTTACGGACCTTGCCGATGTAGGCGCCGGTTCCTCCAAAAGACGTGATACCCGCAATTGTATTGGCGGCCGATCCGCCTGAAATTTCGATCGCGGGACCAACCGAATCATACAGTTCGTTGGCCGTGGGCTCATCGATCAGCTGCATAGCGCCCTTGTTAAGACCCTTGTCTTTCAGGAAGCCGTCATCAACGTGGGTCAGCACGTCGACAATCGCATTTCCGATGCCCAGGACATCGAACCGTGTATCGGTCATGAAGCGTTTCCGGATTTGGCTGGACTCAGCCGGTTGTAACAACAAAAGCGGCTTTTACAGTTCCCGCTTGAATGCCACAACAACAATCGCTACCTCGCAAGAGCTGACGTTCGACACTTCCAGGTTTCGTTATGATTCGTGCCGCCTTCAAAGCCGCCGCCGACATCCTTTCACCTCCGGTGCGGGGTGTATTCTGGAAGGCGCTTGGCATGACCATCGTGCTGTTCATCGCCGTCCTGGTGGCAGCCGAAGCCGCCTTAGCCATGCTGACGGCCTTTCCCTGGCCGTGGCTGACAACGGCCTTGCAGGTGGTGACCGGCCTGGGGCTGTTTGTTCTGTTCATTTTCCTTATGGCGCCGGTGACGGCATTGTTTGCCGGCCTGTTCCTGGACGATGTCGCTGAAATCGTCGAGCGCACCGGATATCCGTCCGATCGTGCCGGCCGTCCATTGGGCAATTCAGCCGCCTTTGTGACCGGTCTGCAATTCGGCCTGCTGGTGCTTGGCGTCAATCTGCTGCTTTTGCCGTTCTTGCTGTTTGGTATCGGCGCCGCACTGATCGTGGCGGCAAATGCCTATCTGCTCGGGCGGGAATATTTCTCCATGGTCGCCATGCGCCATATGCCGGTGGCGCAGGCGCGCTCTTTGCGCAAGGCCCGCGCCGGTCAGGTTTTCGCGGCCGGCCTCATCCCGGCCGGGCTATCGCTGGTGCCGGTGCTCAACCTGTTCGTGCCGCTGTTCTCGACAGCCTATTTCGTGCACATCTATAAGGACATTGCAGGCCGGGAGCAGACCTGAGTTCAGCTGCGCGATGACTTCTCGCGGCGCAGCCGGACATAGAACGCACCGCCACCGCCGTGTTTCGGGTGGGCCGGCTGAAAGCCTGCCACGAGATAGCGAAACTCGGGTTCTTCCAGCCATTGCGGAAACAGCCTGCGCAACCGGCCTGCCCGTTCCGGCGAATGGAAATGGGTGGTGCCGTGCAGCGTGTGGCCGGTAAAGGGCGAAGCGCCTTTGCCCGTGATGACCAGAACGGTGCGGGCACCGTGCTGGCGGCATTCGGCCAGGAACAGCTTGAGCCGATGGCGGGCGGCTTCCACTGTCAGGCCATGCAGGTCAAGCCGGCGTTCGATTTCCGCCTGTCCGCGTGACAGGCGCTGACTGGTGCGCCGGTCCAGCCCGGTGAGCGGGGCGGGGTCAGGCGCCGGGCGGGCCGCCCGGACCGGTGCCTTTTTACCAGAGTGTGTGTGCTTTCCGGCAGGCTTCAGTTTTGCGGGATGATCCGAGACAACCGGTTCATCGATGGTAATCTCGGCATCGATCTTAAGGTCTTCAACCGGTTTTGACAGGGGATCGACGGTTCGCGCAACGCGGTGCCAAAGCTCTAAATCTGACACAATGGGCCGGCCTGCGCGTTTCGGCTTTTCGTTGCTTGAACGCTTCATGGCACACCTCGCGCACTACCTGACCAGTTCCAGACGCTTGGCGACAGGCCGGGGAAGAAGTGCATGCAGGCTGCCGGGGCTTTTCATGTGGCCGGCCAGCCAGGCTGCATCCTCGCCGGCGCCAAAGAACAGATCGCCGCGAATGCGCCCGAGAATAGCCGATCCGGTGTCCTGTGCGACCATCAGGTGCTGAAACGGCTGCAGGCCGCCGCCACCCGGCACGGGTATCTGTGTGTCGAGCCACAAGGGTGTACCGAAGCTCCAATAGCGCCGGTCGACGGCCAGAGACCTGAACGGGGTAAGCTGCACCTGCTGGGCGCCGGGCGGGCCGAGTTCGGCGTTTTCCAGATTCATTTCGCGAAAGAAGATATAGGACTCGTTCTTCCAGATAATTTCGCGGGTTTGTTGGGGGTTTTGCGCCATCCAGGCGCGAATGGCCTGCATCGACATGTCCTCACGGGCAATCGCGCCCATATCGATAAGGACCTTGCCGACCGCGGTGTAAGGACGGCCGGATTTCGCCGCAAAGGCCAGGCGGACGACGCCGCCATCCGGCAGTCGCACCCGGCCCGATCCTTGAACCTGGATGAACAGGGCATCGACCCAGGACTTCAGCCAGACAATTTCCAGACCCTTGCCGGCCAGGAGCCCGTTTTCGATCTGCTTGCGAGTGGGATAGGCGCGCGGCGTGCCATTGACGAGGCGGCCATAGCGCATGCCTGACTTGCGGCGCTGGGCGGCATTGAACGTAACCAGGTCCGGTGGCTTGCGGTAGAGCGGTGCCGGAAAACCGGGGCCGGGCGTGCGGCTGCCGGGCACTTCCGGTTCGTAATAACCGGTGATCAGTCCCGAGGTTTCGGTGCCGTCTTTCAGCGCCACGGGCACAAACTGACCCTCGAAGAACGCCCTGGCATCGCGATCATTGAGAATATCAGGCAGAGCGCTTGCAGCTTTGCAGACCGGCAACCAGTCCTGCCGTTCGCCGGCAAATTGCGGATGTCTGGAAAAAGCACGGCCATGGCGCAGGATCTCACGGCAGGACAGTTTGAACGCCGCAAGGGCGGCGGCCTGGCCATCTGTCTGCCAGCCGGGAATATCCTGGAAACGGACAATCGAAAGGTAGTTGGATGCCTTTTCCGCCATGGCCATGCTACTTAGCGCGCCCATGGCAGCAAGAAAAGCCAAGACCAGCCGGCGCACGGCCAACCGACCGCGCGTCAAGCCGTGTCCTCTGTGGCCACCAGCCGCCAGTTCGGGTCTGTGGACCCGGCTTCGCGTTCGAAAGTCCAGATATCGGTGACTTCCTGGATCTGCTTGGGATCGCCGTCTATGACCCGGCCCTCGCGGTCCAAGGTTGCGGTGATCATGTCGCTGACGAAACGGACCGTCACCGACGCTTTCCTGGCGATCAACGTGGCAGCGGTCATTTCCACCTTGTCGATGCTGACAAAGCGCGTATCGAGACTCTCGCCCGCCTCGGTTCGGGTATCGATAGCACCTTCGAAACCGGAAAACACATCTTTCGAAAGAAGCGGCTTGAGCGCCTTCTTATCGCCCTCGGCAAAGGCGGTCACAATCATCTCGTAGGCGATTCTGGCGCCTTCGAGAAATTGCTGGGGCGAAAATTCGTTGTCCTGAGCCACGATATCTTCAAGGCCTTTCGCCAGATCCGTCCCCTCCTGCGCAATGCCGCTCCAAACCGGCTCATGCTCCGGTTCATTGGCATTGGCGGCATCGGACAGTTCAGTTTCACGGCCTGGAAGCGGGATGATCTTGCCGTTTGACTGTTCGTCCCTGGTCTGACCGGCTCCTTCAGCCGGCGTATAGGGGTCGTATCTGCGTTCGTTTCCCGTGCGCGTGCCCAAAACGCTGCGCAAGCGAAGGAAAATTATCACGGCAACCGCCAGGATCAGCAGGTTAAGAGGGTCAAATGCCTGGTCCATTACATTTCCGGTTCACAAGGAGTGGGCCAATTTTCTTACGTCAGCATACGGTTTAGCTGGGTTTATAGACGGCCCGGGCCTCCAAATTCGACAGGTTAGCGCTTATATACCCGTTATATATATAGGACGAGTGGCCGGACTCCAAACATTGTGGTGTCCCATATGATATTATCGCCGGGTGCTTGCCCGGATTTTTTGACCAGGAGTTCATAGTGGCGCTTGTTTTGCTCATTTTGTTCATTGGCATTCCGCTGCTGGAGATTGCCGCCTTTATCCAGATCGGATCGGTGATCGGGCTCGGCTGGACGCTGGCAGGTATCGTTGCTACGGCCGTAATCGGCGCTTTCGTCATCCGACTGCAGGGATTTCAGGTGATTGCTGAGATCCAAAGAGCTGCGGCGCAGGACGAAATACCGGTCAATGCGGTCATTCACGGCGCTTTTCTCCTGGTGGCCGGGCTTTTGCTGCTCACACCGGGGTTCGTCACGGACACAATCGGATTCCTGTTCCTCGTGCCACCGCTCAGACTGGCCATTGCCTCCCTTGCCTGGCGGCGAATCAGTCCGCATGTTCATACCATGTCGACATACCCGGGATACCGGCAATCTGGCCCGGGATACCGGCAATCTGGCGGAAACGCCGGTTCCGGTACCGCTGGAGATGTGATCGAGGGCGAGGCCGTTGATATCACGCCACCATCCGGTTCCGGCCGGCCGCGCGCAGACTCACCCTGGAACCCCGGGCAGGGCGGACAATAGACCTTCGCACATCGCCGCATCCCGGCTTTGCTTTGCCAGGCTTTCCTGTGAGAGCACAATTGCATGAAATTGACGGGTCTCGACCCCAGGCTTGCGATGACACCTGAGACATGTTAGCCACCGCAAAGGGTTGCGGTGCTGGCAAATGGGGTCGAGTGGCCGGCGGCCGTGGCGGATTTCATGAAAAGGCGGATAGAATATGGCTAGATCCACAAAGAGCGCACCTAAAAAAGCGGCCAAAAAGACAAGTTCAAAACAGAACGGGTCGGCAGACAAAGCCGCTCCGGAGGCTGCGGAAAGTCCGGCCGCTCCAGAGGCAATGGCAGTACCGGGTGACGAGGCTACGCCTGGTGATGCGCCGTCGATGAAGATCCTCGGGCAATACCTGAAGGATCTGTCTTTCGAAAACCCCAACGCCCCGCAGTCGCTGGGCATTCAGCAAGGTCAGCCGGAAATCAATATTTCCGTCAATGTCAACGCAAAGAACCTTGCTCCGACGGATTTCGAGGTTGAACTGCATCTGGATGCCAAGGCAACTCACGAAAACCAGGTGGTGTTCGCATCCGAATTGCTCTACGCCGGTGTTTTCCGGCTGGAGAACATTCCCGAAGATGCATTGCATCCGGTTGTCTTGGTGGAATGTCCGCGGATGATTTTCCCGTTCGCCCGCCAGATCCTGGCCGATGCAACACGCAATGGTGGATTTCCTC
>JANQIR010000100.1 GCA_028282065.1 Aestuariivirgaceae bacterium
CCCTGGCCGCCATGCAGGCTGCTCCGGGCAAACGGCTCATCGCGCTCACACAAAACGAAAGTCCCATAGCCCCAAGCCCGCAGGCAATCGAGGCCGGTCTGCAGGCGCTCCGCAACTCTGCGTACTATCCCGATCCCGATTGGCGGGACCTGCGTACGGCAATTTGCAACGTGCACGCACTACCGCCGGAACAGATTCTATGCGGTGCAGGTTCCATGGAGCTGATCGCATGCCTGTTCAAGTGCTTCGCCGGGCCCGGTGATGAAGTGCTCGCCAGCCAGTACGCCTATGCATTCTTTCGCAGCGCCGCTTCCATGGCGCAGGCAGATTATGTCTATTGCCCGGAAATCGGCATGACGGTATCCGTGGACCATCTGCTGGCCGCGGTCACAAACAGGACACGCATCGTGTGCATCGCCAATCCCGGCAACCCGACGGGCACGCGGATCAGCTCCGCTGAACTGACGCGGCTGCGCGACGGTCTGCCCGAAGATATACTGCTGGTCATCGATGAGGCCTACGGCGAGTTTGCCGGGGAAGGGAATACCAGCTTTCAATTGGTCAAGCGCGGCAACTGCGTCGTAGCGCGTACCTTTTCGAAAGCCTACGGGCTGGCGGGTTTGCGCTGCGGCTGGGGCGTGTTCCCGCCTGAGATTGCCGAAGAGGTCCGCAAACTGCTCAACCCCAACAATGTCAGTATCGTTAGTCAGGCGGCCGCGACCGCGGCCATGCATGATCAGGCCTACATGAAAGAGACCTGCCGGACGATCACCGGACTTCGCGATGCGTTTGCCCGCAACGTGCGAAGATTGGGATTGGTCGTGCCTCAAAGCACCACCAACTTCGTACTGATTGTCTTTGACGATGCCGCCACTGCCCGTAGAACGGATGGCGCGTTGCGGTCTGAAGGCATCGCGCTGCGGGGCATGGCCGGCTATGGATTGGAGAACGCCCTCAGGGCGACAATTGGAGCGAAAGCCGACATGGATTTCGTACTTGAGATACTGTCGCAGCAATGTTCAATGAGGGAGGTGTGAATGAGTGCCACATCGCGCGGCCGCGCCCGGATGGGCGTGCTGGTTCCCTTCACGAACACCAATCTGGAAGCGGATATGGCCCTGTTGCGCCCGGAAGGTGTTTCAGTGCATTTTGCCCGGCTTGGCGGCTATGACGCAGACGCCATTCCCGATGCCGGCCAGATGGCAGGGCTTGGCACCGCACCGCTGGACGAACCCCTGCGGTTGCTGTGTGGTGCCCGGCCGGACGTGGTTCTCTACGGCTGCACATCGGCGACGCTGACACATGGCGCACACTTCGACCGCAAGCTCGCCGGGCGGATTTTCAGCTTGAGCGGAGCACAAACCGTCACGGCAGCCGGAGCACTGGTGCATGCTATCAAGGCGTTGGGTGTCAGCAAGATCGGGTTTGCCTCTCCCTATGTGGCGGCGCTCAACGATGCGGCGATCGGGTTTCTGGCATCCTATGGCATCGAGACGATGTCGCGGTTTGACGTCCGCGAAGCGCTCGACAATTACGGACAAGCAGCACTGACACCAAAAGACGTGTTTGAACTTGGCGTGGCCGCCGACAGCCGCGAAGCACAGGCCGTCGTGCTGTCGTGTACCGACATGCGTGCGGTGGAGACAGTCGAACGGTTGGAGCAGCGGCTGGGCAAGCCTGTCATCACATCAAACCAGGCGATGGTGTACGCGGCGATGCAGTCTATCGGCCTTGAAACCAAGGTCCCTGGGTGCGGGATGTTGCTCGGGCACTGCCCACCGGTCACGCATCAAGATTCGTTGAAGCCTTCCGCCTCGCCCGATCGGACGTGATACCAGCCGACGGGATACCGCTTGGCGCAACACGCGTGAAACGCAAATATGGTGCCGGTGCACAATCGTTACACGGGTCCCCTTATGAGCGAAACCTTCGACTATGTTGTGATCGGGGCAGGCTCCGCCGGGTGCCCTGTCGCCAACCGTTTGTCCGAGCGCCCGTCAAACAGGGTACTGTTGCTGGAAGCTGGGCCTGAAGACCGGAACATCTGGATTCACATCCCGATCGGTTATTATCGGACCATGATGTCGCCGCTGTCCTGGGGCTATCAGACAGAGCCGGATGAGGGCATAGCCGGACGCAGCATCGTCTGGCCGCGCGGCAAGGTGCTCGGTGGAACAAGCGCCATCAACGGACTGGTCTACATTCGCGGCCAGCACGAGGACTACAACTACTGGCGTCAGCTGGGAAACGAGGGATGGGGCTTCGACGACGTCCTGCCGTTCTTCAAGAAGGCACAGGATCAGCAGCGCGGAGGAAGCGAGTTTCACGGCAGCGGCGGGCCCTTGAAGGTCTCAGACATTCGCGACAAGCGGGAAATCTGCGACGCCTTTATCAATGCAGCGGTCGAGGCAGGCATTCCACGCAACGACGATTTTAATGGCGCCACGCAGGAAGGCGTCGGTAATTTCCAGACAACGTCGGGACACGGCCGGCGCTGTTCATCCGCCGTCGGATATCTCAGACCGGCCAGAGGGCGCACCAACCTGCGCATCGAAACGGACGCTCTTGTCCAAAAAGTGCTGTTCGACGGCAAGCGGGCCAATCGCATCCGCTACCGCAAGAACGGCGCGGAGCATACCGTGCAGGCCACCCGCGAAATCATACTGTGCGGCGGCGCAATCAACTCACCGCAACTCCTGCAGTTGTCCGGCATAGGGCCGGTCGATCATTTGCGCGCCCTGGGAATCGACGTGGTCCACGACAGCCCCGGCGTCGGGCAGGACCTTCAGGACCACTACCAGGCGCGCATCATTGCAGAGCTGAACCGGCCCCTGTCGGTCAATGACGATGTGAAGACTCTTTTCCGCAAGGCCTGGACAGGGCTTCAATACGTGCTGTTCCGCAGCGGACCGATGACATTCTCCGCCGGCCATGTCGGCGTGTTCACAAAGGTCCTGCCGGAATCGGCCACGCCGGACGTGCAGGTGCACTTCATCCCGTTCAGCGCCGACAAGCCGGGCGGCGACCTTCATCCCTTCTCCGGCGTTACGATTTCGGTCTGCCAGCTCAGGCCTGAGAGCCGCGGCGAGGTTATGATCACGTCGGCAGACCCGCGGCAATATCCGAAGATCACCCCCAACTATCTGTCGACGGACTACGATTGCCGCCTAATGACCGAAGGCTTGAAGATGTTGCGGACAGTCATGAAACAGCCGGCATTTGCACGATATCTCAAAACGGAGCGCGAGCCCGGCGACGGTGCGGTATCAGACGACGACCTGCTGGCCTACGCCCGCGAAAAGGGCAACACGATCTTTCATCCCACATCGACCTGCCGGATGGGGAGCGATCCGACGGCGGTGGTGGATTCCAGGCTTCGGGTACGTGGCATAGACGGCCTGCGCATCGCCGATTGTTCGATCATGCCCGCCGTCGTTTCGGGAAACACCAATGCGCCCGCCATCATGATCGGCGAAAAATGCGCCCACATGATTCTGGAAGATGCAGCAGCCGGATACCCCCCGCATTCGGACAACCGGCTCAATTGAGCTGCATGTCCGGCGTGTCGTCAATGATATCACCGGCTTCCGGTATGCCGGCTATGGCCTTGGCCAATTCGGGCGTACAGGTCACCATAACCGAACCCAGCGTCATGACCTGAGGCACACCATCTACATGAGCCTCCGCCTTCATGCTACGGGCAAGCTCGACAATGCTGGCAGCCAGTCTGCTGGAAACCGCAAGGTTGTGTGACACGATCTGCTTGCGGCCCTTGACGGAAGCCGGGCGTTGCAAGGCCGCATCTGTCGGCATGACCAGATATGTCCGCATACCGGACCGCCTGCCGCGCTGACCGGGCAGCGGCATCACGCCCGATGCCTTTCGTTGGGCACTCATCCCGGTAGTTTCTTCGTCACCATTGCTTACGTCAGGATGCAGGATAACAGCCACAGCCAGGAAAACGCCAACACTATACCGCATAGCAGAGTTCATTCGTAACGGGCGAGACCCGCCCCCTGTCGGTAAGCTGGTCCATTGACGGCCAATGCGGTGTCCTTCAAGCGCTCGACAATCTCGTTGGCGCTGTCCTGCGGGTAGGCAGAGCGATATAGCGCAGCGATACCTGCAACATAAGGCGCTGCCATGCTGGTACCATCGAACCGGGTATATACCGAGGCACCGGACTTATCACGCTCAATCGCCGAGTAAACGTCCACGCCAAATCCAACCAAATCCGGCTTGTCAGGCAGATGGTCGCGCCTGTTGTCCGGCGTCCCCCCGGAAAAAGATGCAATTTCTTGGTCGAAGTTCACCGCGCCGACCGCCACCGCCTCCTCAAAGGCTCCCGGATACCCGAAAGATCCAGCGCCTTCATTTCCGATCGCGGCGACCGTCAACACGTCCATGTCACGCAGTTGGATGATGATCCGGCGAATTGCACGAAGTCTGATCTTGAATTCCTGCGCGCTTATTCCCGCCGGCGCATCGGCGGGAAATCCCAGTGACAGGTTGACAACCGCCGGCTTATTGACATTGCCCCCGGCCGAGAACATCGCCACCAGCCACTCCAGTCCGGCCGCAACGCGCACCATACTGGTTCGCGTGGTCTCACTTTCGATCACCCCGGCGCAATAAAGCTCTGCGGCCGGTGCGACACCCAGATGCCTTCCATTTAGGATGCCGCAAACATGCGTCCCATGACCATGAGTATCGAATCCGCGAACATCCCGGGGCGGGTCATAGGGTGAGTTCGGATAATAGCTCACATACCGGAAATTCACCGCCGAATGGCTGAACTCGGCATGATCTGCGTCAACGCCCGTATCCAACACGCCGACAAGAATGTTGCGGCCGTCAATGCCCTCACTATGCGCCCTGCTCACGCCGGATTCCGCCGGCCAGCGGAACCGCTGGCGCCGCGATATACGCAGGCGGCGTTCGGGAACCGCCGATTGCGCCTTGATCGGCGTTGGCAGCTCCAATGGAAAATCCCTTACAAACTCAAATCCATCCGGCGTGCGGTGTTCCGCCTCACGCAGCGCTTCTTCCGTCGGCGTCATAACCATCGTCGCGGCAAGGTGCGGCATTTCCTGATAGGCGCCATAGTCGGAATACAAGGCCGCCTCGCGATCCTCGTCAATGTTGCAGAGCCTTTGTTCCGACATGATCGACTTGAGTTGCCTGACATGCGCCTCACGCAGTATCGTGCCAGCTCGCCGGGGAACCGCCCCTGTCGGCTGCTTGGTGAGTTGCAAGATGGCGTCCTCGGTGGGAACAAGAAGCGCTTGATAGCCAAAGGAGGTTGGAAAACTGCCACTCATGATATCCCTCCTGCCTTCGCGGACACCCAACTTCGGTTCATAATCTCCCCTAGGGTCAGGACCCTCAAGATCAACATAGCGAGAACAACAATAACTTCGAAATAGAGCCGGCATTAGATTGCAATGCAATCAAGCAACATAACAGCTTTTTTAGCCAACTCTAGAGCATGCTCCCGAAAAATGTGTGCGGTTTTCGGATAAGAACATGTTCAATATCAAAGAGATAGAGCATTTTTGGTGACTCAGGTTTCACAAAAAATGCTCTACTGGGTTTATCGCCCGCAGGATGTTACCGGACACCCGCACCTGTTTCGGCAGATCAGGTCACATCCATATCAGTATTTGACGCCCCTACCAGAATGAACGGACCTATCCAGGAAAGGATTTCCCCATGAAGTCACCCAAAGACATCGCAAGCATCGCCATCATCGGAAACGGTCTCATGGGTCAGGGCATTTCCCAGGTCTTCGCCCGTGCTGGAAGAACCGTCCGCCTCATCGGCCGGAATCCGGAAAGTCTTGCCCGTGCGATGAAAACCATCGAAGGCAACTTCAAACAGTTCGTCGACCGGGGCCTTGCTGGCGAAGACGAAGCGGCAGCCGGACTGGCCCGCATCACCACCAGCGTCAACTATGATGATGCAGGTGATGCAGATCATGTCATCGAAGCCGTGCCCGCCGTGCGCGAACTTCAGCTCGAGGTCTTCGAAAGGCTCGATGCGATCTGCGATCCCTCGGTTGTGCTGGGCTCCACCAGCGGCCAGCCGATCAGCCTGATGTGCACACGCATGAAAAATCCCGAACGGGCCGTCGCCATTCACTTCGTCTATCCCGCACAGCTCATTCCGGTTGTTGAGGTCTGCGGCGGGCCACAGACTGCGCCAGACGTGGTGCAGTGGTCCTGCGACATGTTGAAGGAGGTCGGCCAAACCCCTGCTTTGATGAATAAGGAGGTCGACGGCTTCATCATCAATCGGCTGCAGTTCGCCGTTTTGCGCGAGGCCTGGTCCATGTGGGCAAACGGAATTGCGTCGGCGGAAGCCATAGATACATCGTTCCGCATGACGCTGGGCCGGCGCTATTCGATCACCGGTCCCATCGAGTCAGCCGAGTTGGGCGGCCTCGACATAATGCACACCTTTGCCGAGTTCCTCCTGCCGGATCTCGATACGGCCAAAGCACCGCCCTCAGCCCTGAGCGGCCTGGTGAAGGATGGAAACTTCGGCCTGAAGAGCGGAAAAGGTGTCTATGACTGGTCGAAGCGCGACGGGCCGTCACTTCTTGCGGCACGGGCCGATCGTCTGTTCCAGCATTTGCGGGAAGATCAGCAGGGCTGAACGTCTAGAGCGATTCAAGGATTTGTTGAATCGGCGCCAGCCTAAATGTGACAATCTCAAGAACGCTATCCGGCCGGATCCGGGGCCGGTTTCGGCCAATGTACCTGAATGGGTTCGCGCAGCTTCACGTCCCGGTGCGGATAGGGGATCTCAATACCGGCCTCATCCAGCGCATCCCACAACATGAGGAAGATATCACCGCGTACGTTCACCGTGCCATTGTCGGGATCGCGGATCCAGAAGCGCATCTTGTACTCGATCGCACTGTCGCCGAACCCGGTGATATGGCAGGCAGGCGGCGGTTTGGTCTCAACGCGTTCGTGTTTGGCCGCCGTTTCCCGTGCAAGCTTCCTGACCTCGTGCGGGTTGGCCTCGTAACTCACGCCGAAATCAAGATCGAGGCGCACCAGCGGGCTTGAATAGGACCAGTTGATAACCTGCGATGTGATCAGATCCTCATTGGGAATCAGATACTCCCGCCCATCACGGGAAATGACCGATGCATACCGTGCGGCAAGTTGGTTGATCTGGCCATAGGTATCGCCGACGCTGATCACATCGCCGGGTTTGATTGACTTGTCCAAAAGCAGAATGATCCCGGAGATCAGATTGGAGACGACCTTTTGCAGCCCGAACCCGATACCAAGCCCGATGGCGCCGGAGAACACTGCCAATACGGTGAATTTCACACCGACCATCGACAGTCCGCCAACCACCGCAGTCACAATGAGGAGCGCTTTAACTAGCTTGCCGAACAGAACCTGTAAGGAGGGACTGAGGTCTTCAATTGAACGGATGCGGCGCTCGGCAAACCGGCCGATCATGACGGCCAGCCACAAAAATAACAATACCGCAGAGACAGTCTTGATCACCAGCAATGGCGTTAGCCGGAAGTCCTGAAACTCTATCCCGACACCGTCCAATAGCGCGGTCGTCTCATCAAGGATGCCAAGAATTGACAGTGCGGCAACCGTCCATGCTGCAATTGCAATGAGATTGGCAACAAACCGCACCCGCACGAGCCGCGACACGATGGAAATGATCACGCCGGCTGTCGCGAGATTCGCTGCAACGACAATGAAATAACTGCGCGATGGCCACGTGACTTCCCGCATTGCAATCGCGATCGACCACAAGATCACGGTAAACAGTATCCAGCGCAACCGTCTCAACGTGAGCGCGAGAAACCGCAACAGCTTGGGATCACCCTTGATCTGCCGAATGCGCGCCTCAAACCTCGGCGTCAGGAACCGTGAGACGCTCGCCGCGGCAAGCCAGGCAACGATAATCACCGCCAGCTGCAGCGCCACCCACTTGGCGTCAATGCCGGTGAAAGGCACGCCCACTTCTGCAGCCAGACGCCGGAATTGTTGCGGTATTTCAGTAACCCAGCCCGGCATTTCGTTCAGCCCCTTCCGCGCCTCGACCATATCATGAGTCGCGATCCGCATCTTTGAAGAATCTGACCGGCTGTAATCCTCACATTGCCAAACCGCAGTATCCCTACCCTTTACGATCCAGGCTCGCGGTCTTCGAAATGCCCGGCCGCCGCAAACGATCCCCCCTGATAGCGCACTGCCGGGTCTTCTGGATCCGGCACCGGTGTCGCCCCCTCGACTTCGGCGCGAAACTGTTCGGAGCTGTCGTTCGGTTTCCAACCCAGAAAAGCCGCATGCCCGTTATCCCACCACTGTTCCCGGTTGGCGGACGCACCATAAAGGACTGTTGCACCTGTCCGAGGCGCCTCGAAAACAGCCTTGACCATCGCAACGAAATCGCTCGGGCTCAGCCAGGTCGCCAGCATTCTGCGGTCCTTCGGCTTCTCAAAGCATGACCCGATACGCACGCTCACGCTCTCAACGCCGAACTTGTCGTAGTAGTAACGCGCAAGGTTCTCGCCGAAAGCCTTGGAGACGCCATAGAGACTGTCGGGGCGGTGCAGTGCGTCTCCATCAAGCCTCGTCTCGCGCTCATGAAAGCCGATGGCGTGGTTTGAACTGGCAAACAGGATGCGTGGTTTGCCATGCTTCCGGGCAGCTTCGAAGATGTGGTAGCAGCCCCGCAAATTCGCATTCACGATGGTTTCGAACTCACCTTCGATCGATTGCCCGCCAAGGTGAACAATGCCGTCCACACCGTCGACCAGGCGCATCACACCATCATAATCTCCCAATTCGCAAGGCACCAGTTCCTCACCGGGACGCGTTTGGCCGAGGTCACCAATGTCGCTGAGCCGCAGGGTTTCGACCCAGCCGTTCAACTGATCGCGCAGCATGCCTCCCAGCCATCCTGCCGCACCTGTTATAAGTATGGTTTTCATGGGTCGATCCCTACTCCCTCGACAATGTGGTACCCGCAGCGCTGGAGCCAGGCCACTCACCTAGCGCATTTTTTGTCAAACCTGAGTCACTAAAAATGCTCTATCTCTTTGATATTGAGCATGTTCTTATCCGAAAACCGCACACACTTTTCGCGAACATGCTCTAGTCGCCATGACAGGTTGTCTCGCAACGGCAAATCGGACTCTAAGGCAGGTCACGGTTTGAATGAACCACCGCCAGCCCAAACTTGAGGAATCCTAACTGCTTTCAAACGTCACCCGGAAGCGATCATAGTCGAACTCGAAGGTCAGTTCATCTGCCTGTGCCGGCAAGGACAGCTGTGGCAATTGATGACAGCTGCCATATGCACCACCTGGTCCGATAAGCTTGCTGTACGCCTTGGAAATACGGCCGACCTGCGTGGCGCTGCCTGTGCGTCGTAATATGACGGAGAACTCAATTTGCCGGATTCGCGACGGCGTATAGTTGCTGAAACGGATCCGAAGGGGAAAGTCAGGACCGCACTCTGGTGCGTTCACGCTGATGCCGGGAACAACGCTCTTCTTGGCAATCATGCGTTGCTGATACGGTCCGAACAGCTGGCCGGAAAGCGGCACGATCAGGGCAAAGAAGGCGACACTGAACACCAGATGACGGTTGGCGAACAATCCGCAGAAGATCGGCCACAAATACCTGGGCCAGATATACATGGCCACAAGGTATATTATGAGAAATGCAGCAACCCAGATCATTGCGAGCACCGTCCGGCAGCCTGCCGGCGAGCATAGGGAACATATCAGACTTTAGTCTAAACACTATGCGTCCAAAAACTTGGCCGCAGCAAGGCGGCCAAGCGAACCGAACCGGCACATGCACGGTCATGAAACGCCTGTTTCTCTACGGTCCCGCGCGCCGGCATGCATGGCGCACATGAAGAGTGCAATTGCATGCGTTCTGCCGGCATGAAGGTTCAGCCCGCAAGCCGGCCTGTTTCAGCCATCCTCACGCGGACAATCGTTGCGGCTCTTCGTGAAACGGAAACCAACCGGTGAACTTGGCGCCTTGTCCCAGCTCACTTGAAATATCCATCCCACCGCCATGCTGTTCGAAGATTTTCTCCACCGCAGGCAGGCCTAGCCCGATACCGAAACTCTTGGTGGTGAACAGCGGCTCCATGATCTTCGACATGACGTCTTCGGTAATGCCCGGCCCATTGTCGGTCACTGAGATCTCGACTCCGCGAGGCGTGATCGCAGTGGCAACAATGATCTTCGGGTCGATGGTTGGCGTACTAGGCCGTTCCTTGTTCTTGCCGACCATTGCTTCCGCCGCATTGCTGAGGAAATTGATAATCGCCCGGCTCAGCACATCTGGATCAATCGGCACTTGCGCGCCGTCCAAACCTAGATGGCATTCGATTGCTATTTCCGCCGAGAGGTGTTCTGCCTGTTCGCTCACCAGGGTCCGTATCCACTGATCAAGGTCAACCTCTTGTAACTGCAGGCTGCGCGAGCGCGCAAAATCCAAAAGCTCGGTAATAATGTTGTCGCATCTCGTGATGCCGGATCCAATTCGCAAAAGCGGTTTCTCGATACCAGGGCATTCCTCCTTGAACTTGCGCTCAATAAGAAATGCCGATGTCCGCACAGCACTGAGTGGATTGCGAATCTCGTGCGCAACAGTGGCCGTCAATTGTCCGAGCTGTGCGAGTTTCCCGCGTTTAACCAACTGATCCTGCGCCTCTTTCAACTCGCCGACATTTTCATGCAGCCGTTTGTTCGTCCTTCTCAGTTGCTCGTTTATCTTCTGCACTTCAGCAGAGAGATTCATGGCTTCCTGCTCAGCCAGTTTCCGTGCTTCTTCAAGCATCTCCTGACGGTCTTCTTGCGCCCGTTGCCGCGCTTCACCAATCCGGCGTTGCGCATTCGCCAAAAACAGACCAATCGCCGAGATTACCAGGAAGGTGATTCCACCCAATGCGAATGCCTCACGCTTCAAGCCGCTCAGAAATTTGGCCGCCGGCACGTCGAGGACATACGCCCCCATTATGTCGCCAACCTTCCAGGTCTTGACACCTTCCTGCAATCGATTATGGCACGTTACGCAACTTTGTTTGTCTGCCACGACAGGGCGTATAGTCCGTAACGTTTCCGCTTTACCCCGGCCGACAAAACCGCTCCACAGCGTGGTGGAACCGGACTTGGCCATTCCGGACACGGTCGACGCGGCGTGCTGATCTGCCGGAGCGGTTGCAATTTCGTAATCCGGCACACCGACCATCTCCACTTGCGCGACATCTCCGCCCTTGCGCCCTTCATTGAACGCGGCGAAGGCCAGCGCCCGATACGTCGCTGGAACTGGCATTTCATGCTTGCCGTCTTTGACCCTGTGCGCAGAGTAAGTTGAGACAAAGGATGTGACCAGCTCAAGAACCGTGGCCTTTTCCTCGGTCTTACGTGCCTTAAAGGTCGCTTTTCCGTTATGGTAGTAGAGACTACCGCCAACCACTGCCACGATCCCTGCCAATGCAAACAGGATCGCACAGATCTGTGCGTTGAACTTGCTCATGTTGCCCCCGAATTGGCAATGAGCCCGCGATTTTAGAGTTCAAGCGTTAATTTCTGACAAAAACGAAAACGAAG
>JANQIR010000104.1 GCA_028282065.1 Aestuariivirgaceae bacterium
CTGGACATAGCTTGCCCCGGCGAACTGCAAGGCCATCACCACGCAAAGAACAAGCGCAATTGTCTGGCGGAGGGTGTTCACGCGGCAAACCATCATGCCCCGCAACGTGTCACCATGCCTTGAAGACATGAATGCGGCATGGCGGCGCACAGACATTTCACAATTCAAGATTGCCAAAAACTAAAATGCACTTTTAATTTGCACATACTTAAAGTTTTTAAGTGCGACTCAACACAACTTTAGAGTTTAGCCCGTATAACGTGCATACCGGGGTAAATCGGCCGCATGAGGCGAGTGTTCGCCCGCTGCCGGCAATACAGGGTATACACAATGCCTCGCCCCCGGAGAGAAAGCCTTCTTGGGAAACTGTACCATGATGTTCAAGGCCACGTCGCAGTGGCTTTCGCCCTTGGTGCGGTTCCATTGTTCCTGGCAGCAGGTGTGGCAACGGATTTCGGCCGAATGCACACCATGCGTGCCAATCTTCAAATCGTGGCGGATGCAGCAGCCTTGAGCGGCGCCGCGCTGATCGGTGCGGCAGCCGACGACCGCAAAGCGACCGCACGTCTGTTTCTGACCGAGAATCTGCCCGACAACGCCGGCGCGCTGACGACGACTGTCAGTGTGAACGGCAATGAAGTGAGCGTCACGATCACCACTACACTTTCGGCCAGTCTCATGCAAATCGCCGGCATAGAAACCACGCGGGTCACCACAACCTCTGTGGCAGCGTTTAAAGAAGGTGGAGGCCCTTGCATTCTGACGCTGCACCCCAACGAAAAAGAAGCACTTATGGTGAACTCCGATTCGCGGATCAACGCACCCGATTGCTTGGTGCAGGTAAATTCCTCCAACTCCGAAGCCCTCGTTGGCAACAGTAACGGTGACATCACGGCAGGCCGGATCTGCGTTAACGGTGGCTGGGACACCAATTCGGGTTCACAGTTCGTGCCCTCTCCAGAAGATTGTCCACCGGCCGAGGATCCGCTGGCTCAGCTGCCGGTACCAGCCGAAGCAAGCGGCTCTTGCGACTGGACCGACCGAAAGGTCGAAGGCACCAGGACGCTGTCGCCCGGCGTATATTGCAAGAAGCTGGAGATCGATAGCGGCGCAAACGTTACCTTTCGGCCCGGCATCTATGTCATCAGGGACGGTGAATTCATCGTCAACAGCGGTTCATCGGCCACTGGCACTGGCGTCATGTTTTTCCTGACAGGCGATGAAAACAACCCGCGGTTCAATATTAACAGCGGCAGTCACATCAACTTCTCTGCACCAACGTCCGGCACCTACGCCGGCATGGTGTTCTATCAGGATCGGGACGTGGAAAGCGCGGACTTCTCGATCCTGAACAGTGACTCATCTTCGATCATTGAAGGTGTCATCTACCTGCCAACGACGGGTCTGCATTTGAACAGCCATGGCAACATTTCTGCCGCCTCACCATGGACCATCCTCATAACGCATACACTTGAGGTGAACTCTCATTCAGTCCTGAACATCCGCACCAACTACGCTGACAGCTCCGTACCGGTGCCCGCGGGTCTGGGCGGCGGCATAGGCGGCCAGACCGTCTGGTTGAAGCAGTGATCGGTCGGAATCAAACCCTGCGGCGGCAATCACCCGCCGCAGGCTTCCACAACGTCTTCATAGGTACGCAGGCCCGTCTTGGGCGCACACACCATCACCGCCATATTTCCCGGCTTGTGCTCATTGTGCATCATCCGCATATGCGCCTTGGGGATCTGCTCCCATGCGAACACTTCCGACATGCACGGATCGATCCGCCGGTTGATGACCAGTTGATTGGCCTGCATCGCCTGCTGCAGATGGGCAAAGTGCGAGCCTTGAACGCGCTTTTGATGCATCCATACATAGCGCGCATCCATTGTCAGCTTGTAGCCGGTCGTGCCCGCGCAGAAGACAACCATCCCACCGCGCTTGACCACGAAACACGACACCGGGAACGTTGCAGCGCCGGGATGTTCGAAAACGGTATCGACATTGACGCCCTTGCCGGTGATCGCCCAGATCGCCTTGCCGAAGTTACGTGCTTCCGCAAACCAGGCGGCGTAGTCCTCCGTGCCGACTTCGGGCATCTCGCCCCAGCAATTGAAATCCCGGCGGTTGATGACGCCCTTGGCACCCAAAGACATGACAAAATCGCGCTTGTCTTCATCGGAGATCACCCCGATTGCATTGGCACCGGCGGTCGCGCAAAGCTGTACGGCGAACGATCCAAGCCCTCCTGAAGCCCCCCAGACAAGCACATTGTGCCCGGGGCGCAGGGTGTTCGGCCGATGTCCGAACAGCATGCGGTAGGCGGTGGCCAGGGTGAGCGTGTAACAGGCCGATTCTTCCCAGGTCAGATGCTGCGGCCGTGGCATGAGTTGCTGAGCCTGCGCCCTGCAAAACTGCGCAAACGACCCATCCGGCGTCTCGTATCCCCAGATCCGCTGTGTCGGCGAGAACATCGGATCGCCACCATTGCACTCCTCGTCATCCCCATCGTCCTGGTTGCAATGGATGACCACCTCATCGCCGACCTTCCAGCGCCTTACCTTGGAACCAACGGCCCACACGATCCCGGACGCATCGGAGCCGGCGATATGATAATCGTTCTTGTGTACGTTGATCGGCGAAATCGGCTTACCCAGCGACGCCCACACGCCGTTATAGTTGACCCCGGCGGCCATCACGAGAACCAGCACCTCATGGCTGTCGATCTCCCAGGTCGGCAACACCTCCACCTGCATGGCCGTATCCGGCTCACCATGGCGTTCCTGGCGTATCGACCAAGCGTACATGGACTTCGGAACATGCCCCAGCGGCGGCAGCTCGCCCATCTCATAAAGGTCTTTAACCTTGCCGCCCGTTTGAGCGGCCTTCTGTGTCGTCTGAATAGTCTGCTGCGCCATACGTCAAGTCCTTGCATAACTGAGCGGCCCGGCCAAACGCGTCCAGGCCCGTACCGTTCCCATGAAAGCCACCATAGCCCAGTTGCCACAATATTGCACTGCACCAAAAGCACCATACGCCACATGCCGGTTCCCGTCACGAAAATCGTAAACGTTTTCTTAATCACAGGGTCGTAAAATTCATTAAGTTCTTTGTCTATTCAAAGAGATAACGCCCCGGCGGGAAAACCATGAACTATCTGATGCAGCAATTCGCGCATCTGACCAACATGGACAGCGATGTCTATATGGTGGTGTCCTTGGTGTGTCTGTTCGGTTCATATCTGGTCAAGGAAACCCTTGGAAACACTATGTTGGCGTTCCTTATCTTTCCTGTCTTGATGTTTGGTGCGCTGGCGTCAATCTTAGGCGCGCAAGGCCTGAGACTTCTGGATTTCGAGGACAACCTCATACCGTCGGTTACCGTTGCATCCTGTGTCGGCATGTCGATTGCTCTTATCCTACTGTTGATCCTGTTCAAGGCAGCCGGCAAGTTTGAAACTTGAACCTCCCTTTTGGGCCTTCAAAATCTCTCTCACTCCAAAGGCTGGTTGCACCGCAGCAAATGTCGTGGTTCCATGGCGCCGATTGCGCTCTTGCCCTTTGTAGGAGGATTGACATGTCATCCGGTTCGACTTCCGGCCCCGGACGGGACCGGCCCTGGATTTTCCGCACCTATGCCGGCCACTCGACCGCGCGGGACTCCAACAGGCTTTACCGGACCAATCTCGCCAAGGGGCAGACCGGATTGTCGGTCGCCTTCGACCTGCCGACGCAGACCGGCTACGATGCCGATCATGTCCTGGCCCGTGGCGAGGTCGGCAAGGTCGGCGTCCCGGTCAGCCATATTGGCGACATGCGCGCGCTGTTCGACCAGATCCCGCTGGAGCAGATGAACACGTCCATGACCATCAACGCAACCGCGGCCTGGCTTCTGGCGCTCTACACCGCCGTCGCCGACGAGCAGGGCGCAAGCCGCACGGCGCTGACCGGCACCACCCAGAACGACATTATCAAGGAATACCTCTCCCGCGGCACCTATGTCTTCCCGCCGGAGCCGTCCATGCGGCTGATACGCGACACCATCACCTGGTCATACCGGCAACTGCCGAAATGGAATCCGGTCAATGTATGCTCCTACCACCTGCAGGAGGCCGGTGCGACACCGGTCCAAGAGTTAAGCTTTGCTCTTGCCAACGCCATTGCCGTTCTGGATTCGGTAAGATCGTCCGGCGAGGTCTGCGACGATGATTTTCCGCGCGTCGTCGGGCGCATCAGCTTCTTTGTCAATGCCGGCATCAAGTTCGTGACCGAGTTGTGCAAGATGCGGGCATTCACCGAACTGTGGGACGAGATCTGCCGTGAGCGATATGGCGTGCAGGACGAAAGGCTGCGCCGTTTCCGCTACGGCGTACAGGTCAATTCGCTCGGGCTGACCGAGCAGCAGCCGGAGAACAACGTCTACCGTATCCTGATTGAGATGCTGGCCGTCGTCCTGTCGAAAAACGCCCGCGCCCGCGCAGTTCAGCTGCCTGCCTGGAACGAGGCGTTGGGCCTGCCACGGCCATGGGATCAGCAATGGTCATTGCGCATGCAGCAGATCATGGCCTTCGAAACGGACCTCCTGGAATATGGCGATATCTTCGAGGGCTCCCGTGAAATCGAAGCAAAAGTGGAAGATCTGAAATCCCAGGCCCGTGCTGAATTGAAGAAAGTCGAAGACCTGGGCGGCGCAATCAAGGCGGTGGAGACCGGCTACATGAAGTCGGAACTGGTCCGTTCCAACACGGCACGGCTCAAATCCATCGAAGCAGGCGAACAGATGGTCGTCGGTGTCAATGCGTATTGCGAGAGCGAGGACTCACCGCTCGCGGCCGGTGAAACGGACGCCATTTTGACCGTTCCCGATCATGTCGAATATGACCAGATCGAAAATCTCAAGACCTGGCGGAAGGCCCGTGATGCAGCGGCGGTTGCATCGTCACTTGAAGCATTGAGACAGGCGGCAGAGGACGGCAGCAACATCATGGAGCCGTCAATTGCCTGCGCCAAGGCAGGTGTGACGACCGGAGAATGGGGCGAAACGCTGCGCGAGGCATTCGGACAGTACCGCGCGCCGACCGGCGTTGTCGTGCACCTGCGCACGCAGTCCGCAGATGACGTTCGCGAAGCCGTGAGCGCGCTCGCCAAGCGGCTGGGCGAGGCGCCGAAATTCCTGGTCGGAAAGCCCGGCCTTGATGGGCACTCCAATGGTGCCGAGCAGATTGCCGTACGCGCCGGAGAATGCGGCATGGACGTGGTCTATGACGGCATACGCTTCACACCGGAAGAGATTGTCGAAGCCGCCGGTGAAAACGGCGTACATGCCGTCGGCCTGTCCATCCTGTCCGGCAGCCATGTCACGCTGGTGCGCGACGTCATGAACCGGATGCGGACCGCCGGCCTCGACAAGGTGCCGGTGATCGTTGGCGGGATCATTCCCGACGAAGACGTCCACGTTCTCAAACAGATGGGCGTTGCAGCCGTCTATACGCCCAAGGACTTCATGATCGACAACCTGGTGGGCGACGTCGTCAAACTGATTGAGGGCCGGTTAAACGAGGCCGCCGCCTGAAAACGACCATTCGGCCCTCGGGCTCACCGCCTTCGACAATCGGCTCATGGCTGAGATGCAAGATCGCTATGCGCTGATCGGCAGCGGCCTGTACGAACCAGTCCGCGAAGCCGCCGTCCTGCCAGACGGCATCGGCCACGACCGCTGATAATACGCCGCCAGGTTTCAGGATGCGCACGATCTCGTCAAGCGCATCGGCACCGACATGACCGGATGTGAAAGTCCCGCTGCAAATCGCACCGTCATAGCTTTCACCGGCAAGGTCGAGCGGACCGGTAAGATCTGCCACAATCGTGTCCCGGTAAAGCTGCTTTTCCTCTGCCACGCTCAACATCTCCGGCGAAAGATCCAGCCCGTCAAGATGGCAGTAGCCCAGGTTGCGCAGCGCTGCACCGGCCAGCCCGGTGCCACATCCAAGATCGATGATCTGCGCATCGCAGTCGTCAAGCTGCTCGGCCAGCAAGCCGGCAACCCGGCCGATGGCCACGAAATTCAGCGCCCCGCCGATGTCCCGGTCATAGTCTTCCGCCCAATCGCGATAAAGGTCCCTCGCCTCTTCCACGGATCGCAAAGCTCTTGCCTTGCGAACCCGCGCCTCGGCGGCAAGGCGTTGGTCCTTAGAGCCTCCGGTAGACACAATACCGGCCTTCCGGTTCGTCTGCCGTGCTGAAGTAGCTGCCAAGGAACATTTCCACCGGATCGGCAATCCGTTCCGCCTGCAGACGGCCGAGTTCGCGTCCAAAGCCTTGCGGCTCCCAAACGTCGAGATGCACGGTGAACGCGAACAGGCCGCCAGGTTTCAGAACCCGGAAAAGCTCTGCGAGGCAGCCGGACCCGACATGGGCATGAGTAAACGTGCCGGTTGAGATCGCGGCATCGTAACTACCGGTCTCGATCTGAAGCGGCTTTAGCAGGTCGGCCACTTCAAGACGTTTGTAGATAGCGCGCGACTTCGCCGTTTCCAGCATGTCCGGAGAAATGTCGATACCGTCGAAATTCTCAAACCCCAGCTTGGCAAGCTCGCCCGCCGCCAGTCCGGTTCCACACCCGACATCCAGGATACGGTCCGATTTGTCCGGCAGATGCCGCGCCAGCAGACCGGCACACCGCCGCGGAGACGCATAGTGAAGCCCCTCCGTCATCGTTTCATCATAGGTCGCGGCCCAATCATGGTAGAGTTCAAGCGCGTCTTCCTGGCCAGCCAGGCTATAGGCGCGTTCCAGAAGTTCGTCCGCGGACGTTCCGGCAACTTTAGAGTGAGGCCCCATCGATATCATCCGTTCTTAAGAAATGTTCAAGTTGGACATTGCCTTGGTGATCTCAGCCCGGAACTCACCATCCGTAAACTGGAAAGCGCGGAAGAAGTCCGACTGCCGGAAATCCGGTTTCATGCGTTGGATCCGCGCCAGTGTCTGCTCCGCCAGGTCGCGCTCGCCGATCATTTCATAAGCTATGGCTGCCAGAGCGAAGATCTGGAAATGCGCATGCGGCGCCCTGATCGCCCGGGCGGCCCAATCGGCGGCCGTATCATAATCGCCCCGCAACATATGCGACATGGATCTGGTTCCGAGCATCGCATAGCTCAAGGGATCGACCGGGCTCAACGATATGGCCCTTTTGACGCGCTGTTCGCCTTGTTCGCCATCACCCTGCAGAACACCCAGCAGGGCATGGTTGTAGATCGCAAACGCGTAGTTGGGGCTGAGGTCGATACTGCGTTTGAGCCAGGGCATCGCCGCTTCCAGATCACCGGCAAGCCAGTCCGATCGGCCCATTGTCAGGTTGACGAAGGGATCGAGCGGATCGAGTTCAAAACTCCGTTCGGCATACATTCGGGTAAGCCTGCGATCTTCCTCGCGATCGGTTGAGAAATTCAAAAATGCCTTTTGAAAGTGCGTGAACGACAGCCCGGCATGGGCCCGCGCAAAATAGGGATCCTCCGCCGCAGCTCGCGCAAACAGGTCGGCAGCAGCCGCATTGTCTGCCTCGTTGTAACGGAACATGTGCCATAAGCCCCTGTGATAGGCTGACCAGGCATCCAGGTTCTCGGTTGGCAGCCGCCCGGCATGGATGGCCTCTGTGGTCTGGATGCGGGTTTCCACGGCACCGACGATGTTGGCGGCGATCGTCGACTTCAGCAACAGCAACTCAGACAGCGGCTGCTCGAAACGCTGCGCCCAAATGACCCGGCCATCCGAACCCTGTACAAGCTCAACAGCCACCACACTGGTTTGCCCATGGATCGAAAGAGTTCCCGTCAGCACGTAACGCACCCCAAGCGTCTCGCTGACCGAACGCAGGTCCACATTGGGATCCCGGAACATGAAGGATGAACCACGCGCGATCACAAACAGCCAGTGCAACCGGGAAAGCTCCAGGATAACCTCCTGCGACACCGCATCGCCAAGCCTGTCGTGCCGTTCATTCGGTGTCAAAAGCTGCAGCGGCAAGACAGCGATGGACGGAGCACCCTGAGCGGGCAGCTCTGAAGGGATTAGCGGTGCAGGTGCGATATCCCGGGCCGGCATCGCTGCGACATGCGGTTCATCCCCGCTCGTCGTCACATTGGCGATGAATTTGAACCCGCGCCCGCGCACCGTCCGTATGAGGCTCTGCTCTGCGCCGCTATCGCCCAACGCCTGGCGCGCAGACTTGATGCAGCTCGAAATCGTCGCGTCGGACACGATACGGCCGCCCCAGACCTGTTCGATGATCTCGTCGCGGCTGATCACCCGGCCACTACTCCCGGCAAGAAAAACGATGAGGTCGAA
This sequence comes from Aestuariivirgaceae bacterium, assembly GCA_028282065.1. Classification (GTDB taxonomy): domain Bacteria; phylum Pseudomonadota; class Alphaproteobacteria; order Rhizobiales; family Aestuariivirgaceae; genus JANQIR01. The sequence goes on from JANQIR010000104.1 coordinate 8,343, forward strand.
GACCAGCGGCTCGACGTGGCAGAGCGCGCCATCCACCCGCAATGTGTAGGCGCCGCGATCCACGACAACGTTTCCGAACCGGATGATCATGGCCGCAACGCCACCGATTTCGTGACTGTTGAATGCCAGGCCGGCCCGCCTGCCGGCCTTCCCCACACTTCACCAGCCATTCCCCAGCCAATCTCCATGCTTTCTCCAAGCAGCCGGGCACCATGCCCGATAACCATAGTCGCCGTGCGGAGAGACGAACCGAACCTCTCTCCCGAAAGACCACAAATAAACATGCCGCAGACACCAGACCAACCGCGGCTGAAAAAAGGAAACTATACGATGGACACGATTGCAACAGCCGCGCCGGACTTCCGGGCGATCAAAGTGAAGCAGAACGCGGCCTGGAGTTCCGGCGACTATGCCAAGATCGGCACCACCCTGCAGATCGTCGGCGAGCAGCTGGCCGAAGCCATGGATATCGCACCAGGATCGAACGTACTGGATGTTGCCGCCGGCAACGGCAACGCAACGCTGGCGTTCGCACGGCGCTGGTGCGCGGTCACCTCTACGGACTATGTCGACACATTGCTGTCACGCGGCCAAGCGCGTGCATCGGCGGAGGACCTGCCCGTCAAATATCAGATCGCCGACGCAGAAGACCTGCCGTTCAACGCCGGAGAATATGACGCGGTGGTCTCCACGTTCGGCGTTATGTTCACACCGAACCAGCCGAAGGCAGCCGCCGAACTGATCCGCGTATGCCGGCCCGGCGGCAGGATCGGCCTGGCCAACTGGACGCCGGCCGGATTCATTGGGCAACTGTTCAAGACGCTCGGCCAATATGTGACGCCGCCCGCCGGGGTATCATCGCCAGCCCAGTGGGGAACCCGCGACTGGATCGAACGGAACTTTCAAAGCCACGCCAGTTCAATCGCATTCCAGGAAAAACACTTCGTATTCCGCTACCACTCGCCGGAACACTTCATCGATATCTTCCGCGCCTACTACGGACCGGTCCACAAGGCCTTCCTGGCACTTGATAGGGCGGGCCAAAACGCCCTTGAAGAGCACATGCTAGCGCTGATCGAGGAACACAACACCGCAGGCGACGGCTCAATGCGCGTGCCCGCCGCCTATGCCGAAATCATCATCGCCAAGGCGTGATGAGCGTTGTCCCGCGCAATGGTGCAAAGGACAAAAACCGGACCTGCCTAAGGTCCGGCCCCACGATGGAGCATCCATCAGGACTTAAACCAGCCCTCATGAAAGGAAACCCAAATGTCTATGTCCAAGAACTTTAAGATCGCAACCATCGCCGCCGGTGCACTGTGTGTCGCCATGACAGGCATCAGCACGGCCAGCGCCCAGTCGGACCCGACCTCGGGCCGCATACAGCAGCGTCAGGCCCAGGCCCAGGCTCAATATCACGAATGCGCCTCGTTTGCCCTGCGCGTCTACAATGCGGCTTTGTCACAGGCAGGCGGCAACTCAAGCAAGGTCCGCGCAGCGCGCAATCACTACCATGGCAACCTGCGTCGCTGCCGTCAGCGGTTCCTCTAAGCCGGCAAAGGGAGTACCAGGACTTGACTGAAAAGAAACGGCGTGGGCCGCCCGAGCCCGCGCCGTATCGCTTTGGTGGAAATGCACTGGTCCGCCGGGAAATATCATTTCGGTTTCCCAAACATTCCAATGCCGCGCAGATAGACCAGAAATCCCGCTTCCAGTAGCTGTTCCGGCTGCATGGGCAGCTTGCGCCGCCCGCTGTCGCCGCGAGCAAACAGCGACGCAATCCCATGGCTCATCGCCCACATGTGCAACGCCACCATCATCGGCGGCGCACGTTCATCCGCCGGCAGGCTGGCACACAGCGCCTCCGATGCCTGTTTGAGCACTTCAAAGGCCTTGTCGGCCGCCTGCTGCAACTCACGCGTGGATGATGGTGGCAGGCCGGATTCGAACATGGCAGAGTAGGCCGCAGCCTCATCTCGGGCGAAATTCAGGTATGCATGGCCCACCCGGTCAAAAGCGTTGACCGGATCCGGCCTGCCGCTGTCCCAGGCCCTGCGCAGCTTGTCGGCAAACTGTTCAAAGCCCCGCCTGGCAACCTCGGCAACCAGTTCGTCGCGGTCGCGAAAATGCCGATAAGGCGCGGCCGCACTCACCCCCGCAGCCCTGGCAGCATCGGCAAAAGTAAACCCCGCAGGTCCCCGTTCGGATATCAGATCGAGCGCGGCATTGACCAACGCATCTTTCAGATTCCCGTGATGATACCCCCGGCGTTTGCCGCCGGAACCTTGTTTCGACCAGCTCATGTAAAGATGTTTTACATCAATCCCGCGCCAAGCGAAGCAAGAATACGGGAAATGTCGTAAATCCTTCTTGGCGCAGCCATGTGGCTTCATTACGGTGCGCGCCATGACTGCGGAACAGGCAATCCTCTTCGCCCTTATGGGTTCGGTCCTTGCATTGCTGCTTTGGGGCCGGTTTCGGTACGATTTGGTGGCCTTCGGCGCGCTTTCCCTGGCGCTCATCCTGGGCGTGGTCCCCAAGGATCAGGCGTTTTCCGGCTTCGGACATCCCGCCGTCATCATCATAGCGCTTGTGTTGATCGTTTCGCGTGCCCTCCAGCAGTCAGGCGCCATTGAACTGATCACCAGAAACCTGGTTGATTCGGCCAGATCCCTACCGGCCCACATCTCATCCATGGCCGCGATTGGCGCCACCTTGTCGGCCTTCATGAACAATGTTGCTGCCCTGGCTCTTCTGATGCCCGTCGACATGCAAGCCGCCGGCAAGGCAAAACGATCTCCGGCCCTGTCGCTGATGCCGCTTTCCTTCGCGACCATCCTGGGTGGCATGGTGACGTTGATCGGCACGCCGCCGAACATCGTCATCGCACAGTTCCGCGAGACCTCGCTCGGCGAGGCCTACAACATGTTCGACTTTGCACCGGTCGGTCTTGCCTGCGCCATGGTCGGTATCGCCTTCATTGCATTGATCGGCTGGCGACTGATCCCGTCCGAGGCGACCAAGCACAATTCGGTAAGCGAGTTGGAAGACCTTGAAGGTTACATCATGGAAATCAAGGTTCCCCCCGATTCGCCGGCCATCGGCCAGACCGTTCGGGAGCTTTATCCTGCCGCCGAGGAAAACGATGTCGCAATATTGGGCCTGGTCCGGCGCGGCGAAAGACTGCCCGGCACCGCCTCGACACGGAAGGTGCAAAAGGACGATATTCTGGTAGTGGAGGCTGGCCCCGAAGCGCTTGAGCAGTTTTCCGGCGCGCTGAAGCTGGCCTATTCGTCTTCCAAGAAACATCAAGGCACGCTGGCTGGAACGCTGGCCATGACCGAAGCCGTCGTGCCGATCGGTGCGCGCATTGATGGTCGATCCGCGATGGATATCCGGCTGCTTTACAGGCATTCGGTGATGTTGATGGGGGTGTCGCGGCAAGGCCGGAAGTTCCGCGACCGCGTCCGGCGCCTGACCATAAGGGCCGGCGATATTCTGTTGCTGATGGGCCCCAACGATCGCCTGGCGGATGTCGTCGCCTGGATGGGCTGCCTGCCTCTGGCCGAACGCGGACTTCAGGTCACGCAGCGCGACAAAGCCTGGCTCGCCATCGCCATTTTTGCCATAGCCATTATTCTGGCCAGCCTGTCGCTGATATACCTTCCGATTGCATTGGCGGCCTGCGTCGTCGCATATGTCCTGCTCAAGGTGGTAACGCTGGAACAGGTCTATGAAGCCATAGAATGGCCGGTCATCGTCCTTCTGGCGTCCCTTATACCGATTGGCGCCGCGCTGGAGAACTCCGGCGGCACCGCGCTCATCGCCGATGTCATTCTCACCTTGACCGAGGGCTGGTCCGCAGTGGCGGTCCTGCTATTGCTGATGGTGGTCACCATGACACTGTCGGACGTCCTGAACAACGTTGCCACGGTTCTGGTGGCAGCGCCGGTGGCTGTCGATATCGCCAAGCGCCTCGATGTCAATCCGGATGCACTGTTGATGGGCGTGGCGGTGGCCGCCTCCTGTGCGTTCCTGACGCCGATCGGGCACAAGAACAACACCATAATCATGGGCCCCGGAGGATACCGCTTCGGCGATTATTGGCGCATGGGCTTACCGTTGGAGCTGCTGATTTTAACCGTCAGTGTTCCATGTATCCTATTCTTCTGGCCGCTTTAGATGTCCCTTATCCGGCCCGTCAAACGTCTGGTTCTGCGCACATTCGCCCAAATCTGGCACAGTCCGTTCATCTATTGTGCACCAGAGGCGTGCGCGGGTCCTTCAAACTCTCTGAGAAATACGAGATAGTTAAAATTCGAAGCATTGCACTAACCGGCTGTCCAGCCTCCCCGTGTAGCATTCCGGCGGGTCAAACAGAGACAGTTGGTGCAATTGAAATGACAACCGGCGGAAAAAGAAGAACAATTACCCACCGCTGCCTGGCGTTTCTTGGCGACGACAGTGGCGCCACCGCCGTCGAATACGCCTTGATTGCCGCAGCAGTTGGATTGGCTATTGCGCCGATCATGCCGACATTCCGCGCGGCCTTCGTGGACGCTTACACGACCATTGCCCAAAGCATAAGCTGAACACGATTCCTAAAGCGTTTTGCCGTCACAAGGCACGCCCGATCTCCAGAAACTTTTCACTACGATGCCGTCGCAGCTCATCTGGCGCCATGTGCTTTAGCGGCAGTAACGCCTCGAACACCGCATCCCCCACAGACCGGATCAGCGCATCGGGCGCACGGTGCCCGCCACCGACAGGCTCACCGATGATCGTGTCTATAACGCCCAGCGACTTAAGATCCTGCGCAGTAATCTTCATGGCCGTGGCGGCATCCTTGGCCTTTGCAGAATCCCGCCAAAGGATCGAGGCCGCACCTTCCGGTGAAATCACGCTGTAGATCGAATGTTCAAGCATCAAGACAGCGTTGGCGGTCGCAATGGCCACGGCGCCGCCTGACCCGCCCTCACCGATGATCACGGTGACCAGTGGCACACCCAGACCAAGGCAGCAATCGGTGGACCGGGCGATAGCCTCCGCCTGGCCGCGCTCCTCCGCGCCGATTCCCGGATAGGCGCCGGCCGTATCGATGAACGTGACCACCGGCAGCCCGAACCGGTCGGCCGTTTCCATCAAGCGGACAGCCTTTCGGTAGCCTTCAGGCCGGGCCATTCCGAAATTGTGCTTCAGCCGGCTTTGCGTGTCTGAACCCTTTTCCTGCCCGATGATCATCACCGGTTCACCGCGAAAACGGCCCGGTCCGCCCACGATCGCGTGGTCATCGGCAAACTTGCGGTCGCCTGCCAGCGGCACAAAATCCGTGATCAGTTGCTCAAGATAGTCCTGGCAGTGCGGCCGGTCGGGATGCCGGGCAACCTGGGTCTTCTGCCATGGCGTAAGCTGTTTGTAGAGATCTTCAAGACTCTTTGAAGCCTTACGTTCCAGTTGGCCGACTTCTTCGCCAATCGCCACGGACTCGTCTTCCTCGGCCAGCGCTTTCAGTTCAGCGATCTTGCCTTCCAGATCCGCGATCTGATTTTCGAAATCGAGATAGGTCTTCATAAAGGCAAAACCAATCTTTCCCGATATGGAGTTAAGGTCGGCGGAAAGTGACGATGGCAGGACGATCTGTCAACACTTCCAGGCAGTTTGACGGCACGAAATAAGGTCACGCAGACATTTACGCCGTTGCATCGTCAAAATCCGGCAAGCGGATGGTGTTCATTGACGAGTTTTTTCAAACGCTCCGCCTGTATGTGCGTATAGATCTGGGTTGTCGAAATATCCGAATGACCCAGCATTTGCTGCACTGCGCGCAGGTCTGCACCCCCCGCCACGAGATGGGTGGCGAAGGCATGTCTGAGAACATGCGGTGACACAGCTGCTGCCTGCAGTCCGCATCGTGCCGCAAGCCCCTTGAGTTCCCGAGCGAAATACTGCCGCGTCAGATGACCGCTGCTGCCATAAGATGGAAACAGCCAGGCTTTGCCGTCTTGGCTGCCGCCGGGTTCGCTCTCAAGCGCCTCAAGGTAGCCTTCCGTCGCCCGTCTCGCCACGACGGTAAGCGGGACGATCCGTTCGCGCCCACCCTTGCCCCGGATCAGCAGGCACTCACTGTCGGCACGCACGGCTTGCCGTGGCAGTCCCACCAGTTCGGAGACCCGCATGCCCGTGGCATAAAGCAGTTCAACAAGACAGTAGAGCCGCAACGCCTTGAGCCGGTCGCCCGCTTTGGCCTTATGCGCCTGCGATCTCGCCAGACCGATCAGCCGGTCCACATCATCAATCCCCAACACCTTGGGCAATGCTCTGTCGCGGCGTGGCGAATCGATCGCTGTTGCCGGATTTGAGGCCGCAAGTCCTTCACCATAGAGGAATCTGTGGAATTGCCGGATTGCCGAAAGCCGCCGGGCCCGGGTCGATTTGGCCAGTCCCAGTGCATCGAGTCCGGCCAGATATGTGCGGATGTCATCGCTCGTGACATTTTCCACGCTCGCCCCTTTGCCGGACAGTTCCGAAACGTAGTCCGTCAGATCACGCCGATAGGCATCCAGCGTGTTACTTCGCGCCCCGCGTTCGGCACTGAGCATTTCCAGAAAACCCTCAAGCCAGCGCATACCTGCAGGTGCTGGCGTGCTATTTGCTGAAATCGGCATTGGACAGCGGTTTCACAATCTGCGTTTGTTCGGGCGCAAAGGTGGCAAGCGCCCACATGGCGCCATATCCAACACCACCCAAACACGCCAGGATTAACAGAAAGCGAAGACTATCCGGCACGCGTCCGGCCCCCAATGTACCAATCAGACAATTTCCTGAAATCGCATAAATGCCTGAGCGGGCGTGATCTGTAAACGCACTTCGTCGCGAACAGCAAAACTGCCGCACCGCCCGGCCGGGCCAAGTCTTTCCATGTTTAGGCCCGACTGGCCTAAGGCCCCACCCAAAGAGACAGGCAGCTAAAGATTTGCCCTGCCTTATGAAAGTCTTTGCGACCCACCGGCCGCCACGATAAGACTTGCCGGACGAAAACACGTTCATAAAGGGCCCTACCGGCCGCCCGGCTGCAAATATGACGACAACCAAAGCCAAGCGAATCTCCCCAAGGCTGATTCAGGCCGCGCGAACCGGCCTTTCTGGCCGGCCGGTCGTGCTCGTCGGCCTGATGGGAGCCGGCAAAACGACCGTCGGACGCCGCCTGGCACAGCGACTACAACTGCCGTTCGTAGATGCCGACGCTGAAATCGAACTGGCCGCGGGCAAGACCATACCGGAAATTTTTGCCGATCACGGTGAAGCCTATTTCCGGGACGGTGAACGCAAAGTCATTACCCGCCTTCTGGATGGCAGGCAGAAGGTGGTGGCAACCGGCGGCGGCGCCTATATGAACAGCGAAACGCGCCACAACATAAACGAAAGGGCTTGTGCGGTCTGGCTTAAGGCGGATCTCCCGTTGTTAATGAAGCGGGTCAGGCGCCGGTCAAACAGGCCCCTCCTGCAGGCACCGGATCCCGAAGCCGTCATGAAATCGCTGATTGAAGAACGTTATCCCGTCTATGCTAATGCCCGATATGTTGTGGAAAGCCGGGATGTTCCCCACTCTGTAATGGTGTTTGAAGTTCTTGAAGCCCTGGCAGGACCGTCTGGTAATGAATGATAGCGTAAACCAATCTTCCTGCGGTGATGCGGGCACCACGGTCCGCGTCGGGCTTGATGAACGCAGCTACGACATCCATATCGGCCCCGGCCTTCTGGCGCGTTGCGGCGGTCTCGTCGGCAAACATCTCGACAGGCCCAAAACAGCCATCGTCACCGACGAGAATGTCGCCGGCCTGCATTTGCCGACCCTTCAGGCGGCTCTGAACGCCGAGGGCATCGAGCATTCGGCAATCGTCATGCCGCCGGGTGAGACAACAAAGAGCTACGACCACCTCGCACACTTGTGCGACGAGTTGCTGCGAGCGGGCATTGAACGCGCTGACACCATTATCGCCTTTGGCGGCGGGGTTATCGGTGATTTGGCGGGATTCGCCGCCGCCATACTGCGCCGCGGCGTAAACTTCATACAGATCCCGACGACGTTGCTGGCCCAGGTGGACAGCTCGGTCGGTGGCAAGACCGGCATCAACTCCACGCTCGGCAAGAACCTGATCGGCGCCTTTCACCAGCCCGTACTGGTGCTGGCCGATACGGACGTCCTTGACACCCTGCCGCAGCGCCAGTTTGCCGCCGGTTATGCCGAGACCGCCAAATACGGCCTTTTGGGAGACGCGGCATTCTTCGACTGGCTTGAAGACAACGGCCACAACGTCTTGCAGGGCCACGGTCATGCCCGGCAGCGGGCAATTGAGGTGAGCTGCCGGGCCAAGGCCCGCATCGTCGCCGAAGATGAACGCGAAGGAGGTGTCCGCGCCCTTCTCAATCTTGGCCATACATTTGGCCACGCATTGGAAGCCGCAACCGGCTACGGCGAAAGGCTGCTGCATGGCGAGGGCGTGGCGGTCGGCATGGTGATGGCGTTTCGCTTCTCGCAAGGCTGCGGCCATTGCGCTGACGGTATCGCCGACCGTGTGGCGGCGCATCTGCGCCTCGCCGGCCTTCCCGCCAGCCTGAACGAGGTGCCGGGGCCACTTCCACCCGCCCGCGAGTTGGTCGAGATCATGCGCCAGGACAAAAAGGCGAAGGCCGGAAAACTGACCTTCATACTGGTACGCGGCATCGGCGAGGCCTTTGTCACACAGGATGTCGACGAGACAGAACTCATTGACTTTCTTGAACAGGAGCTTAGCCAGCGATGACCCTGACCTTGGCGATAATTGCCGGTGCAGTTCTGGGGCTCTTGATCCTGTCGGCATTCTTCTCAGGTTCTGAAACCGCCTTAACGGCCGTATCGAGAGCCCGAATGCACGAATTGGAACGCCGCGGCATACGCCGCGCAGCCCTTGTGCGCATTCTGAAGGAAATGCCCGAACGGCTGATCGGTGCCATCCTTCTGGGCAACAATCTGGTCAACATCCTGGCATCCGCATTGGCCACCAGCCTGTTCCTGAAACTGTTCGGCGATGCAGGCGTGGTCTATGCGACACTGGTCATGACAACCCTTGTGCTGATTTTCGGCGAGGTCATGCCCAAGACCTACGCAATCGTGTTTCCGGACAAGTTCGCCATGGCCGTGGCGCCCATCATTCGTGTTCTGGTCGCCGTGTTCGCGCCGATCGTCATGGGCGTGGAGGTCATCGTCAAGCGCACCATGAGACTGTTCGGGGTGGACATCTCCGCCGTCGACAACGTGTTGACCCCACATGATGAACTGCGTGGCGCCATTGATCTGCATCACCGTGAAGGCGGCGTGTTCAAACGCGATCGCGACATGCTCGGCGGCGTGCTCGACCTGCAGGAACTGGAGATTAGCGATCTGATGGTGCACCGGACCAAGATGCACACCATCGACTGCACCCGCCCGCCCGACGAGATTATCAAGGACGTTCTGGCAAGCGGTTTTACCCGTCTCCCGCTGTGGAAGGACAACCCGGACAACATTGTCGGCATTCTGCACGCCCGCGACATTCTGGCAGCCCTGCAGAAACACAGGGGCGATGCATCGAAAATCAAGGTCGAAGCGCTGGCGCTCAATCCCTGGTTCGTTCCCGACACGACATCCGTCGCAGACCAGTTGAATGCATTCTTGCGCCGCAAGGCACATTTCGCCATCGTCGTCGACGAGTACGGCGAGGTCATGGGCCTGATAACGCTGGAGGACATACTGGAAGAAATCGTCGGGGACATTACCGATGAGCACGACACCGGCGCCAGCGGCGTCCGCCGCGAGGCAAACGGCGCATTCCTCGTCGACGGCACGACATCGGTTCGCGATCTCAACCGCCTCAACGACTGGAACCTTCCGGACGAGGAGGCCACCACCATTGCCGGCCTGGTCATTCACGAAGCACAGATGATCCCCGATCCCGGCCAGGCATTCACCTTTCACGGTTTCCGCTTCGAAGTGGTCAGAAAGCGCCGCAACCAATTGACCTCAATACGCGTGACACCGCTTGGTGCCGTGGTCGCGCCGGCGCGCCAGGAGTAGCGCCGTGGACCACGACCTGATCATCGTTGGAGCCAGCTTCGCGGGCCTGGTCTGCGCCAGGGCCGCCGCTCTGCGCGGGCTCAACGTCCTGGTGGTCGAAGCCAAACCGGACCCGGGCGCACGCATTCACACAACAGGAATCCTGGTCAAGGAAGCCGCGGAGGAACTTGACGTTCCCGCCCATCTGATACGGATCGTGCATGGCGTGCGGCTCTATTCACCGAACCTGCGCTCCGTCGATCTCTACTCGCCGGGATATTACTTCTTGACGACTCGCACCGCCGATCTGATGCGCTGGCTTGCCGACGAAGCACGCCGCGCCGGTGCCGAAATACGCTGCAGCACACGCTTTACCGGCGCCGAAACCACGAGCGAAGCGATACGGCTGCACGGTCTCGGCCTGACCTGCCGTTATCTCATCGGCGCTGACGGTGCGCGCTCTGCCGTTGCGACAAACTTCGCCCTGGCCCGCAACAGGCGCTTTCTGACCGGCCTGGAAGCCGAATACAGCACAGTAGACGGCCTGGACGAAGAACTGCTGCACTGCTTTCTCGATTCGCAAATCGCGCCCGGATACCTCTCCTGGATCGCACCAGCCCCGGACGTCGTTCAGGTCGGTCTGGCAACCAACGGTTCGACAAAGCCCAGCCTTGACCGGTTCAGAGCGCACGTTTCAGGACTGTTTGGATTTGATCCCGGCCGGATTGTGGAACGCCGCTCCGGTGTAATTCCCTGCGGCGGAGTCGTAAGGCCGTTTGCCAATGAACGTGTTATGCTTATCGGAGACGCTGCGGGCGTTGTCTCACCG
>JANQIR010000105.1 GCA_028282065.1 Aestuariivirgaceae bacterium
TGCGCACCAGATCCGGCAGGCCAAGTCCGGACAGGTGCGGACTGAGGACGTCACCTGGGACGAAATCGATGCGGTGTTTTGCGGCTTGCCGCATGCCACCAGCCAGGCCGTAATTTCCGAACTGCCGCGGCACCTCAAGGTCATCGACATGTCGGCGGACTTCCGGCTGCGTGACCCGGCCGTCTATGCGGCGTGGTACGGCCATGAGCACACGGCTCTGGATTTGCAGGCGCAGGCTGTTTATGGGCTCACCGAGCACTATCGCGATCAGATAGAACCGGCCAGACTGGTGGCGTGCCCCGGCTGTTATCCGACGGCTGTGCTGATCCTGCTGTTGCCGCTGGTCAAGGCCGGCCTTATCGATGCCCGAGACCTTGTTATAGATGCAAAGTCGGGCGTTACCGGTGCGGGAAGGGCGCTCAAGCAGAGCACGCTGTTCGCCGAAGCCGGCGAGGGCCTGTCGCCCTATGCCATCGGCAAGCACCGGCATTCGCCTGAAATCGAGCAGGAGCTGTCCGCCGCTTGCGGTGAAGACATTCGGGTAAATTTCACGCCACACCTGATCCCGATGAGTAGGGGTGAGCTGATCACCGCCTATGCCCGTCTGACATCCGGTACCAGCGCCGACGACTGCCGGAACCTACTTCAGCAGGCCTATGCGGACGAACCCTTTGTGTCGCTGGCACCAGACGGTGTCATTCCCTCAACGCAATTTGTGCGTGGTTCGAACAACGTCATGCTTGCCGTGTACCCCGACCGTATCGACGGCCGTGTCATTCTGGTCTCGACGCTCGATAATCTGGTGAAGGGGTCCGCCGGTCAGGCCGTTCAGAATTTCAACCTTATGTTTGGTCTGGAGGAATCGGCAGGTCTGCAGCAGGTCGCATTGTTCCCTTGAGGTCGCAACTGTTCCCCTGCACGTGGAAAGTCTGCGAGCATCGGGAAACTTTGGCTAAAAAACGGTTAAAAACAACGGTTGCGCGTTGATGGTCTGCTAAGCAGCAGCGGCTACTGTCTGCCCGTCCAAGATACTCTGGAGGGCCACGATATGACCAGGCTTGGATTGCTGATATTGGCATGCGGATGGGTTCCGCTCTTGCTATATGTCGCATTCGGTCCCAACGACGGGACAGTTCCCATATTGGCCGTCGCCGCGTTCATGGCGACCGGCACGTCTGTAACCATGTGGATAATGAACCTTCTGCGCTCCATCTTCTTTTCCGATGATGACGCTGTGGGACCCGACCGCGTCGCAAACCACTAAAGCGCTCAGCGCCCGCTCGTCTCACAGTGCTGCTATAAACCCTCTTGAGGGAATTGGTAGCACAGGGTGGACGCCTTGAAGTTTATTCACGTGACGGACCCGCATTTGCCCGACCCGGGACAGATGCTTTGGGGCCTTGATGCCTATGGCAGGTTTGAGCGTTGCCTTGACGACATTGCCCGCTGGCACGCCGATGCCGCTTTCTGCCTGCTGACCGGTGATTTGACCGATAGGGGTACGAAAGATGCCTACCTCTGGCTACGTGAGCGCCTGCGGAATTTCCCCATTGCGACGCACCTGCTGATTGGCAACCATGATGATCGGGACACGTTTCGCAATGTGTTTTCAAACGCTCCGGCGGATGAAAACGGCTTTGTTCAAAGTGTCGTACATACGGACGCTGGCATATTTTTGTGCCTGGACACGTTCAAGGGCAAGACATCGGCGGGCCAGTATTGTGTGGCACGCCAGGGCTGGCTGCGCGACCGGCTGATCGAGTTCGCCGATAGGCCGGTGTGGATCGCGATGCACCATCCGCCTATGGATATCGGTATCGCCTATATGGACCGGATCAAGCTGGACGAGGCGGAAGAATTCAAGGATCTGTTGCTCGGGCACGGCAATATCCGGCATATCTTTTTTGGCCATGTGCATCGCGCCGTCCAGGTCACCTGGCACGGCATCACCTGTTCGGCGCTGCCTGGCATCAACCATCAGGTGCCTTTGGTGCGCGCCAGCGTCGGCACCAACTATTCGGTGGAACCACCCATGTATGGCGTGGTGCTGACGGGGCCGGAAGGAACCATCATCCATTCCGATGCCTATATGGACCGTGCCGGCGCCGACATGTAACGGCCTGCAAAGTGTCTTTGACGTTACTTCCGGAATTGGCGCGCGAGATCGTCCACATAGACCATGAGACTGTCGATCTCCTCGAACGTCATGTGGATCTCCGCAACGACAGCAGGCAGGTCGATATGCTTCGGCACTCCCTTTATGCGCACAAAGTTCAGATGCGGCGGCAATGTATAAAACGCTTCGAACTTGCTGCGCCAATCGCCTGACTTTGAGCGCACCATCAGCTTGAATGACGGTGTTGAGCCAATGCCCATATTATTGTGGCTGGGAATGACATGGCATCTGGCGCAATGCCGGGCGGCGATGTCGCGGCCTTCATCCAGTGTTGGTTCGCACCGTGCGGCCTTGCTATCGAGTGCAAGAAGCGGAATGGCCAGAGCGAAGGCCGCTGAAGCACAGTTCCGCGTCATGACATTGATCCGCGTGAAGGCTTGCGTGATGGTCATGATCACGTAGGGTGTCGCGATTTCTATCAGATTGCAAACTCGCCGGTGCCGATATGTCCCAACTGCCGTTGCTTTTTTCGCCATTCGAGCTGCGCGCGTTGCGCCTGCGAAACAGGGTGGTTATCTCGCCCATGTGCCAGTATTCGGCCCATGACGGCTATCCGACTGACTGGCATTTTGCCCATCTTGCAAAGTTTGCAATGGGCGGTGCCGGTTTGGTTTTCACCGAAGCTGCGGCTGTCTTGCGTGCCGGGCGCATTACGCATGGCGATTTGGGCATTTGGACCGATACCCATGCCCGGGCCCTGCAGCCGTCTGTCGCATTCATGAAATCGCAGGGGGCAGCCGTAGGGGTTCAACTAGCGCATGCTGGCCGGAAGGCCTCGATTCAGAGGCCCTGGCACGGCAACGGGCCTCTTGATGAAACCGATGCGGTAAGAGGCGAGTACCCATGGCCGGTGACGGGTGCATCGCCAGAACCCGCAGGCGAGGGCTGGCTGTTGCCGGCGGAAATGGCAGTGAGCGACATCACAAAGGTGGTTGAAGCCTTCGCAAGCGCTGCCCGGCGCGCAAATGAGATTGGTGTCGACGTCGTAGAGATTCACGGCGCCCACGGCTATCTGATCCAGAGCTTTCTGTCGCCGCTGTCAAACCGGCGTACCGATGCCTATGGTGGAGATATAAAAGCCCGCATGTGCATGGCGCTCGAAGTCTCAGAAGCGGTCCGTGCCGCTTGGCCGCGGGAAAAGCCGCTGTTCTTCCGTATTTCGTCAGTTGATGGCTTTGAAGGTGGATGGGATATCGCCGATAGCGTGATGTTGGCCCGTGAACTGAAATCCCTGGGTGTCGATGTGGTCGATTGTTCCAGCGGAGGAAATGCGGCCAAGGGGGCGACGGCATCCAATGCACTGCGGGGCAGGGGGTTTCAGGTGCCCTTTGCCGAACAGATCCGAAAGGATGCCGATATCATGACCCAGGCCGTCGGGATGATCCTCGATGGTGCGCAGGCCGAAGAGATCCTGCAGGCAGGCCGCGCCGATTTGATCGCGATTGGCAGGGAGGCGCTCTACGATCCATTTTGGGCCGTTCATCAGGCGCGTGACATGGGGGTGGATGCCGGGTTCGAGATGTGGCCCGAACAATACGGCTGGTGGTTGAAGCGCCGCGCGGCAGGGCGCCATCAGCTCGAAAAAGCCGAACGAGCCGCCGAATAGGGCCCGGTGCGGTCAGTTGTAACGGACCTTGACGTAGCTGCCCGGCGCCTCCTCGATCGACTCAAGTTTGCCGTCGCCGGGCTCACGCGCTTTGACCCTTTTGCCGCTGAGCTTTGCCACCCAGGCATACCAGTCCGGCCACCAGGACCCTTCGGTACGCTTCGCCCCATCGAGCCAGCCTTCCAAGGTGTCCGCTCCCGTGTCGTTGGTCCAGTAGCAGTATTTCTCGGCTTCGGGCGGGTTGACGATGCCTGCAATATGTCCCGACGCCGTCGCGACCATGCGTGTCGGTCCCGACAGGAATTTCCCGATCTTGAAGACCGACGGCAGCGGCGCGATGTGATCGTCGCGCGTGCCCAGATTGTAGACCGGCACGATCACCTTCGACAGATCGATCCGTTCACCCGCCAGCACCATCTTGCCCTGCGAGAGATGATTGTAGAGGTAGCACTCGCGCATATAGAAGGCATGCGTCGCGGCGGGGATGCGCGTTGAATCGGCATTCCAGCACAACAGATCGAATGCGCCCGGCGCCTTTCCCTTCATGTAACGGTCGATGAGAAACGGCCAGATCAGGTCGTCGGGCCTGAGCATGTTGAAGGCATTGGCCATACTCTGACCGTCGAGAAACCCTTGTGCGGCCATATGCCGTTCGAGCCTGTCGAGCTGGTCCTTGTCGACAAACACCCGAAGATCCCCACCGCCCTCGAAGTCTACCTGTGAGGCAAAGAATGTTGCCGACTTGATGCGCTCGTCACCCTTGGCAGCCATGTATCCCAATGCGGACGCCAATAGTGTTCCGCCTATGCAGTATCCGATAGCGTTGACGGACGTCTGACCTGTCGCCTGCTCGATAGCGCTTAGTGACTCCAAAATGCCCTCGCGCATATAATCGGCAAAGCCTTTGGCAGCCAGCCGCTCGTCCGGATTTACCCAGGAGATGCAGAACACGGTCAAACCTTGGCTGACCGCCCAACGAATGAAGGACTTTCGGGGATTGAGGTCGAGCACATAGTATTTGTTGATCCATGGTGGCACGATGAGCAGTGGCCTGTCGTGAACCTTGCCGGTACTTGGCGCATATTGGATGAGTTGGATGAGGTCGTTCTGATATACGACCTTGCCCGGGGTGAGCGCCATGTTTCTGCCGACGGCGAAGGCGCTGGTGTCAGACTGTTTGATCGCAAAGCTGCTCTGGGCTTCGCGCAGATCTTCGCCCAGCTGTTCCATTCCCTTCACAAGGTTTTCACCGCTGGTGGTCAATGTCTGACGCAGAACTTCCGGATTTGTAAAAACAAAATTGCTGGGCGACAGGGCGCTGACCGCCTGATCGATATAAAACCGCGCCTGGTGTCGGATGTGATCGTCTATGTCGTCGGCGTTCTCAGCCAGATCGTGCGCCCACCGTCCGGTGATCAGGTAAGCCTGTTTGAGAAAGTCGAAGAGCTGGTTTTGCCGCCAATCGGGATCGCGGAACCGGTGGTCGGCTGCATCCGGCGTTGCCACGGGTTCTGCCTCCGCGCCTAGAAACCGGCTCCAGGTTGCCTGCCACAGTCTGGCGTGTTCGCCGATCAGCTTTTGTTGTGAGTCGATAAGCTTGTCCGGATGGCGGGCGTAGTATTCGGCCAGGGCGCTGAACGTCTGGATGGCCTGTTCGAGAAGGTGTGGCTGCTCTTTGCCCTGCTCATCGCGATCAATGTCCTTGCGGGCGGCGTGCTGGCGCGCCGCTTCGGCCCCGGTTTCCATCGCAATGGCGAAATTGCGAAGCAGCGCTGCCGGATCGGGTAGGCTGAAATTCGCTGGCCGCTTGTCTTTTCCCTCCGCCATTTGTGCCCTTGAATGTCTCTTTCCCCATGTGTCCTGCGGCAACGCCACATGAACATTCTCTCACGCTGCCAGCACATAGGTGTTTGCAGCGAAGAGTGAAGCTCTAACCCAGTATATGACACATTTATGACAAACGGTTTGATGCGATGAAAATTCGTTGGAATGGTTCTCTTCCCTGCATAATCATGTCATGAACCAAATGCTATGGCACCGTCGGATGCCGGTGTCTGTGAGGTGGGGGATCTGCAATGAAAGAACTTGATTTTCATCGCATCAAGCGGTTGCCGCCCTATGTATTCGAGCAGGTCAATGCACTGAAGGCAGCGGGCCGGGCGCGCGGTGACGATATTGTCGATCTCGGTATGGGTAATCCGGATTTGCCGACCCCTCGGCATATCGTCGACAAGATGGTCGAAACCGTCGGCAATCCGCGCACCAATCGGTATTCCGCTTCAAAGGGTATACCCGGCCTAAGGCGCGCCCAGGCCGAGTATTACGGGCACCGGTTCGGGGTAAAGCTTGATCCGGACACCCAGGTGATCGCGACGCTTGGCTCAAAGGAAGGCTTTGCCAATATGGCGCAGGCAATCACCGCTCCTGGCGATGTGATCCTGGCACCGAATCCCACCTATCCAATTCATGCCTTCGGATTTCTGATGGCAGGCGGCGTCATTCGTCAGGTCCCGACCGCGCCGGATGACACCTACTTCCGGGCCCTTGAACGGGCCTTGGATCATTCCGTGCCGAAGCCGTTGGCGCTGGTGCTCAACTACCCGTCAAATCCCACCGCACAGGTCGCTAGCCTGGATTTCTATCGTGAGGTCATACGGTTTGCCGCGGGGCATGACCTTATCGTGTTATCAGATCTGGCCTACGCGGAGATCTACTTTGAGGCAGAGCCGCCGCCGTCGATTCTTCAGGTGGACGGTGCTATGGATGTTGCGGTTGAATTCACCTCATTGTCCAAGAGTTATTCCATGCCGGGCTGGCGAATGGGGTTTGCGGTCGGAAACGAACGGCTGGTCGCAGCCCTTGCGCGCGTAAAGTCCTATCTCGACTATGGGGCCTTCACACCGATCCAGGTGGCGGCCGCCGCCGCGCTGAGCGGTCCGCAGGAGTGTGTTGCCGAGGCCCGCGGCATCTACCAGGCTCGGCGGGATTGCCTTGTTGAGGCCTTTGCGCAGGCCGGATGGGATATTCCCTCACCACCGGCGACGATGTTTGCCTGGGCGCCGCTGCCACCTTCGTTTCACAATGCCGGATCGCTGGAGTTTGCCAAGTTGCTGCTGGAGGAAGCGCAGGTGGCAGTATCACCGGGTGCCGGCTTCGGCGAGGACGGTGAAGGATATGTCCGGCTCGCCCTTGTGGAAAACGAACAGCGCATTCGCCAGGCGGCGCGAAATGTGCGCCGCTTCCTTGAAAATCATCTATAGCTCCTGCAATAACCGCGTGTCAGCGCCTGTTGTCCCTTTTTGAAGTGAAATCCCCCATGAATCAGCCTGTTAAACTTGGAATTGCCGGACTGGGCACTGTTGGTGTCGGTGTTCTGGACATGATTTCCCGGCACAAGGACCTACTGGCCGTTCGCGCCGGCAGGCCGTTGGAAGTCGTTGCCGTGTCTGCCCGCGACCGGTCCAAACCGCGTGGCGGTCACGATCTTTCGGACATGGACTGGTATGACGATCCAGCCGAAATGGCACGTTCCGCCGGGATAGACGTGTTTGTTGAACTCATCGGCGCAGAAGAAGGGGCCGCGCGTCTTGCCGTTGAGGCCGCCCTTGAGCGCGGTCTTCACGTGGTTACGGCCAACAAGGCGTTGCTGGCCGTTCACGGCACCAAACTCGCCCGCCTGGCGGAGGATCGTGGTGTCGCGTTGAATTTCGAGGCGGCAGTCGCCGGTGGTATTCCCATCGTCAAGGCAATGCGCGAAAGTCTGTCCGGCAATGGCATTCGCAAGGTGTTCGGCATACTGAACGGCACGTGCAACTATATCCTGACCAAGATGGATACGGACTCGCGCGATTTCGCCGATGTGCTCAAGGAGGCCCAGGATCTGGGCTATGCTGAAGCCGATCCGGCTTTTGACATTGGCGGACACGATGCGGCCCACAAGGTCGCCTGCCTGACCGCTTTAGCTTTCGGCACGGAAGTCAGCCTCGATTCGATCTACATTGAGGGTATTGAACACATCCAGCTTCAGGACATTCGCAATGCCGCAGACCTTGGCTACAAGATCAAACTGCTGGGTGTGGCGCTGGAGACGGATGATGGGATTGAACAACGCGTCCACCCGACTCTTGTGCCCAAAGGCTCGCCTATCGCCGAGGTGGACGGCGTGTTCAACGCAGTTGGCGTGCACGGTGACTTTGCCGACGATCTGATGCTCGTGGGGCGAGGTGCCGGTGCGCATCCGACCGCCTCCAGCGTCATGTCCGACATCTGCGATATTGCCCGAGGCGTGGTTTTGCAGCCCTTCGGTGTTCCGGCATCGCGATTGCAACCTTATAAGCGCGCCCGCATGCGCGCGCATGAAGGCGGATACTACGTCGCACTTGAGTTATTTGACCGTTCCGGCGAGGTGGCTGCCGTGGCGCGGATTTTCGCCGACAACAACATATCCATCGAGAGCATCGTCCAGCGCGGACCGGCATCGCTAAGTGTTCATGAGCATCACGACGGTTCTGCCCGGGATACCGCTCCGTTCATCTTGATCACGCATGACACACTTGAAAGTGCAATGCGTGCGGCGCTTGAGGCGATTACTGAACAAGGTCACGTTGCCGTGCCGCCGCGAATGATCCGGATAGAGAGGTTCTAAATTCCGGCTTTATCGGGGCCCATCGCACCAATCGGTGGGCAATTTGTCCATTTTCGCTCGTCCCGCCCGCAGAAGTGCTTCAAATTCAACTCACAAGGGGTTAGAGCACTTTGCACGAGACAGTGCATAAAGAGCTCTTCCGGAGGATGAACCAGGATGCTCAACAGAATACTCACCATTGAGATCGTACGGGTTACAGAAGCAGCAGCGATTGCAGCTGCCCGGCTGCGTGGTCGTGGTAATGAACAAGATGCCGATCAGGTGGCGGTCGATGCCATGCGTACGGCGCTGAACCATATTGAAATGGACGGCACGGTGGTGATCGGGGAAGGTGAGCGTGATGAAGCACCGATGCTCTACATCGGTGAAAAGGTTGGTACCGGAAAGGGCGATAAGATTGATATCGCGCTTGACCCGCTGGAAGGCACGACACTGACGGCCAAGGCCATGCCCAATGCCATGGCGGTGATTGCCATGGCGGAAGGCGGAAGCCTGCTGCATTCGCCGGACTGCTACATGGACAAGATTGCCATTGGCGGTGGCTATCCCGAAGGTATCGTCGACCTTGATGCTCCTGCACAGGAAAACGTCAAGAACCTCGCTGAGGCAAAAGGTGTTCCGGTTTCGGAAATTACCGCCTGCATCCTGGACCGGCCACGCCATGCCGATCTGATCGCCGCCTGCCGGGAGGCGGGTGTCGCCATAAGGTTGATCTCCGATGGTGATGTCGCTGGAGTTATCCACACGGCCAATCCATCCGATACTGGTATCGATATCTATATGGGGGTGGGCGGCGCGCCGGAAGGTGTGCTGGCGGCAGCAGCCTTGCGCTGTATCGGTGGCCAGATGCAGGGCAGGTTGGTATTGAAAAAGCCTGAAGAGCGTGAGCGCGCCCGCAAGATGGGCATGTCAGACCCTGACAGAAAGTTCTCCATGACGGAAATGGCCTCAGGCGATGTCATCTTCGCGTCGACCGGCGTTACCGATGGTTCGATGTTGCCCGGGGTCCGGTTCGAAAAGGGCGCCTTGACCACCCATACTGTTGTCATGCGTTCAGCAACCGGGACCGTGAGATGGATTAAAAATCGCCGCAAGGCGCCATAGCCTGCAATTACTGCTGAAACGACGGGCACCATGCCGCATCCGCTGCCATGAGCGACCTCCACGAGTATTTTCTCGGCGTGGACCGGTCTGTCAAAGGCCAGGCCTGGGTGCCCCGGATCAGTCATAACCGCGATGCCGATGCCATTGCGGGCCATTACGATGTGCCGGAACTGTTGGCGCGTGTGCTGGCCGGCCGCGGTGTGCCGTTCGACGATGTGCCGGCCTACCTGAACCCGACCCTGCGCGATCTGATGCCGCAGCCCGAAGCCCTGGCCGATTTGCCCGCCGGCGCGAAGGCTCTGGCCGACGCAATTTGCAAGTCCTGGCAGATCGGAGTGATCGGCGATTACGATGTCGACGGGATGACGTCGGTGTCCCTGTTGTCAATGTTCCTTAGAGCCAGCGGAACGGATTGTGACGTGCACATTCCAAAGCGCATTGGTGAAGGCTATGGGCCGAGCCGGGCAGCTGTGGAGCAGCTTAAAGCAAATGGCGCTAAGGTTCTGGTCACGCTCGATTGCGGTGTCATGGCGCATGATCCTTTGGCACATGCCGCTGAACTGGGCCTTGAGACCATTATTATCGACCATCACCAGGCGGGTGAGGAACTCCCCAGCGCGAAGGCGGTTATAAATCCCAACCGGAACGACGATCTGTCCGGGCAGGGCCACCTTTGCGCGGCTGGCGTTCTGCTGATCGTGCTGGCGGCCACCAGCCGTGAACTGCGCCGCTCGGGATGGTGGAGCCAGGCGCGCCCCGAACCCGATTTGTTGCAATGGCTTGATCTCGTCGCGCTGGCCACCGTGTGTGATGTGGTGCCGCTGAAAGGCCTCAACCGGGCCTATGTCATGCAAGGCCTGAAAGTCATGTCGGCGCGCGGCAATTCCGGCGTTGCGGCCCTGGCGGATGTTGCCCGGCTGACGCGCAAGCCTGATCCATACGCTTTGGGTTTCGTCCTGGGGCCGAGGCTCAATGCAGCAGGCCGCATAGGCGACGCGTTGCGCGGTGTGCAACTTCTGACATGTGGCGATCGCGGTGAGGCTATGCAGATCGCCCAGGAGCTTGAAGCTCTGAACCGCAAGCGTCAGGTGATCGAGCAATCTATACTCGATGACGCCATGATGCAGGCAGACGCAGCCCTCGGTGCCAGTGGCAGCACGCCGGTCTTGCTGGTCTCAGGCCAGAGTTGGCACCCGGGTGTGCTTGGGCTGGTTGCTGCCAGGTTGAAAGAGAGGTTCCGGCGTCCAAGTGTCGCTGTCGGATTTGAGAAAGACAGCGGCGTGGCATCCGGATCGGGCCGTTCGATACCGGGGGTTGATCTTGGATCGGCAGTGCGCGCCGCCGCGGACGCCGGAGTGATCGAAAAGGGCGGGGGGCACGCCATGGCGGCTGGTTTGAGTGTTGATCCAAAGCGGATCGGCGATTTGAGAACGTTTCTGGAAGTCAGGCTGGCCGACAGTGTGGACACCGCCACACGCGTGCCTGAACTCAAGATCGATGGAGCTCTCACCGCCACGGCAGCGACGCCGTCACTGGTGGAAACGCTTGACCGGGCAGGGCCCTATGGGGCGGGAAATCCGGCTCCAGTCTTCGTCTTTCCGGCCCATCGTATTGTGCACGCTGATGCGGTTGGTACTGATCACGTACGCTGTACTTTGGTGTCGTCAGGTGGTGACAGGTTGAAAGCCATCGCATTCAGATCGCTGGGCAGCGACCTGGGCGAATTGCTCTTGTCGGAGAGGGCGCACCCGTTACATGTCGCGGGCCGCCTGTCGATCGATGACTGGGGCGGCAAACGCCGGGGCCAGCTGATGATCGAAGATGCCGCACGCACCGTCTGAAAACTGCAGACGGTAGTGTCTCAGTTTGAAATCCCGCCTGATTGACAACCCTATCGAATCTGGTCGGCAGTTCCTATATGCTTAGGGGCAAGCATATGAAGGAATCAATCATGATTGAGTTCGTGTCTATCACTGGCGTTCGCGCCCTCTCAGACGATCCTGATGGATCGGGACTTCCGGCCAGTCTTGTGCCCTGGGCTAACATTGGACAAGGGCCGGATGATTTGACCATTCAAGAGATGCGGATAATTGAGCGCGAAGGATTTGTGCTCCGAGAGTTGACGTAGTGCCCACCGGCCCGAAAGGACAAAAGCGCCCCGCTGATGTGATCGGCAATGCCGTACGGGTGATGCAGATCGCGACTGGCGAGGCCGAAGAGGAATTCGACGACGATGGCAAAGACCCGGCGGCAAAGGCGCTTGGATCGAAGGGTGGAAAGGCTCGGGCTAATAAGCTGACGCCCGAGGAAAGATCGAAGATAGCGCAGAAAGCGGCGCAAAAGCGCTGGTCGGAATAATACCAGGAATATTTTGCTTCCATTTTGTCGTGACCATGTTATGCTTGTCTGAAACAATCGGACGAGGCGCGCAGTGGAAACCAACATCGATACGGTCATGGACCGGCTCACCCCCTATCTCGACATCTTCGACGCAATTCTACGCCACGGGCACGCGACTTACGAAGCGTACCCTCCGGGCGTCGTGATTGATCACGATGCCAGTACGCAAGCGCATTGCACGTACCGCCACATCTTGGCAGAAGCCCATCGCGTTTTGGATGAGAACGAGTCTGCAAGCCATCTGGAAATTCGAGGTCAGAATTTGTGGATGCTGGAGGATGCCAACGCCGTTATCCGATTTAAAAAGACTGACGAAGATGGCCGGTCTTCCAACTATCCGACTAAACAGGCCCGTGACTTTGATCGCGGGGAGGCTTTACCTGGGTTGCCCGCTGATCCGACGCGCTTGAACGTTGGATACCTCTTGGATGAAACCGGCATAGGATACGAGCGGTCTCAGATCGCGATCCCTGCCGGTAAGTCCACTCTTTGGTGCGCCGCGATCATTCCTCAAGAAGATCGCGAGGCAGACGATGCGTGTTGGCAAGACGTAACTCGTCAGCCCCGCTTTAACATCGGCTAAATGCAATGGAACAGGTTCGGACTTTTAACCGCCACTTGATGGCGGTCGCAAGAGATTCTCTCGGCTTGACGCAAACAGAACTTGCGTCCCGCATTGGTGTTAAACAAGGAACCATTTCTAAATATGAGGCTGGCCTTCTGGAGCCGCATGAAGATTTTGTGTCTGAATTGGCGGCGTCTCTTGGATTCAGCCCCGAGTTCTTTTTTTGGGCGTCTCGCCCGTATGGAATGCCGCCATTCCACTATCGCAAAAGAAAAAAGCTTGGAGCCAAGGCGCTCGCAAAAATGATTGCTGAAATGAATATCCGACGAATGCATCTGTCGGTTCTTCTGCGATCATACGATGTCCGACCAAACAGCTTTATGCCTGAAATTGATCGCGACGAGTACAGGGGCGGACACGGGCGCGAGTTTTCGGTTGAGGATGCTGCTCGTTATTTGCGTGAACTCTGGATGCTTCCGGACGGGCCGATTGACAACGTGATCGAGTTGCTTGAGGAAAACGGTGGGGTGGTTATCCCATGCAATTTTGATAGCGACCTGATCGACGCTGTAAGCCAGAGAATTGATGGGATGCCGGTAATGTTTTTCGTGAACATGAACGCACCATCTGATCGTATCCGGTGGACCCTGTGCCATGAGCTCGGCCATATGGTACTTCACACAGCAGCAATTATTGATGATGAAGAAATGGAGGCAGAGGCGGACAGGTTCGCTGGCGCTTTTTTGCTGCCGGAAAAAGAGTTTCGACGGCAACTAAAGAAATTTGATCTACGTCAGGTCGCCAATCTTAAGCGTTACTGGAAGGTTTCCATGCAGGCAATCGCGATGCGAGCGTTCTCATTGAAGATGATTACGCCACATCAGCGGAAAATGTTTTTTATTCAAATGGGGAAACTACAATATAGGAAATCTGAGCCGTACGAACCTCCAAAAGAAACACCGAGAAAGATAAATAGGATGACGCGGCACTTCCAGTCTGTATTGGATTATTCAATTTCGGAGCTTTCTGGCGCGCTCGGGATCACAGAGCGAAAGTTCAACGAAATGTACGCCGTTCAAGAAACGGGGAATGGCGGTCCGCCTGGGGCTGGTCCAAGTCTGCGCATTATAAAATGAACCTTTTTACTTGACGATAAGCATAAAAGTTCATATATTAGGGGTGTGAACAAATTGCCCCTGAAAACCCGTGCCACCATCCTCAACCTGCTTTGCGAAGGCTCGTCCATGCGGTCGATCTCGCGCATCGTCGATGTGTCAATCAACTCCGTATCCAAACTGCTGGTCGATGGCGGCAAGTTCTGTGCGGGCTTCCATGACGACCGGGTGCAGAACGTGAAGGCATCGCGCGTCCAGTGCGACGAAATCTGGTCGTTTACCTATGCCAAGCAAAAGAACGTCAAGACGGCAAAGCGGCAAGACCTGGCCTATGGCGATACATGGACGTGGACCGGCATCGATGCCGACACCAAGCTTATTATCTCGTATTTGGTCGGGGGTCGCGACAGTGACTACGCAATGGGCTTCATGGATGACCTGTGCAAGCGTCTGGCGAACCGGGTGCAACTGACGACCGATGGCCACAAGGCCTATCTGGAAGCCGTCGAAGGCGCATTTGGTGGCGACATTGACTATGCCATGCTGGTCAAGATTTATGGTGCGGCACCGGAGAGCGCAAAGGGCCGCTACAGCCCGGCAGAATGCACCGGCACTCGCAAACGTCGCGTCGAGGGCAATCCTGATCCGAGCCACGTCAGCACGTCTTACGCCGAACGCCAGAACCTCACCATGCGGATGCACATACGCAGGTTCACGCGGTTGACGAATGCCTTCTCAAAGAAGTTCGAAAACCACGCTCACATGGTAGCCATCTACACGGTCTGGTACAACTTCATTCGCATCCACAAGACATTGAAAGTGCCCCCGGCAATAGAAGCGGGCATCACGGATCGTGTTTGGGATTGGGCGGACTTGCTGGAAATTATGGACGAGCAGGCTCCGAAGCCCGGCCCGCGCGGCCCTTACAAGAAGCGTGGCGCTGAAAATTCAAAATGACCCACTACCCTGCAGACAGGTGGCTTGCACTGTCCCGCAAACCCCACTATAGAGAAGCGCCTTCAGGCTTGTTGCCACGAGCACTCGCGCGGCTAGCCTGACGCATTTCATGGTTATGCGCCCTTCGTCTATCGGTTAGGACGCCAGCCTTTCACGCTGGAAAGAGGGGTTCGATTCCCCTAGGGCGCGCCACTTTCAATATCTCACGGCTGTTCCTCGCTTCGCTCGGGCCTGCGATGGCGCGGCCTGGCCGGCCGGTGCCCGGTCGGGCGCGTTGGTGCGGGGCGCCATTGTTCCGCTCACGCAAAATGCACTTCGTTCGTGTGCTCCGCGAGGCGGCAGGCGAAAAGTCGGCCGCAGCGGCGTATCAGCGGTTGGCTGTAAACCTGCGCGCTGTGGCATACGGTCTGGCAGGAAGTTGTCTGGCCGCAGATAAAATCGCAAAATCAACGAATAAATTCACGATCGAAAGAGCGGCGAGTAGGCTCGTTTTCTTAATGATGTATGTGTAATCGAGCTTGAATAGACAGAATAATCACAGGAATTATTTATATAGAACAGACAGGCCGCCATTCGCGTGTTGATTTTCCCGCACGTTCAAGCATAGGTTGCAGGCTCATCGGATCCGCATACGGGGGCAATCGTGACGGGTAAAGCAGACAAAGACGTGCCCAAAAAGGGCGGCACGGCATGGTGGCGGCAATGAAGGTGCGCCATGTGTTGGCCGGCGCAGCCGTGGTGATCGCAGCCGTCCTTATCGTCAACTGGCAGGCGATCTTCTACCGGCTGGCCGTTGCACCGCAGTTTTCCTCCGAGCGGGTCGAAGTGCCCGGTGCCTACTACCGCTATGTCTATAAGTTCGTCCATGATGGTAGCGAAGACATGGTGTTCGACACCGTTGTTGCCTGCAAGACGCGGGACACCGGCAGCAAGGCGACCGGTCCGTCCATATTGAATGGCCTGACACCGAATCTCTATGCCCAGCGCACCAGGGCCGGGCATGCGGTGCTGGTGGTTTCGCCGGACGTGTGCAGCTGGGCCCGGCGTGGCTGGGACGGGGTGCGCCGCGAGGGTTTCCTGCCGGTTGTGTTGTGGTTCGAGGATGCCGACGATCTGTCCTCCGGTTTGGCCTATGTCTCGGCCCAGGCTTATGCGGGCCCCAACAGCCGGCTCAAATTCGTCTCGTCGAAGATCGGGCCTGCCACCCGCGAAGAGTGGCTGGCCTGGCGCACGGGCAAGGACAAGCGGCCGGCCAATGTCGTCAAGCAGGACTGGGTTCGGCCCGGCCTCGGCTTTGGTAGGGAAGCGCGCGCCAGGTATTTCGAATTCTGGCCGGGCCGGAAGTACTTCGTCGACGCGTGTCACGGTTATATCCGGTTGAAGATCGCCGAAGCGGACCGGGCAAAGTTCCACAAGTTCTGGCCGGCGCATCGGCCACGTTTCTGGATGCCAAAGGGCGGGGACGGCAACAAGGCGTTCTGGGCCTTCGTCCAAGACGACGTCAAATACGTTGGTGCGGTACCAGGCGAAAAGTACCTCCGAGACTTCTGGTTCGGTCCCTATGAGTATTTCGCTGTCTCCGACCTTGCCGGAGAGTATGGAGTCGTGTTGCGCAGCAACCATCGGGATTATCCCGGCGAATACTTTCCGGTTATGCGCCATGACCAGCCGCCGCTGGTGACCCCGGAAACCGGCCGGGCCGACCACCGGATTTGGAATGTCGTGGCCGAAGGCGGGCGCAATGACGGTTATCTCTATTGTCAGAGCGCGCCGCGCAGCAAAGAAGAACGCACCTATTACCAGGGAGACCGACGGGGTGGCCCGATCAGGCTCTCTGTCGATGAAGAACCGGTCTTCGCCGACCCGCTTTCGCGCGGATCTATCACCTACTTCGTTGAGCAAGACACACATTTGTGGACCAGGTCCAGAGTCTTGCCTATACCAAACGGGAGAATTGAATGACGGTTGTCAGACCCACCGGCGTGGCGCTTTATGCGGCCCTGGCCGAACAGATTTACCGCCGGGACAACCGCGACCAGGCGCTCGCGGATGGTGATATTTTTGGCCAAGGCCAGTTTGCTCAAGGAGGCTTTGCGACACAACAGACCGGCCTCAGTCTCAATGGTGACGGCTTTTACTATCAGGAAGGTCCCGACAACGGTTTCGTCGCCCGGGTGGTCAAGGTCGAATCCACTTACATCATCGTCTATCGCGGCACGGACCTGTCCGGAAGCCAAGCCGAACTCGCTGCAGACCAACTCGGTTTCAAGAACAGCGAGCGGGTCGACAGTGGTGACTTCGACTCCAATCTGGCGCTCGGTCCCGGTACGTGGGATCGAACGCAATTGGATGACGCCGTTGCCCTGGCCGACGCGGTGATCGACAGGGCAGCTCAGGACTCCTCCAACGTGATCGTTGTCGGGCAATCGCTCGGTGGTGGATTGGCCGGGTTGATGGCTGGGTGTGACGGCATGATAGCGGCAATTCGCTAGCGCATACGGGGGCAATCGTGACGGATAAAGCAGACAAAGACGCGCCCAGAAAGGGCCGCAGGCGTGAGGCACGCTTCTACGAAGCATCGATCCTGACGATCATCGGTGGGTTTATCATGTTCGTGGTTGTCGTGGTGATTGCCTTCGTGTGGGGCGGCAGCATTGAGCTGTACCGTTGGTGGCACAAAGATACCTCCTGCGAAAGAACCCCGCCCTATCTGCGCTTTCAAATTGGGGAAACCGTACTCCGGGTACCGTCCCAC
>JANQIR010000174.1 GCA_028282065.1 Aestuariivirgaceae bacterium
CCTGAATGAAAATGACATCGGCGCCTATCGGACATTCTTCAAGATGTCACCTCCCCTGCGGACCGAAAGCGACCGGCAGGCCATGGCGGAAGGCGTGCGGGACGGGTCGATCGACGTAATCGTGTCAAGCCACGACCCGCAGAGCGCGGATACCAAACGGCTTCCGTTTGCCGAGGCTGAATTCGGCGCTATTGGCCTGGAGACCATGTTCTCGGCAGGCCTTGCCCTGCATCATCAAGATGTTGTCCCCCTACCGCGGCTGATCGAGGCCATGTCGACAACCCCGGCCCGTCTGCTCGGTTTGGAGACGGGGCGCCTGGCCCCGGGCGCGCCGGCGGACTTCGCACTTGCCGATCTCAACAAGCCATGGACGGTTGAAGATAATGGACTGCGTTCGCGTTCCAAGAACTCTCCCTTTGAGCATCGCAGCTTTGAAGGGAGGGTCGTCGAAACCGTCGTTGCCGGTAGCACCGTTTACGCGTAAAACAAGCGTGGTCTGATTGTGGGGGGTGATATGGGCGACGGCGTAAGCTTGAGTCTGATATCCGGCGTGTTGTGGGCGGTCTTCGGTTATCTGTGCGGATCGATACCGTTCGGATTGCTGCTGTCGAAGGCGGCGGGCCTGGGCGACATCCGCTCGATTGGCTCCGGGAACATAGGCGCGACCAATGTTCTAAGAACCGGATCGAAGAAGATCGCAGCTACGACACTGCTGCTCGATTGCGCCAAGGGCTTCGTGCCGGTGGCAATTGCCCTGAATACGGAAGGCGCCCATGCCGCGATGTTGGCCGGCCTTGCCGCCCTTGCCGGCCATATGTTCCCTGCGTGGCTGAACTTCAACGGCGGCAAGGGCGTAGCCACCTATATTGGCGTGCTTGCCGCATTGTCCTGGCAACTTGCGCTGTTGTTTCTTGCAACATGGCTAACCGTGGCGGCGCTCTTGCGATATTCTTCGTTGTCAGCCCTCACGGCGGTTGTTGCGGTGCCCGTTGCTGCGTTTGTCTGGCACGGCGGCGAACTTGCCGTGTACCTGGCCGGCCTTGCCTTTGCGATTTTTGCCAAGCACTACGAGAACATTGGCAGGCTGCTTAAGGGTGAAGAGTCCAAGATCACATTTGGAAAGTCGCGGGGCAGTTGATGGTTTCGCGACTATTGAATGATGCGCAACGGCTCGATTGGCTGCGCCTCATAAAGAGCGAGAATGTAGGACCGGCGACATTCCGCCAACTGGTCAATAAGTTCGGTGGGGCAAGGGAAGCGTTGGAAGCCCTTCCAGAACTTTCACGCCGCGGCGGTATGCGCCGGCCAATCAGGATCTATCCGCAAAGCGAGGCTGAGCGCGACCTGCAGGCGGCGCAAAGGCTGCAATCACGTTTTGTGGCCATCGGCGAAGCCGGCTATCCCAAATTGCTGGCGTTCATCGAACAGGCGCCGCCCCTCATCTGTATCAAGGGCAACGAAGCGCTGAATGACCAGCCGATGATCGCCATCGTCGGAGCCCGCAATGCCTCGGCGCTGGGCCGGAAGTTCTGCAGGCAAATCTGCGCCGAACTTGGCGCTTCCGGCCATGTCGTTGTGTCAGGACTTGCTCGCGGTATTGACACGGCGGCACACGAGGCCAGCGTGACGACCGGAACGGTTGCGGTTCTTGCCGGTGGCCTTGACGTGATCTATCCGCCGGAAAACGAAAAGCTCTATGATCAAATTGCCGAGCGCGGTGTGCTGATCACGGAAATGACACCGGGAACGCGGCCGCGAGCGGAACACTTTCCAAGACGGAACCGCATTGTTTCGGGGATGTCCCTCGGTGTCGTCGTGGTCGAAGCTGCGCTGCGCTCCGGCTCGCTCATCACAGCACGGCTGGCCGGCGAACAAGGCCGTGAAGTGTTCGCGGTGCCCGGTTCCCCGCTTGATCCGCGTTGCGCCGGCACCAACAAGCTCATCAAGGATGGTGCCGTTCTGGTTAACGGCGCCAGCGATATCCTGGAGGTGATATGCGAGCTCTCACAGCGTGGCATAGACACTCAAACACCATTTATGGAACCCTATGATGAAGGTGACTTCATGTTCGAAGCAGAGCCGCGCCGCGACGTGCAAAGCTTGATCCTTGACCTGATCGGCACCTCCCCGGTGGAAGTTGACGATCTCATCAGGGAAAGCGGCGAACCAGCCAATGTCGTCCTCAATGCGCTATTGGAGCTGGAGCTGGCAGGCCGCATTACCAGACCCGGCCTGCAACTGGTCGTGCGCAGCGGTTAGACAAAGGCCAAATCAACCGGGACCAAATCAACCGGCTTTTTTGCCTGCACCTTTGCCTGGTTCCTGTACTGAAAGTCTGAAGGCTTCCTGAAAGACCATCTCCAGCAAATATGTCAGGAACGGCAATTGTGCGCTCTTGGTAAGGTTACGCAACTCCAATGACATGTCTGCCACATAAGTGATGGTTTCGTTGCGCGTGACAACCGGACCATAGCTTTGCCCGGACACCAAAGACTGTCTTCTGGAAAGCTTGTTTGCGTGAGATTTTCGGGCCGTTTTCGGCATCTGATCCCTAAACTCAAGAAAAATGGTTTTCATCTCGAACAGTGTTGAAACATATATCGGCAATTGATTTTGATTTGACTAGCAACTCATAGTTGCTTTCAATTTCAATTGAGGCCAAGAACCTTCATTGCGTATGGTACTTGCGGGGACGGCGCGACATCGATAAGACCGCAGGCTGTCTCATACAATTGACTATGGGTATCGATTACGAATGAACGTTGTCGTCGTTGAATCGCCAGCCAAGGCAAAAACCATCAACAAATATCTGGGCAAGGACTATACGGTTCTTGCATCCTATGGCCACGTCAGGGACCTTCCCGCGAAGGACGGGTCCGTACAACCGGACAACGGTTTTGCCATGACATGGCAGATGGATTCAAAATCCAGCAAGCGGATCAATGATATTGCCAACGCTGTAAAGGCTTCTGACAGGTTGATCCTCGCGACTGACCCGGATCGTGAGGGCGAGGCTATTTCCTGGCACGTTCTGGAAATCCTGCGCAAGAAAGGCGCCTTAAAGGACAAATCCGTGCAACGGGTGGTGTTCAATGCCATCACCCGCAGTGCCGTTACCGAGGCCATGGCGACCCCGCGGGATCTGGATCAGTCGCTGATCGAGGCGTATCTGGCGCGCCGGGCACTTGATTATCTGGTCGGCTTCACGCTTTCGCCGGTGTTGTGGCGCAAACTTCCCGGCGCACGCTCTGCCGGACGTGTGCAGTCGGTGGCGCTCAGACTGGTTTGTGATCGTGAGCTTGAGATCGAATCGTTCAAATCCCAGGAATTCTGGACGATCGAAGCTGCGATGCGCACCGGCGAAGGCAACGAGTTCGCCACCCGCTTGACATCGATCGACGGAACGAAGCTCGGAAAGTTCGACATTCCCGACGAAGCAAGTGCGAAAGCCATCGAAACGGTGTTGCAAGACCCAAGGTTCAGCGTCGATCGCGTCGAAAGTAAGCCCGCAAAGCGCCACCCGCAACCGCCCTTCACAACATCGACCCTGCAACAGGAAGCCTCCCGCAAGCTCGGCTTTTCCGCGCAACGAACGATGCAGGTCGCCCAGCGGCTCTATGAAGGAATCGATTTAGGTGGCGAAACAGTCGGCCTGATCACCTATATGCGAACGGACGGTGTCCAGATGGCCGGCGAAGCCATCGCGGCAACTCGAAATGTCATACAGAAAACATTTGGAGAGCCTTATGTTCCGGGCAGCCCGCGCGTTTACCGCACCAAGGCAAAGAACGCTCAAGAAGCCCACGAAGCGATCAGACCTACGGACCCGGGACGCACGCCAGAGGAGATGCGGCGATATCTCGATGACGACCAGCTGAAACTGTACACACTTGTGTGGAAGCGCACGCTGGCCAGTCAAATGGAAAGCGCCGAACTTGAACGAACCACTGCCGACATCGGTTCTGATGGCCTTGACGGCAAGCGCTATGTGTTTCGCGCCACCGGCTCCGTGACACGGTTCGACGGCTTCTTGAAGCTCTATCAGGAAGGCAGAGACGACGACGACAGCGAAGACGCCAAGCGGCTGCCCAAGCTGGTCAAGGGCGATGTTGTCGGCGTGCACAAGCTTGCGGGCGAGCAACATTTCACAGAGCCGCCACCACGCTACTCCGAAGCCTCACTCATCAAGAAAATGGAAGAGCTCGGCATTGGCCGGCCATCGACATATACCGCCATCCTGACGGTCCTGCGCGATCGTGGTTACGTGCGCATGGACAAGCGCAAACTGATTCCGGAAGACAAAGGACGGCTGGTGACGGCGTTCCTGGAATCCTTCTTTGCCAAATATGTCCAATACGATTTTACCGCGAATCTTGAGCAGCAGCTCGATCAGGTCTCGGCAGGTGAAATCGAGTGGAAGACGCTGCTCGATGAGTTCTGGAAGGATTTCATCGGCGCCGTCGACGAGATCAAGGATTTGCGCATCACAGAGGTGCTCGAAGCGCTCAACGAGATCCTCGGTCCACATGTTTTTCCCGCCCGCGAAGACGGTACGCCCGCTCGTAAATGCCCGGCCTGCGATGACGGTCAACTTTCGCTCAAAGTGGGCAAATTCGGCGCCTTCATCGGCTGTTCCAACTATCCCGACTGCCGCTACACCAGACAGCTCGGAAACGGTGAGGACGATTCTGACGCAGCAAAATCGGGCGAGCCGGCCGAATTGGGCATCGATCCGCAAACCGGCCTGCCTGTGACGCGTCATACCGGGCGCTTCGGCCCCTATCTGCAGCTCGGTGAAGCCGAAGATGGGGAGAAGCCGAAACGGGCCTCCATTCCCAAGGACTATGACCCGGCGAATGTGACGCTGGAGATCGCACTGCGACTGTTGTCATTGCCACGCGAGGTAGGCAATCATCCGGAGTCAGGCAAACCGATTACGGCTGGTATTGGCCGGTACGGTCCCTTCGTCCAGCACGAAGGTGTCTTTGCGAACCTTGAGAACACTGAAGAGGTCTTTTCCGTCGGTATCAACCGGGCCGTCGATCTGCTTGCACAGAAGAAAACACGCGGCGGACGCAAGGCGGCCAGCGCGCTACGTGAGCTCGGTGACCATCCAGACGAAGGCGGTGCCATTCAGGTTATGGACGGGCGTTACGGCCCCTACGTCAAGCATGGCAAGATCAACGCGACGTTACCCAAAGACGTGAAGCCGGAAGAGGTGACCCTCGCCCAGGCGCTGGAGCTGATCGCGGCCAAGGCGGCGAAGGGCGGCAAGAAACCGAAGCGCAAGGCTGCGAAGAAATCAAAAACGGCGGCCGAGGCCAAGTGAATTGGCGCGCGCGGCATCATCGAAGACAAAACGCCAAGGCGCGCCCGCCGATCTTCCGAGCGAACAGGACATTCTCGATTTCGTCAATTCCACGCCGGGCAAGGTCGGAAAGCGGGAAATTGCCAGAGCGTTCGATGTCAAAGGTACGCAACGCAGCGAGTTGAAGCGCTTGTTGCGGTCCATGGCCGAGCGCGGATTGATTGCAGCCAAACATCGTAAGTTAACCGACCCCAGAAGCCTGCCGCCAATCGGCGTTATTGAGGTCACCGGGCAGGATAGCGACGGCGAACTTATCGCCGTTCCGCTGAACTGGGATACAGAAGTTGCAGGGCCGGCACCCGTCATCGTGGTCGATGTTTCCATGGCAAGGGGTGCGCGTGACGACAAACAACCGCCAAAGGCGGGCGAGCGGATCCTGGCGCGCCTCGGTAAGACGGATGACCCGGATTATCCTTATCGCGCGGAATTAATCCGCAGATTGCGCGGCGGGCCGAGCCGCATGCTCGGCGTCTACCGCAGGTCCAAAGACGGTGGTGCGCGTATTGTCACGGTCGACAAGCGCCAACGCGACGAACTTCAAGTGCGGCCCGGCGATGATGGCGGTGCCAAGCCCGACGAACTCGTGGAGGTCGAAATCAAACGCGACCGCGGACGGGGGCTGGTCTTTGCGCGGGTGGTCAAACGGTTGGGTGACGTCAGCAGTCCGAAGAACGTCGCAGACATTGCCATTCAGGAACATAACATCCGCACCGTATTTTCCGATGCGGTGATGGGGCAAACCAAGGCGCTCTCCGGTAAGCTGGACCTGAACGGCCGCACCGACCTGCGCGATGTGCCGCTCGTTACCATCGACCCGGAGGATGCGCGCGACCATGACGATGCCGTTTGGGCCGCACCGGATGACGACCCGGCGAATGCGGGCGGCTTCAAAGTCATCGTGGCGATTGCCGATGTGGCGCACTATGTCCAGGCAGGCACACCTTTAGATGCGGAGGCACGGCTTCGCGGCAATTCCGTTTACCTTCCGGATCGCGTTGTGCCAATGCTACCTGAGCGCATCTCAAACGACCTGTGCTCCTTGCGCGAGGGCGAGGACCGCCCTGCCCTTGCCTGCCTGATGACCTTCGACAGGAATGGTGAAAAACGCGATCATCGCATGGAGCGCGCGGTCATCCGTTCTGCTGCCAAGCTCTCCTATCAACAGGCCCAGGCGGCAATTGATGGCCGGCCTGATGACAAGACCGGCGTGCTACTGCCCACGGTCCTGGAGCCGCTATGGTCCGCGTATCGTTGCCTTCAGCAGGCGCGCGCCCGGCGCGAACCGCTGGATCTGGACCTTCCTGAACGCCGACTTGTGCTGGACGAGGAAGGCCGGGTTGAGCGCGTGGTGGTGCCGCCGCGTCTGGACGCGCACAAGCTGATTGAAGAGATGATGATCCAGGCGAACGTATCGGCGGCCGAACTCCTGGAGAAAAAGCGTGCGCCTGTCGTCTACCGTGCCCATGACGCGCCGTCCGATGAAAAGCTGAAAGCACTTGCAGAGTTTCTCAAGTCAGCCGGATTGCCGTTTCCGCGCGGTCAGGTGATGCGGCCCAGGCACTTCAACCAAATTCTCGCCAAAGCACGGGGCGGCAAGTTCGAACACGTCATCAATGACGTTATCCTGCGGTCTCAGGCGCAGGCGGTTTACAAAATCGAGAATGCGGGACATTTCGGCCTGAACCTTCGCCGTTACGCGCATTTCACCTCACCGATCCGGCGCTACGCAGATCTTCTTGTGCACCGTTCATTGATTTCCACATTCGATCTGGGAACCGGCGGGTTGCCGGACAGTTCACTTGAGAACCTTGCAGCAACTGCAGAACAGATCTCTCTCGCCGAAAGACGCGCAATGGCGGCCGAACGCGATACGGTTGACCGTCTGGTTGCGGCACATATGGCTTCCAAGATCCGTTCACGGTTTACTGCACGGATCAGCGGGGCCGCGCGGGCCGGACTTTTCGTATCGCTTGAAGAGGCTGGAGCGGAAGGTTTCATTCCCGCCGCCAGCCTGGAAGGCGATTACTTTGTTCACGATGAAATACGCCACGCGTTGGTCGGGGAACGCAGTGGCGAGACATTCCAACTGGGAGATCGTGTCGAAGTCAGATTGTTGGAGGCGGCCCCGCTGTCCGGTGGTCTGAGGTTCGAAATGCTCAGTACTGGCAAGCGCGGCAAGCCGATGACCCGGCGTCCCCAAGGCCGATATCGCGGAAAGGGCCGGCGGCGATGACCATGGCATCCAGGCAAGGTGATCAACCTGTCTATCCAAACGTGCGGCCGCGAGATGCCGCAACCTTGATCATTGTCAAGATGGATGCCGGTCAGCCCCGGGTGCTGCTTGGTCAACGTCATAGCGGGCACGCCTTCATGCCCAACAAGTTCGTCTTTCCAGGTGGCCGCGTCGACGCTGGTGACTGCCGGGTGCGCCCTGGCGAAGATCTCAACCCTGTCGTCGCCGGCAAGCTTCTCAAGAACATGCGCGGCATCGCCTCGCCCAACAGGGCCCGCGGCCTTGCCATGGCGGCAGTGCGGGAAACCTTTGAAGAAACCGGCCTGATCGTCGGCATGCCATGGGCCAAGAAGCCGGCGACAAAATCCACGCACTGGAAGGTATTCTTCGAAACCGGTTATGTGCCCGATCTGGCGGGTTTGCGTCTTGTCGCGCGCGCCATTACGCCGCCTGGCCGGATTCGCCGGTTTGACACCCGCTTTTTTGTCGTGAATGCCTCCGCGGTGGCCAATATGGACGCCGCCGTTCAAACCGGTTCAGATGAACTGCTGGATCCACACTGGTTCAGCTTCGATGAGGCGGCAGAACTCGATCTGCCGCGAATTACCGGGGTCGTGCTGAAACACACGCATGAGCTGTTAAAGACAGACAGGCAATTGTCGCCAGACGCTCCGGCATTCTATCAACGCGTGAGCCATCGAAAATGGCGGACGGAAGAAATCTGACCAGCCAAGGCACGGCGAATGAGCCGCCGTTCAAAGCACGTGGTCTTCTGCGTCTTCAACTGAAATCCCGAGTTTATCGAGACCGTCTTCGAGATAATCGGCAAGCAAGGGCACACCAACCAGGTAGTTTTCCGTCGGATTGGTGCGTTCTGCCGCTGCGGTGTCCTTGGCCTCCTGCAACTCTTCGGGTTCAAATGTCCCCCGCCCGATCCACATCAGCGCAACAAGGCTGATCTTTTCATCGACATTGAGGCCTGCAATGAAGGTCTTGAGTTCGGCTTCTGTGGCATCGTCGCTACGATCTTCCAGAATGCTCTCGGCGTCCGCATCGTCACCGGGGCCGTCCCATTTGCCGACCTTGGAGTCAATTTCACGCGCCCGCACTATGACATGGGCCACTTTTTCCGGTGCAATATCCAGCATCGTCAAATCTCCACACTCCGGTTGCGGCCTTGGGGCTAGACCTTGGAGTCACCACCCTTGGGCCAGAACCCTGGGCAGACCAACACTATCCGCCAATACCGGTCCGCCTTCTTTGATCCAAAACAAATACGGCACCGTCACGTTCTTGTAACACGCTTCTGGCCACACGGCATTGAGACTTAGACCGGGGACCATTGCGATTTCCCCATCCAAATTTCAGACCGGAGGTTCAATGTCAACGATTCATCCAACAGGCCTTGACGCCTACAAGCCCGCTGAAATTGCCGGCTTGGTTGAGGCAGCCGGCGTGGCCAAGGCGCGCCTGCCCCTGACCCAGGTTTTGACGCTTGCGGCACTTGCCGGAGTGTTCATCGCTTTGGGCGCATCGTCTTACATAATGGTGATGACCGGGGCCGACAGTGCGTTTGGACCGGCTCGTTTTCTGGGAGGAATCGTCTTTTCGCTGGGACTGATTCTGGTCGTCGTTGGCGGTGCGGAGCTGTTTACCGGAAATGCCTTGATGATCATGGCGACAGTCGACCGGCTGATAACGCCCACTGAGCTAGCAAGAAACTGGGCAATCGTCTATGCGGGCAACTTCGCCGGCGCGCTGGCACTGGCGGTAACGCTTCAATGGGCGGGCTTGCTGGATGGCGCGTTTGCTCAAACCGCAGTGGCCATTGCCGATGCAAAAACAAGCTTAAGCGCCCAGCATGCCGTGGTCAGAGGCGTGCTTTGTAACGTTCTTGTCTGCCTGGCGGTATGGCTGACACTGGCAGCAAGAACCGTGGCGGGCAAAATTCTAGCCATCATCTGGCCGATTTCATGCTTTGTCCTCCTCGGTTTTGAGCATTCCGTCGCCAATATGTTCTTCATACCATTGGGCAT
Organism: Aestuariivirgaceae bacterium; assembly: GCA_028282065.1. Taxonomy (GTDB): domain Bacteria; phylum Pseudomonadota; class Alphaproteobacteria; order Rhizobiales; family Aestuariivirgaceae; genus JANQIR01. Next base: position 9,638 of record JANQIR010000174.1, read on the forward strand.
GCTGGCAGGATCCTCCGC
>JANQIR010000212.1 GCA_028282065.1 Aestuariivirgaceae bacterium
AACTATCTCGTCATCGGCGAGCATCAAGCGCCCACCTTCCGTCGACACGTTCTGCTCCCGGAAGAACAACTCGCCGGCACGAACCCGCAAGGCATCGTCGCAATCGTTCAAAATGTTGCGCAAAATGGCATGCACCAGCTGACTGGCAAAAAGCGGGGGGACGGGCACATCCGCCTTGCCCTGGGCAATCGTCAGGTACGCGGCCTCAAGCGTGCGCGAGGCAATCAGCAGGTCCCGGAATCTCAGCACAATCCGGTAATTGTACTGCGCATCTTCATCTTCGAGCCTGGCAATATCCCCGTCGCTGACAGGTGCAAGCGGATCTTCCATCAGACGCGTGTAGAGCGCCAGCTCCTGCTCGCAGGAGTCCTCCTGCGGCACCACTTCCGGCCGGGCAAGGTACGCCCGGATGAAATCCGGCGTCACGCCAAGGTCGCCCTCGTCAGTACGATCAAGCAGATGAAATCCGGAACTTCGCCAAAAGTCACGCATCGTCGTTCACAACGTCCCAGATACGCGCATGCAGCGGCTCGCCGGTCGGTGGCGTGATCTCGCGGAACTCCTCCTTGATCCCTGCGTCCTCATCGAACACCCGGCGAATCGTGAACACGGTGTTGACCGGCTTGCCGGCACACATTTCCCGCACGAACTCGATCTCCTCCTCCACGACGGCCCTGGCCGCCTCCAGTGACGGTGCACCGTGTACTTCGACAAGCCGCTTGCAAAGATGCAGCAGCAGTTCGCCGCGTTCATCCTCGCTCAATTCGCTGACCACAGCGAAGGTTGACCGTCCGAAGGACGGCACACCCAGGAAGCCGTTGGCAAACGCCTGCCGTGTCTTGCCGGTCAGATCACCGGGCTCGAGAAAGGCAAACTCAAAGCCTCCCGAGACCGACATTTCTTCAGCCGGCGCAGCATGTTCGAAGACGTGGTCGTCGGACCCATCGAACCGGATTGTCCGAAGCAGCTTCATGACAACACCGCCTCCGCCGGTTCGACAGCCCGCATCACGTCAAGCGAGCGTGTGCCATCGTCCGTTTTCAGCAGCATGTTGCCGCCCTCGTCCAGCGTCATGAAACGCCCGGAGAGCCGGGCGCCGTTCCAGTCAAGCGCATAGTCGCCTTCGAAGGCCTGAGCACGTGCAACCCAGGTCTCATGCACCGGCTTGAACCCGTCGTCCTCCCAGGTATTGATCCATGTCAGCAGGTGGCGTGAGAACGATTCCACCAGTTGCAGGCAGGTCAGCTCCCCACAGCCTTCTTCCCACAGGTTGGTCCTGTCCGGATTAAGCCCCGGCTCGTCCTCTCCCGCTTCCGGCAGAAGCCGCAGTGTCACGCCAACGACGAGCCAGGTTGGCGGCTCGCCGCTGCGAGTTTCCGCCATCGCGATCCGTGCTTCGCCCACTTCACCGGAATTCACTAGGATCTTGCCGGGCCACTTGTAATAGAGCCCGATTTCCGGTGGCGCCAACGCACCGAAGCAATCGCCCAAGGCGACCATGACGGTATAGAGCATCAATGCCGCCCGCCCGGCCGGTACGTCAGGCTCCAGGACGATTGCCACATCCATGCGGTCATCGCCTCGTGACCAGACCAGATCTCCCGCCGACACCTCGCCGCGTACCGCCTTGCGAACGGCAGCCACAAAGGCGGACGTTGTCGCGGCAACCTGGACACCGTTCAACAGAGGCGGAAAGACCGGTTCAGTCTGATCCATGACACATGATCCGCAGGTAGCTACTCCCCAAGGTCGATCTCGCCTGTCACGGTATGGTCAAGGCCTATGCCCTCGCCTGTCAACACCACCTTCACGGCGACGGTTCCGAACTGTTTGCCGGAAGCGCGCACGGCCTTTTCGATCTGTTGCTGCGAGGTCACCCCAACCTGCTTCAAAAATTTCCTCAGCGACATATTGAGTTTATCTTCATCCATGAACATTCCCCTCTTCAAAAACGGTTTCCTAAGGATGCCGGATCGCAATCGCCATGGGTCTTCCGTTACGCTCGATCGTCAGTTGCAACGTCTCACCAGACGACAGCCTGGCAAAGGCCGCCCGGAACTCCGGCGGTTTTCGCATTCGCCACTGGCCGGCGGCGATGATCCGGTCTCCAGGCAAAAGGCCCGCTGCCTCCGCAGCACTCGATGGCCTGACATGCATGACCTCAAGCGCCTGGCGCCCGGTCTCGCCGCGTCGCGGATAGGCGCGAAGCCCGGCTCCGGCAAAAGCCCAATTGACCTTTCCATTTGCCGCCAGTTCGTCTGCCACCTTGCGGGCAAGCTGGGCCGATACCGCAAAGTTGATGCCGATATTGGCATCCGACTTTTTGGTGAAAATGGCCGACAACACCCCGACAAGCTTGCCTTCGCCATCGAACAATGCGCCTCCAGACGCACCGGGATTGACCGCCGCATCGGTCTGCACAAAGTCTTCAATGGCGTTGAACCCAGTGCCAGACCGGTTGACGGCAGACACCCACCCGCAGGTCACCGCTATACCAAGCCCGAAGGCGTTCCCAGCCGCGCAGACCTTGCTGCCGAGCTGCGCTTCCCCGGCAAACGCGGCGGCGGGCACTTCCTTGCCGATCTCCAGCAATGCCAGGTCCGTCAGCTTGTCGCGGCCCTTGATGGACGCGGTCATGATGTCGCCATCGCGCGTGCGAATTAGAATCGTCTTCGCATTGCCCAACACGTGATTGGCGGTCAACACGAACCTGCCCGTAAGCACCGCCACACCGGAACCTTCCGGCTCATCGGCATTCGGCGGCCGGCCCTGCCATTGTGGCAGGACACTCACAACGGACGAAAGTGCGGCATTGAGGTCACCGGCGGCCGCAGACACCGGCACAAAGGGCACCGAAAGAGCTGCAAGCGCCAGCAGGACGCGCACGTGAACTTGCCTATTCATGCAAGGTTGCAGCGTCAGTCCAGCCTGACATTGTCAGTCTTGTGGACATCGCTGGCTGACATCGGCAGTTGCTTGAGTACAACTCCGGCACCAGCCGACACCACCACGATGGCTGCAACAGCCACCAGAAACGCTTTCATTCCGTCCTCCTGTCCAGGTTCCGCCAAACTCCGGCGAACCGCCTCATCCACCCTCTTGTGTTGCTTCCTTCAAGAATTCGATCAGCGCCCGGCGCTGCTCGGCATTGTCCATCTTCTGCAGCGGCATTTTCGTGCCGGGAACAAACACATCCGGCCCCTGCGCAAACAGCTGATCGATGGTTTCTTCGTTCCAGACAAATGTGCCGTTCTTCAGCGTATCGGAATAGGCATACCCCGGCAACGATCCGACCTTGCGTCCAAAAACCTTGAACAGCGTCGGGCCGGCCCGGTTCGAGCCGTCCGGACCCAATGTATGGCAGATCGAGCACTTCCGGGCGAACTGCAGAGCCCCCGGGCTCATGCCGTCCTTTTGTTGGAACCGTCTCGGCACCTGCCCATGCGCCACCTCAAACGGCTTGTCCGGGTCCATTTGCCAGTAGGCCACGTGATCGTCGAGACCGCCGAAATATAGTCCCTTTCCATCACCGGCCAGCGCCATACTCCACACCGGTCCGAACGGATGCGTGTGCCGGTACTTCAGTTCCCATGTGGTGATGTCCCACACCTGGATCACACCACCGGCACCACCTGTCGCCGCCAGATTGTGCTTCGCCGATACCACCCCCGACAGCACCGGTCGTTCGTGACGGCTGAGAAGTTTGCCAACCTTGCCGCTGACAAGGTCCAGCGTCCCGACAGCACCATCCAGACCACCGAAAAAGAGACGCCGGCCACCGGGCAGCGCATGCAGAACATTGATGCCCCAACCGTGTTTGTAGATCTGACGCTTCAACTCGCCCGTGGAAATGTCGAAGGCCCGCACCACACCATTGTAGTCGGCGGTGAACACCTCTTCACCGCCCATCGAAACCGCTGCCGCGTTCACTGAATTGACGTGGCCCTTGAGAACTGCGCCAGCTGCAAGGTTTTTCAGATCCCAGACCCGCGCGGTCCCGTCCCAGGCAGCCGAAATGGCGTAGCGGCCATCTGCGGAAACGCCCAGCGATACCACCTTGAACGTGTGTCCTTCGAACCGCTTGATCAGTTCGCCGCTCGTCAGGTTCCACAGCCGCACATGGCCATCGTCACCGGCAGACAGGACCCGTTCTCCGCCCGGTACGAACCTGACGGCATTCACCGCCGCATCATGGTCGTCGAACCGCCGGATGATGGACGGTGTGCCGGAGCCCGTGCGCCAGTGAATCATCGAATAGTCGAAACTACCGGTCAGCGCCTCAGAACCGTCTGCCGACAGTGCGATCGACTTCACAGGTCCACCGTGGCCGCGCAGCACCTTGTTCAGGCCGCCGGGCGCATCACCGGTCTTTTGTCCGCCCCCCACCGAAACGCCCGCCGTTTCGGCAGCATCGCCGCCTGGTACCGTCCACAAGACGGCCGCAAGCACCGCGAAGACGGCCGCCAGCCTACTCCGCCGGTTGGGCACGGGTCTCACCAGTTGCCTTTTCCGCCACGGTATGGAGGGTACCTTCCCGGTCAAGCTTCTCGACCCAAAGGGCATGGTGTTCCTTGGCCCAGTTCAAGTCGACCTCACCTGAGCCCATGGCATCGAACGCCCCTTCCATGCCGATCGACCCGATATAGATATGCGCCACGATGACAACGATCATGAAGACCGAGACGATTGTATGCCACAGCTGCGCATACTGCATCTCCTGCATCGGCGTCAGTTGCGTCTGCAGGTCGAAGCCAAACATATTCAGGAATGCGAATGTCTTGGCGAACATCGGGAACTGGAACGGAAACAGCAGCGAAATTCCGGTTAGGCTGATGGAAACACCGGCCAGGAAGACCAGCCAGAAAATGATCTTCTGGCCGGCGTTGAATTTCTTTGCCGGCGGATGTTTGGAACCGATAATTCCGCCACCCTCACGGAACCAGCGGATATCGGTCCGTGACGGGAAATTATCCTTGATCCAGCACACAAACACCCAGACCACACCCAGCATGAAGGCAAACGCCACGTGATTGTGCAGATACTTGCCCCAATAGGTTATGAACGCAAACGCGTCGGGCCCAAGGATCGGCAACAGGACATAGCGCCCGTAAAGAACGTTGAGGCCGGTCAGACCCAGCACAATGAATGAGACGGCCAGCAACCAGTGGCCGAAGCGCTCAATGCCGTTGAACCTTTCAACCCGCGTGCCGGCCGGACCATGTGAAATCCGCACTCTGCCGCGCAGAATAAAGAACACGGCCAGAAGCAGGATACTGGCGATCAGCGCCTGAGCGCCGTAAACGGTCACCGGCCCGTTGCGCAGCGCCCGGAACTCTTCGCCTTCCGACTGGATCAGTTGGCCCGCTTTCGTATCCGGTATTGAGACATTGCCGGTCTGGCCACGTCTTACCTTCTGCCAGAATTCCTGCTGGGAGCTGTTGCCCTCAACGTTGGTTGCATTTTGTGCCAGTGGCTGGACGGCAGGCGTCACGACCATGCCGGCGAAAAGAAAGACCAACACGGCCAGGATGCCCCGCAACCCAACAATCGATCCAGACATCACTTCCAATCCCTTACGGTCTGCTGTGCAATTACAGTTTACCCTTCGACTGACGCCTCATGCGCTGCTGCAAAGCGCGCACCTGTTCCGGTGTCAGTTCGGAATCCTTCTGGCCGGTATACACACCCTTCTCCAGAGATGTCGGACGCGACAACTCATTCGGACGGCATGCACCAAGCCCTGCTATCAGCGCCGCTGCCATGATGACGGCTCCGGTCCGTTTCAAACCCGCCATGGTCGGTTTCTCATTTTCTTTTTGCCGGTCCGGCAAGGTCACGCCCGGCCCATGCTCCCGCAATCGGTTTTGCGCGGGCATCTGTCCGGCAATTGTCGAGCCGGGGTGGCATTGAACGCGCCACCCCGGCCACATCACGTTAAAGCCCTATGACCCAGAGCCGGGATAGGCACGGCCCCAACCCCAGGCGCCGGAACCGAACCCGCGGGCGATAACACGCTCGCGGTAGATGTCCGCCACTTGGTCACCGTCACCGGCCAGCAGAGCTTTCGTTGCGCACATTTCGGCGCACAGCGGCAGCTTGCCTTCGGCCAGACGGTTGCGGCCGTACTTCTTGAACTCGTTATCGGAGTGGTCGTCCTCCGGTCCACCGGCGCAGAAGGTGCACTTGTCCATCTTGCCGCGTGATCCGAAATTGCCGACCTGCGGGAACTGCGGCGCGCCGAACGGGCACGCATAGAAGCAATATCCGCAACCGATACACAGGTCCTTGTTGTGCAGGACGACACCCTGGTCGGTCTGATAGAAACAGTCGACCGGGCAGACCGCCATACACGGTGCATCAGAACAATGCATGCAGGCCACCGAGATGGATCGCTCGCCAGGGTCACCATCCTTGATGGTCACGACCCGGCGGCGGTTCACACCCCACGGCACTTCATGCTCGTTCTTGCAGGCCGTGACGCAGGCATTGCATTCAATGCAGCGCTCGGCGTCACACAGGAACTTCATTCTAGCCATTAGTGTTTCTCCTTACGCTTTCGCGATCTTGCAGAGGGTCGCCTTGGTTTCCTGCATATTGGTCACCGAGTCGTACCCGTAGGTCTGCGCCGTATTCGAGGCTTCGCCAAGAACATAAGGGTCAGCCCCTTCCGGATATACCGAGCGGAGGTCTTCACCCTGCATGTGGCCGCCAAAGTGGAACGGCATGAAGGCAACGCCCTGACCGACCCGATTGGTCACCATGGCCATAACCTTCACCTTGCCCTTCTCGGGCCCTTCCACCCAGACCATGTCGCCATCCTTGACGCCGAGATTATTGGCATCGCGCGGATTGATTTCGACGAACATGTTTTGCTGCAGTTCTGCAAGCCACGGATTGGAGCGGCTTTCGTCACCGCCGCCTTCATATTCCACCAGGCGCCCGGAGGTCAGGATCATCGGATACTCGTTAGAGAAATCCTGTTCCTGGATGGACGCATAGCGGGTCGGCAGACGGTACATCTTCCGGTCCGAATACGTGGCATATTTGGGCAGCAGATCACGCCGGTTGGTATAGAGCGGCTCGCGGTGCAGAGGCACCGGATCCGGGAATGTCCACACCACCGCACGCGCCTTGGCGTTGCCGAACGGCGCACAGCCATGCTTGATGGCAACCCTCTGGATACCGCCGGAAAGGTCGGTCTTCCAGTTGGTCTTCTCGCCTGCGACCTTCTCGATGGAAGCCCGTTCAGCATCGGTGAGATCCTTGTCCCAGCCAAGCTTGGTGAGCATCGCCATCGTGAATTCGGGGTGACCGCCCTTCAGCTCGTTGCCGACCGGATAGGACACGCCCTCCACGTCGCCTTCTGCAAGCATATTGCCGCCACCCCAGTCATCCGGCGCCTTGACACCAAAGCGGGCCCGGAAGTTCAGGCCACCTTCAGCCACAGGCAGGGACGGGTCGTACAGGTTCGCCGTGCCGGGATGGCCCATTTCCGCCGTTCCCCAGCATGGCCACGGCAGACCGTAGTATTCACCGTCACAAGGACCGCCATTGGCGCGCAGCGTGGTTCTGTCGAACGTATGCTGATTTGCCATATGCTTCTTGAGCCGGTCCGGCGACTGGCCGGTATAGCCGATGGTCCACATGCCCTTGTTGAACTCAAGGGTTGTGTCCTCGATGCTCGGTTCGTCGTTCTCGACCTTGATCTGCTTGAACATCTCATCCGCAAAGCCGAACTTCTTGGCGAGTTTGTACATGATCGTGTGATCGGGAAGCGCTTCGAACAGCGGATCTACCACTTTCTCACGCCATTGCAGCGAGCGGTTGGACGCCGTCACCGACCCATGGGTTTCGAACTGCGTCGCCGCCGGCAGCAGGTAGACGCCATCCTTGCGGGTATGCATGGCGGCCGTCATGGTCGGATACGGGTCGATGACAACCAACGTATCCAGCTTGGCCATGGCCTTCTGCATCTCCGGCAGACGGGTCTGCGAGTTCGGCGCATGGCCCCAGAACACCATACCCTTGATGTTGTCGGCCTGATCCATGTTCGCCTTGTCTTCAAGAACGCCGTCGATCCAGCGCGACACCGGAATGCCCTTCGATTCCATCATCTTCTTGTCAGCGAACTGACCGAGCAGATAATCGTAATCGACATTCCAGACACGGGCCCAGTGCTTCCACGAACCGGTCTTCAGTCCGTAGTAGCCGGGCAGCGTATGGCTGAGCACGCCAAAGTCCGTGGCGCCTTGAACGTTGTCATGGCCGCGGAAAATATTGGTACCGCCGCCGGTCCGGCCCATATTGCCGAGCGCCAGTTGCAGCACACAGTAGGCACGCGTGTTGTTGTTGCCGTTGGTGTGCTGGGTACCGCCCATGCACCAGATCACTGTGCCGGGTTTGCGTGTCGCCATCGTCCGTGCGACCCGCTTCAGCTGCGAACCGGGAACGCCGGTGACGCTTTCCACCTCTTCAGGGGCCCACTTCTTGACCTCTTCTTTGATGTACTCCATCCCCCAGACGCGCTTGTTGATGAAGTCCTGGTCTTCCCAGCCATTTTCGAAAATGTGCCAGAGAATGCCCCAGATCAGTGCCACATCGGTGCCCGGACGGAACCGGACATATTCGGTGGCATGCGCTGCGGTACGGGTAAACCGCGGGTCAAGAACGATCACCGCCGCGTCGTTCTCTTCCTTGGCCTTCATCAGGTGCAGCAGCGAAACCGGATGGGCTTCCGCCGGATTGCCGCCGATCAGGAAGATCGCACGCGAATTGTGGATGTCGTTGTACGAGTTGGTCATCGCACCATAGCCCCAGGTGTTCGCCACACCTGCAACCGTGGTCGAGTGACAGATACGCGCCTGGTGGTCACCGTTGTTGGTACCCCAGAAGGCGTAGAACTTGCGGAACAGATAAGCCTGTTCGTTGTTATGTTTGGCCGACCCGAGCCAGTAAACCGAGTCCGGACCGGACGCCTGACGGATCTTCATCAACCGGTCGCCGACTTCGGCGATCGCATCGTCCCAGCTCATCCGCTTCCACTTGCCATCGACAAGCTTCATTGGATATTTCAGACGCCGCTCGCCATGTGCGTGCTCACGTACCGATGCGCCCTTACAGCAGTGGGCACCGAGGTTGAACGGACTGTCCCAGCCAGGTTCCTGGCCGACCCATACGCCGTCCTGGACCTCTGCCACGACCGTGCAACCGACCGAGCAGTGCGTGCAGACCGATTTCTTGATCTGGATGTTGCCGCCAACCGTTGCGGCCTCCGCCTTTCGTACCAGACCGCCCTTCAGCGTACCGGCCGCTGCCAATCCGCCGACTGCGAGGCCCGAACGCCTCAAGAACGTTCGCCGGTCAATGGCGCCGCCCGTCTGGTCGGAAAGGGCAGATGACAAACGGGGGCCTATCGCCACCCCACCTGTCTTCTTCCTAAGCATCTCTTTCTCCTTGGTTTGACCGGAGCACGACACTCCAGGTCATGTGCCGCGCCGCCTCCTGTGCCTTGAGGGGACCCGGCGGACTTCAATCCGTAAAGCCTTGGTCTCTAAAAGCGTGCAAGCTTGTAGTAGGTCTTCACGTGGTCGGTTTCGCGGTAGCCCTGCGAACCGTCGCCGGCTTCGCTGGCCTCAGCTTCGGTCCTGCCCATAGCAAGTGCAGCTCCGCCGGTTGCGGCAGAAATACCTGCAAGCTTGAGGAAAGACCTGCGGCCGACCGTTTCGCGTTTCGTGTCGGCAGACATTGGCACTATCTCCTTTTCTGGTTTGCCGCCCGGATTGATGATTCGGAAAGGCGGTTTCAGGCACTTCGACGCAATTTCCTGCATGACGGCATCGCCGCCGTCTTTCTTGTTATTGGACCGTTCCGGCCATCCGGCCTGCTCCCACAAAATGCCGGCTCAAACCTTCGCGCACGCGCAGCGCCACGTAAAAAACGGGCTCCGTCAATTGACCGGCTGCGTCTCGATCATCTCGAAAGCAGACTTCTCGATGTCCATGAACGTCTTGCCGATTGCCCCAATGGCGGCATACAGCGTCGATGACCGCGCGGCCTCCAGGTCTTCGAAGAAATACCGCGCCCACGATCCCACATGTTTGTCGAAGAACGCCCGCTGTTCCTCCAAAGGCACTGGCGGGCCATACGCTCCGGCGATCAGCCCGGCCATCATCTCACAGACGGCAGCGATATGATCTTCAGGATCGCTTATGCCGTCTTCGCGCTCTATGCCAAGCGAGGTCATGTCGTTGCGAAGTTTGGCAAGGGGTTTTTCGTTCAAGAAACCGGTCAGATAGTACGAGCCGTAAGGAACCAGCTCGCCCCGCCCCACACCGATGAACAGGACATGGTATTCGTCGTCCATCGCTTCTCGGGTCGTATGACCGGCGATCTTCGACAAGGTAGCGATCGCCTTGCCCAAATCCGAAGCATCTCCGTGAAGTCCGGCAGCAAGCTTCAGGTCGGCGGAAGACGGCGGCCTCGCCAAAAAACGGGCCAGCAGCAAGTACACCTGCGCTCTCAGCAGGTCTTCTTCCACCACACCCGTATCCGCTGCTTCAAACGCAGTCATTTTTCTTGTTGTGCCCTCTCTGAGGTGCTGTCTCAGGAACGGGCCCGGTATCGCAGCCCGCTTCCTCCCATAAGTGAGTATGACTCAAGGCCCGACAGCCCGCAACTTGACGCGCCTGAATTGCATTCATTATTCCATGAGTCGGAATCCGATATGACGTAGACGTAAGCTGCCCGATTGACCCAAGGGGCGAAAATCGTCCACACTATCAAAGGGTTGCATGCCACGGGAGCGAACACTTGGAGATCGGTCAGTTTAACAAGTGGGCACATTGGGCTGCGGATTGGGCCTCCCGGTTCATGACCTCCGTCAGGGATTTACCGGTGCGCGCACAAACCCCACCCGGTGACATCGCACGTCGCATTCCGGATCGGCCGCCCGAGGACGCAGAGTCCATGGATGCGATCATCGATGACTTTCAACGCATTGTCATGCCGGGCATGACGCACTGGCAGCACCCCAGGTTCTTTGCCTACTTTCCTGCAAATGCCAGCCCACCCTCAGTGATTGCGGAGTACCTCACGGCGACGCTCGCCGCCCAATGCATGCTCTGGCAGACATCGCCTGCGGCAACGGAACTCGAAACCAAGATGATGGACTGGCTGCGCCAGGCCATCGCGCTTCCAGGAGATTTTCAGGGCGTCATCCAGGACTCAGCCTCCGGCGCCACCTTGTGTGCGGTCCTTACGATGCGTGAGCGGGCATTGAACTGGCAGGGAAACACGCAAGGCCTGAGCGGACAACCGGCCGTACGGATCTATTGCTCGCAGCACGTGCACACCTCGGTCGACAAAGCCGTGTGGATCGCAGGCATCGGCCAGGACAATCTGGTTCGAATAGAAACTGACGAAACCATGGCAATGCGGCCCGAAGCTCTGAAACACGCCATCGAGGCCGACAAGGCCGCCGGACACCTGCCCGCCGGCGTGGTCGCGTCCGTCGGCGGCACCAGTGTCGGCGGCTCTGACAATCTGCGCGCCGTCTGCGAGGTCGCGCGCGAATACGGAGTGTACGTCCATGTCGATGCGGCCTGGGCGGGCAGTGCCATGATCTGTCCGGAACTGCGACCCATGATCGACGGTGCGGAACTGGCCGACAGTTTCGTGTTCAATCCGCACAAGTGGCTGTTGACCAACTTCGACTGTTCAGCGCATTTCGTGAGAAACCCTGAAGAACTGGTCCGCACCCTCGCCATCAAACCCGAATTTCTGAAGACCTATGGCACCGGCGGTGAAATAAACTACTCCGAGTGGTCGGTACCGCTCGGCCGGCGCTTCAGGGCGCTGAAACTGTGGTTCGTCCTAAGGGCTTACGGCCTGGAGCAGCTTCGCGGCATCATTCGCAACCACATCGCCTGGGCTGAAGGGCTCGCACAGGACATCGCCACGCATCCCGACTTTGAACTGACGACGAAGCCGGTCCTCTCGCTGTTCAGCTTTCGATACTGTCCCAAAGGCGTGGACGATCTCGATGAGCTGAACCTTGGCCTTGTCAACGCGATCAACGACGACGGCCGCATCTACCTGACGCAGACGCGCCACGACGGCCAAATGGTGATCCGCTTCCAGGTTGGCCAGACACACACAACGCAAGAAGACGTAACGTTCGCCTGGAAGGTCATCCAGGAGATCGCCGGGGAACTCGGCAGGCAATCATGACGCGTCCGACGCCACCCAGGCAGCTGGAGGCTCGCTCATCGCATGCCCCCGGTCACGCCGTTCCAAGAGACTGCTGGCGCGTCCTGACATAGGCCCGCAGGATCCTGTCGGCGATCATGGCGATCAGGGCCATGCCGACACCGGCGACCAATCCCATGCCGGCATCAGCCTTACCGAGCGCAATGTAGATTTGCTGCCCCAGACCGTTGGTGCCGACCAGTGCGGCGATCACCAGCATGGCCAGCCCGAACAGGATGGTTTGGTTGATACCCAGAAGAATCACCGGCAGCGCCTGCGGCAGTTTGATCTGCCAGAACATCTGCCAGGGCGAACAGCCCATCGACCGGCCTGCCTCTATCAGGGTCGCCGGTACATTGCGCAGGCCCTGCTCCGTATAGCGGATCGCCGGCACGATGGCATAGGCCATGATCGCCAGCAGCGCGGTAAACTCTCCAACCTGGAAAAACATCAGGATCGGAATCAGCAGCACGAATTGCGGCATGGTCTGCAGGGTGTCGTTAACCGGACGGATGAAGGCGGAGAACCGGTCCGACCGGGAGGCCAGAACACCCAGACTGACGCCCAGCACAACACAAAGGGCAACCGCAGCACCACAAAGATAGACCGACAGCATGGCCGGCGCCCACAATCCCGTCAGCAGTATGTAGAGAAGTGCGAAGAACACGAACAATGCCGTCCGGATACCGCCAGCCTGATAGGCAAGCAATGTGATCCCGGCAATCATCACCGGCCACGGCGTTCCGGTTGTTCCGTAAAACAATAACCCGGCAGCGATCATCGTAACAATCGCGCCGCGCGTGGAACCTTTCAGCAGCAGTGCAAACGAGATGGCACAGGCTATTCCCAGATACGTGAACTTCATTTCCGCAGTGAGCGAGAAGCCGAATGTAAACGGCGCCACCGCCAGATTGAGCCCGAGCTTGATCGGCAACAGGAAGTAGAACAGGAAGACGTTCTTGATGGCCGTCAGCACGCCGGCAAACTCCGCCGTGATGTAGGTCACCCAACCGTTCAGCGTGTCGGCGGGATAGAACGTCCAGGCATCCGGCCAGTCTCTCAGCGGCGGAATCACGAACGACAGAACCAGCACCGAACCGCCGGAAATACCGGTGACCAGGAAGAAATCACGCACCGAGAAGCCGTGGCGCTCATCAACCGGTTGACGGCTGCGTTGGGAAAAACTCGCCGTAATCCGGTCAAGGATCATGGCAATCAGGGCAATCACAATGCCGGCCAGCAGGGAGTGTCCGAACTGCGCCTTGCGCATGGTCGACAACACTTCCCAGCCGATATCGTCGAAACCACCAATGATCGCCGCGATGATCACCATCGACAGTGCGGCCATGGTGGTCTGGTTGAACCCGGTCATCAGCTGCGGCATGGCGCTCGGAACATCGACCCACCAGAAGGCCTGCCGTCCGGTGCACCCACACATCTGGCTGGATTCGCGGATCTCGGCTGGCACATGTGCCAGTCCCAGCATGGTATTGCGCACCATTGGCGGGATGGCAAAGATCGCGCTGGCGATCAGTCCGACCACCGGGCCGAACCCGAACAGCAGCAGAATAGGGATCAGGTAGGCGAAAGCTGGTACTGTCTGCATGAAATCCAGCGCCGGCTCGACAATAGCGCGCGCCCGCCGCGAGCGATGCGCGGCAACACCAATAAAAAACCCCAACGCAATAGACAGGGGGATCGCTAGCCCCACGAGCGCAAGCGTGTTCATGCTTTCGCTCCAGTAGCCGACGACAACAATGTAGCCCAGAGCACAGCCGGTAAAGACGGCCGTTCGCGTTCCACCCGCCTGCCAGGCGGTCAACACGAAGAGCGTGCAAATAACGCTCCACGGCAGGGCATGCAGCAACCATTGCAACGCACGCATCGGCGCTTCGAGCGCAGCCGACATGATACGGAAAATCGGCCGGAACGTCTCGACAAACCAGGCGCTGAAGGCCCCGACCCAGTCCGATAACGGAATCTCCCAGGCTTCCGGGTAGGTCACCAGCCAGGTCAAATCGTCCTTCATCGACACGACGGCAGCACCAAGCAGTATCACGGCAATCCAGGCCAGTTCGTTCGGCCCGAACCCAACCAGCCGTGATCCGGTCTCCTCACCCGTGGCCGCAATCGTCATGGCGTTTCCGCCTTGCCGGCATGCGAGGCCAGTCCGCGGATCATGCAGGCAGGCGTCAGCGAGCCGACAACCGTGCCACCTCCGTCGACCACCTCCAGTTCTTCCGTGGCATCGCCGAACTGCCGGATCGCCGTATCAAGCAAGGCGTCCGCTTTCACTTGCGGGAGTCCTTTGCGGCGGCGCGGACGCGCTTCGCTCATCACCGCACGTACCTTGAGAACCTTCGTGAACGGAACATCGCCGGTGAACTCGTTGACGTAGTCGTTCGCCGGATTCAGCACGATCTCCTCCGGCGTGCCGATCTGAACGACAAACCCGTCCTTCATGATGGCAATGCGGTCCGCCAGCCTGAGTGCTTCGAGGAAATCGTGGGTAATGAACACGATGGTCTTGTGCAGCTGGTTTTGCAGCCTCAGGAACTCGTCCTGCATCTGCCGCCGGATCAGCGGATCCAGGGCGCTGAACGGTTCGTCCAGGAACCACACATCCGGCTCCACCGCCAGTGACCGCGCAATGCCGACCCGCTGCTGTTGACCTCCCGAAAGCTG
>JANQIR010000226.1 GCA_028282065.1 Aestuariivirgaceae bacterium
TGGACATCTTCTGGCCCTTCTCGTCCCGGACCAGCGCGTGAATATAAACCGTATGAAACGGCACCTCAGGCACATCGTCATCGTCGCGCATAAAATGCAGGCCCATCATCATCATCCGTGCAACCCAGAAAAAGATGATGTCAAAGCCTGTGACCAGCACATCGGTCTTGTAATAGCGCTTCACTTCAGGAGTGTCCTCAGGCCAGCCGAGCGTCGAAAACGGCCAAAGCGCCGACGAAAACCATGTGTCCAACACATCTTCATCTCGCCGCAGCGAAACCCGCGCGCCGTAGTGGCGCTCTGCTGCCGCATGCGCCAGATCTTCCGTTTCCTCGACAAAGGCCTCACCATCAGGTCCATACCAGGCCGGAATCTGATGCCCCCACCAGAGCTGGCGGGAAATGCACCAGGGCTGGATGTTCCGCATCCACTCGAAATAAGTCTTTTCCCAGTTTTTCGGGACAAAAACCGTATCGCCACGCTCGACCGCTTCGATTGCCGGCCTGGCGAGCGTCGCTGCGTCGACATACCATTGTTCCGTCAGCCAGGGCTCGATGGCAACACCCCCACGATCGCCATAGGGCACCGCGTGCACGTGATCCTCGACCTGTTCCAGCAGGCCTATAGCCTCCATCCGCTCGACGATCGCCTTGCGCACGATGAACCGGTCCTGACCATGTAGCTTCAAGGTCTCGGACAAGTCATCACTGCCTTCAACTTCAAGCAGAAAATCCTCATTATCTTCAAGTAAAAGTTGAGCATGTTCGTCGAAGATATTGATTTGGCGAAGATCGTTGCGTTTGCCCACATCGAAGTCGTTGAAATCGTGCGCGGGTGTGATTTTCACGGCACCGGACCCGGTCTCCGGGTCTGCATAGTCGTCGGCAACGATGGGAATCAACCGACCGACAAGTGGCAAACGCACAAACTTGCCGATGATGTCCTTATAGCGCTCATCATCGGGATGAACCGCAACACCGGTATCGCCCAGCATTGTTTCGGGCCGGGTTGTGGCGACCGTGACGAACCGGCCGGGTTCGCCCTCGATCGGGTAGCGAAAGTGCCACAGATGGCCTTTGACCTCGACCTGCTGCACTTCAAGATCGGAAATTGCGGTGACAAGCTTCGGATCCCAGTTGACCAGTCGCTTGTCCTTGTAGATCAGGCCTTGCTTGTACAGGTGAACAAAGACCTTCAGCACAGCGGCCGACAGACCGTCGTCCATCGTGAAACGTTCACGACTCCAGTCGCAGGACGCGCCCAGCCGCTTGAGCTGCTGGGTGATGGTGCCGCCCGAAACATCCTTCCATTCCCAGATACGTTCAATGAACTTTTCCCGGCCCATTGCCCAGCGATCCGGCTGCTGATTCTCCATCAGTTGCCGTTCAACCACCATCTGCGTTGCAATACCCGCATGATCGGTTCCCGGCTGCCAGAGCACATCCTTGCCCCGCATACGCTCAAACCGGCACAGGACATCCTGAATCGTATTGTTCAGCGCGTGACCCATGTGCAGCGAACCGGTCACATTTGGCGGCGGAATGACAATTGAATAGGGTTCTGCCGAAGGCCGCTGTCCGGCCCTGAACCGGCCGGAGCGCTCCCATTCGTCATAGATACGCTGTTCGGCGTCTGCCGGTGAGAAATGCTTGTCTAACATGAGGTTCGACACGCCCTACGGAACAATCCCAGGCGTCCACTTTGATTAACATCTGCCGAGGCGCTTTAAACACCACACGGCCAGGAGTTGCAACCGGTGTGACCGGTGCGCTGTTGCTTCAAACCGAAATTTATTCTGAGTTTCCCTATCGCCCGCCGCGCCGGGCCACGCGTTCGATCTCGTCGCGTACCATGCGCTCCACAATGGACGGCAGATGCTCATCCAACCAACTCTTAAGCATCGGACGCAGCAGGTCCCGGGTCACTTCCTCGATTGAACGGTCGCCACTCGTGGCCCGGTCGACAATCGTATCCGCCAGCCGGTTGAACGCCGCCGCGGCCGTGTCCGATGTATCCGGCGACATCATTGGCACCCCATAGGATGCCTCGGGCGGATAGGTGGCAGCAGGTGCGGCCGGATAGTCCCCAGCGGGCTGCTGCTCCGGATAGCTCAACAACGGATCGGGTGCCGGTTCATCGGTGCTCCAGGAGTGATACTCCTGATACGCCGCATGCTCATCACCTGCAATATGATCGGTATGTGCCGAATTGGGGTCCGCTTCGGCATATGCGTGCTGAGGGTCTTCGTATGGAGCCTCGCTGTCCACCTCTCCATAATCGTAATGACTGTCCTCGGCACGCCCTTCGGTGTCTAAAGCCGGGTCAGGTTGTGCAAAATCCGGCTCGTCCGGATTGACCGGCTGGCCATCTTCGGGCTGGAACTCATCGTGCAGACTGTCACGGAAGTCCGGTTCCGTTCTTTCCGGCCCAGCCCCTTCCGGCTCAGGGTCAGGTAAATCCGGTAAATCCGGTTCTTCCGGGTGCACATGCCGGCGTGACGATGTATCCCCAACCTTTCCAAGCCGGGCCAGGGCCTCTTCAAGCCGGACTTCGCCGCCCATTATGCCGGCAAAACTGGAACCGCCCCCGGCCTTTTTGCCCCGCAAGCGGTCGCGCATGTCGGTAAAATCATCGCTGCCCGCGGAGGAACCACGTGCACCCACCCGTGTACCGGGCTGCAAGCTGACACGCATCTCGCGCATAGCCCCGGACACACTGGAATATTCCTTGCTGTCATCGCCCCGCATATTGGATCCGCCGTCTGTCCCAGGAGACTCTGCGGGCGCCGTCACCTCACTTCGCGTTCCAGCATGTATGGCTCGCCCTATCGAGGCCATCATGTCTTCGACGCTGGCATCTCCGGCGCGCTGCGCTCTCGCCATTTCAATTCACCTATAATACGCGAATCACACCTATATAACGAGTAGAATCGCGCAATTAGTTGATGGCCGCAAACGTCCAATCAGGCAGTTGCACATTTTATGAACAATCTGTCGGCCTGGCGGCGCCCGGCCGGAGCGTCGGTTTAAACTACTCGACAGTCTTGACGGATGTCCCGATGAACTTGTCGCGAACCTCGCGGTAGTAGTCTGCGGGATCATAGGTCGCAACGCTCAATCCAAGGCTGGCGGCCGTCATTTTCCCGACCGCGGCCAGCAACTGGTAGCCCGTCACGATGTGGTCACGCTGAGCGGTCACCAGTGAAACCTGACTGTCTACCAACTCCTGCTCAGCATCGAGAACATCAAGCGTCGTGCGCGACCCCACGAGCGCTTCCTGCTTCACGCCGTCCAGCGCAAGGCGGTTGGCCGACACCTGTGATCTGGCAGAGGTAATCGTCTGCCGCGCGGCGACCAGCAAATGCCATGACTGTACGACAGCTTCACGCACCTCACGGCGAGCACCCAGTATTTCAAGCCTGCGCTGGCTTGCAACCTGTTTGGCCTGGCGAATCTGCGAATGCACCCGTCCGGCCTGGTAAAGCGGAACGGTAAGACTGCCCCGGATCGTCGCGTCCTCTGAATCGCTGATCGTCCTAGACGGATCGTTGCGCTTGCTCACCTCAGCTTCGAATGTCAGTACCGGCAGAAGATCGCCCTTTACCACCTTGATGTTGTGCCGAGCGGCTTCTTCATTGAATGCAGCGGCAAGGATGGTCGGATTGATCCGTTCAGCCTGGCGAATTGCATAACCCAACGTCTTGGGCAGGCGCCTGCTCGGCGGCGGAAACCGCAGCCGGCCGGGCACGCGTCCGATTACACGTGTGTATGTGGCGATCGAACCGGCCAAAGTGGCACGCGCCTGCGAAAGAGACGAACGTGACAGAGCAAGGCGCGCCTGTGACTGGGCAACATCGGTCCGGGTGATCTCACCGACGTTAAAGCGAGCCTGTGACGCGCGCAGCTGCTCGGTCAGGAACTGCACGTTCTTTTCACGCAGGCGAACAATCTGCCTGTCGCGAATCACGTTCATGAATGCCGTTGTTGCCGCAAGCAGCACCGTTTGTTCCGTGGCGAGAAGGTTCTGGCGCCCGGCACGCACCCCTGCTTCGGCCTGTTTGGTCGAATTCAGCGTTTTGAAACCTTCGAACACCGGTTGGGACAGTACGATCGACGCACCTGCCGGATTCGTTTCAAATGACGGTGTAACGTTGGTGTCCTGCCAACTGCGGCCGGCATCACCGCGCGCTACAACCGACGGACGCCAGCCCGAAAGAGCCTGCGGTACGCTTTCGTCGGTCGCCCGCTGACGCGCCCTATCGGCGCGTAATGTCGGATTGTTCACGTAAGCAATACTCAAGGCCGCAGGCAGCGTCTCCGCAAAGACAGGCCGCGACACCAATGTCACCGCTCCCGCCAAAACCAGAGCTGTGCCCAAAGCTGTGCCCAGAGCTGTGCATAGAAATGTGCGGCCGCAGCCGCCACGCAATTTGTAACTCTGACCCACCATCACCTGAGTTCCAAACAACTTCCCCACACTGACATCAAGTCACGCCAGCACATTGAAAGCAATCACTGCCGTGTCAGATAGCTAATAGGCTGTTAAGATCGACCACTCCGGCAGTGCCGGAAAAACCATTTCATAACAGAACGTTAAACCTCAAAGCACCTACGGATTTCGGTTCACCCGCCAGGGCCGGCCCGCGCCGCGCCTGGTTCCTTGGCAATTAACTCTAACACTCCACCGGGCGGCGGTGAACAAACAGCCCAACTTATGCCAGTGCTTTGTTTACCAGGATTGCAGAAATGCCACAGTAGACCACATCACCGCGCCAAAACGCCCTCGTGAAGCCCCTCAATACGCATTGCACGGCTCACGAAGCCGTGATAGCACATGATGCCTATCCACTAGGCAGGGTACTGCCAGTTGGGCCTCGTGGCGGAGTGGTTACGCAGCGGACTGCAAATCCGTTTACCCCGGTTCGATTCCGGGCGAGGCCTCCAACCGGAACACTTACCGGTTCGATCCAGGCGCGAGAGATTTAGACGCCCGCAGTTTCCTTCGACAGCTGTTCATATACAAGCTTCGCACCAGCGATGCCGACGAATAGAGCCCTCCCTCCCTACACGCTCCATGAACGCCGTACAGGAGCACCCTTCGCAAGCCCCGACAAGGCAGGCGCGTTGGCACAGGGATTGCTCTACACAACATCGTGGCTCCCGCTTGTCCCAATTTTATCCGCTGGAGGGACGGACAAGGGGCCACGACTCATTGCTAAACCTTACTCAACTTACAGAGCCGGCTGAAAATGCCGGCTCTTTTTTTGCACAGATCCTGCCGCCCATGCCCCATCGTCGCCGCATGGACAGGTAACACCGCCGCCGCCAGACGCTTGACATGCCGGGCCGGTTCTGGAGATGGTTCGCGATTATTGATCTGCCGACATGCGGCCCACCGCACCAGATTGGACGCAACACATGCATCATCCTGAAGATCTAGACTTTGCCACGGAATACAACGCGGCGCTGAAACAGGGTCCACCGAAATCCACACGGGTCTTTTTGACCATTGTTGTGTTGATGTTCGGCAGCTTTATGATCTGGGCCAACTGGGCAAAGCTCGATGAGGTCACCCGCGGTGATGGCCGCGTCATTCCTTCCGGCAAGAACCAGGTGGTGCAGAGCCTTGAAGGCGGTATCGTAAAGGAGATACTCGTCAAACCCGGCGAAACCATCAAGAAAGGCCAGTTACTCCTGCGCATCGACGACACAGGATTTTCGTCGAATCTGGGAGAACTCGAAGCCAAGCAGATCTCGCTTGAGGCGCAAATTCAGCGTCTCAAGCACGAATTGAGCTCGCCTGCCGACGTCGCGCTGCCGAAGTTCTCCGATGAACTGCGCAAACGTTCACCGCAAACCATCGCGATGGAGACGGAGCTCTACCGTGCCAGACGGCAAAGCCTCAAGGCACAGCTGCAGATTCTCAAGGAACGGGTCGAGCAAAAAGAACGCGAACTTGCTGAATTGAAGACCAAGCACGACCGCCTCACCAAGAACCTGTCTCTTGCAAGAGAAGAAGAGGCAATCAAGGAACCGCTCGCCAAGAAAGGCGTTGTCCCAAAAACCGACGTCATTCGCCTCAAGCGTGAGATCGCTGACATCGTCGGCCAAATCGCAACCGCCGATCAAGCCAAGCCGCGCCTGGAAGCGGCCATACGCGAAGCCACCACGATGGTCTCCGAGCAGACATTGAAGTACCAACAGGAAGTCCAAACGACGCTGAGCGAAAAGGCTGCAGAACTGGCGGTGGTCGAGGAATCGTTGCGCGGTGCGCGTGACCGGGTCGTGCGAGCCGATGTCGTGGCGCCCGTCGGCGGTATCGTCAACCTGGTCAACGTCAATACGGTCGGTGGCGTCGTCAAGGCGGGCGAAACACTCGTCGAGATTGTTCCCGCTGAAGACAGTCTGTTGGTCGAGGCAAAGATCCGGCCCAGCGACATTGCCTTCGTACATCCCGGACAGCAGGCTCTGGTCAAGATCACGGCGTATGATTTCTCGATCTACGGCGGGCTCGACGGTGTCGTGGAACAGATCTCCGCGGACAGCACAATTGATGAAGCGACCCGCGAAATCTTTTATTTGGTGAAGATTAAAACTTTATCTAACCAGTTAGGCCAAAATCAAACGGACATCTCTATTATCCCCGGCATGGTCGCGTCAGTCGACATCTTGACGGGTAAAAAGAGTGTTCTGGACTATTTACTTAAGCCAATCAACAAAGCCAGAAACGAAGCCCTCAGAGAAAGATAAAAATAAAAGTAAAAACTCTCGAAAATCTGATCTTTCTCAAAACGCTGCAAAATCAAATACTCTACATTTGAGCTTGGCCTTTGCCTTCAGCATCACCTGCGGGAGCCTTTCGGCAAAACCGGCAACCGCCACAGAGTATGCTTCACGCATAACCGCTCCGCCAACCGCAATACGTCCGTCGCCGAGAGTGCCATCACGCATGTTCGGTTCACTTGCGCTGCGTTCGGGATCGCCAAAGTCGGTCAAACAGTGGGCGCGCGTTGCGACGCGAATCCATAAAGAACAATCAATTTATCGCAGGTGCACAGGTCAAGATGCATCATGCCATCCGAAAGTGCACCGTTGGCGGGCAATGATCGAGCGGGTTCGCGGCCTGCCACAGCAGACACAGCTCGCGATCGTCAACCGTGAAATCAACGGCCTTGTTCGATATCGTGACGATAGCGCGGCGTTCGGCGCTCTGGACTACTGGGCAAGTCCGCTTGAGGCGTTACGCAGCTTCGGGGACTGTGAAGATTATGCCATCCTGAAGTACATCACGCTGGCAGAGCTCGGCTTTTCGGACCGTCAGATGCGCATCATGATCGTCAAGGATACACGCC
>JANQIR010000189.1 GCA_028282065.1 Aestuariivirgaceae bacterium
GGCCTGTACAGCTCAATGACCCTTTGTTTCAAACCGGCCGGCATGAGCTGTTTGTCCGTCTTGTGAACGGCCTTGCCGGATATTTCCGAACTGAACCCAGCCATGCTTACGCTGAGATGCGCACAGATCTGCTCCAGCGCTGCGCGTCGGTCCTGATGCAGTTCTTCGTGGAACAGGACCAGAAGCTGGTCTTGGGTGAACACCTGCGACAGCCGCTCCAGTACAGCGGCATAGTTGCTATGCATCATCACGTCCCGGCGGCTGAAAAACGTTTCCAAGTCACCGGTTTCTTCCCCGGGGTCCAGAGCTTGCCGGCCGGCGCGAATCTTGTGGAACAATTGCGACCAGGCACGTTCCACCGGGTCGCGCAGGATGTAAATAAGACGAACGTTCGGCGCCAGGCTCTGGATGTGCCGGAACCCTTGCACCGGCAAGGTCGCATAGTTTGGTGTCATCTCACCGGGTGCGCTGGCCTCGCCACGGTCTGCAAATAATCCCATATACCAGTCGTCGGAAATCTCCCCGGCGCAGTACGTCTTGAACCACACCTGGTCCGCCGTTGTGGGGACATATCCGGTATCTTGTCCACGCCCGCGGATCTGATTGTCGATCAACTCGCGGCGTTCGTTCAATGGCAGGCTATGACCTTCGCATGCACTGTTGAAATAGTGCAGCTCTTTCAGCGGAGGAAGGTAGACATCCTGGTGGTGACGCAAGGTCTCGTACAGCCAGGTCGTGCTTGCCTTTTGCGCACCGATACATAGAAAAAATCGATCAAGCATGTCCGGTTGCAAAGTTTGCTGTTCTCCAAGATGGGCCGATCTTGCGATTGGCCTGTTGACTCTCTTTCTAACCCGCCCCGGCTAAATATCTGAAAAGAATCATTTCCTGCGATACAGAATCAGATCATCCTTACCTCGGTTGCTTGCCAGACCTGCGAACATGAACGGCAGATGAACGGCAAACTCAGCTTGCTGTCAGGTTGCAATCGGTAAGATAGACCCCAAGTTCCAAAAAAGGGGCTTGAGTGTTTGTCGGCGTGCGAGTGAGTGAAAACGACCGGAAGTCCTGGAGGTCGACTCCTAAAATGCGTGTCTATACCAACAAGAACCTGTTATTGGCCATGGCGCTATGCCTGATGTTCGCAAGCGCCGTGCCGGTTATTGTTCTCGCGGCCAGCTAACACGGACCAATCCCATTTCATTGCCTATATCGGTGGCGGGTTTTAACCGGCACTCATGAAAACACTGTTTGCCACCTACGGAACCCTCCGTGAAGCAGGGGCCCTGCCGGATACGCCGGAACTCAAACTGGCGCACCGCTTGGGACGGTGTGAAATTCGCGGCAGCCTGTTCATGGCAGGTGGCTATCCCGCGCTCAAACTCGGCGACGGCACGGTGGTGGCCGATCTGCTTGAACTGCCGGCTCACTTCGACTTCACCCGGTTTGACGGGTACGAAGACTATCACCCACGTTATCCCTGGGCTTGCCGTTATGTACGCCGCCGCATCATCCTGCGTCACCCCGCAGTGCAGGCATGGGTCTACCACTATGTCTGGCCCCTGGATGGTGCAAGCCGGATTGTGAGTGGTGACTGGTTGGACGCAGTCGAAGCCAATGTCAGGGTGCGAAGGTTCCGTGGTGATCGTTTGCCGATGCGGATGTATGAACCCGATGGCTGGTCGAAGCCGATCCGCGCTTCGTTTCTCGATCCGAAAAGGCGGCCGGGCAGGGGTTGAGCGCGCGCGCCGTTTGGCCGACAACAAATCTGCGGGGCATGTTTAGATTTACGGGATGAGCTGAAATGCTGCTTGATGTGCGCACCTATGCCTGTAAGCCGGGCACACTCAATGAACACATGGCTTTGTATGAAAAGATGGGTAAGGGACCACAGACCCGCCATCTCGGCCAGCCTCTGGCGTACTTGAAAACCGAGACTGGCGATCCGAACGAATATATCCACATCTGGGTATACGAGAATGCCGGCGATCGTGAGGCCCGGCGCGCCGCCATGTGGGCCGATCCTGAATGGCTCGCCTACACACGCAAAAGCGCCGAATTGGGCGCCTTGATCTCACAGAGCAACCGGCTGATGACGCCGGTTGATTTTTTCGAGTTCAAGCACGACTGACCCCGGCGTGGGTGAATCGGCTGGAGGTCAGGCCGCCAGCGCCTGTTCCACCCAGTCCAGCCGGTCTTGTCCGAAATGCATCTGGTCTGCGGCGAACATCGTCGGTACTCCGAAAACGCCACGCTTCACCGCAGCGTTTGTCGCGTTGATCAGAGCCGTCTTGATGCGCGGATCCTGCGTAGCCATGAACACGTCCTCAGCATCGAAACCGGCCTCGTTCAGGGCGGTCCTTATCTGATCCGGTTCCGACATATTGCGGCCGTTCACCCAGACCGCTTCGAACATGGCCGTGTTGTATGCACCAATCCGCCCTGCCTCGAGTGCCCATGTCGCGCCGCGCATGATGGCGAGCGTATTTATGATGAAATGCGGGTTCATGTTGAACGCCACATCGTATCGGCTGGCGAACCGGGACAAGTCATCAAACATCCATGCGCCTTTCGGCTCGATACTGACCGGCGTGCTGTTGCCCGTCGCCTTGAAGATTCCTCCGAGAAGAACAGGGCGGTAGACGAGTGCGGCAGCATTGCGTTCACAGATGGTAGGCAGTTGCGTCCAGGCCAAATAAGCCGCCGGGCTGCCATAGTCATAATAGAATTCGACTTGCTTGCTCATTGCAGCGTTCCGTTGCAAGCCGCCTCCATGGGGGCACAAGGGTGCAGCGTAAATTCGCAGCACATCAGACACACAAAATGAGCCGATGCACTCACAATCTGCATCAGCATCATTCTCAACTCAATCTGTTGGCCGGAAATACTGCCCCCGGGCAACCCCTTCAGCCCCGGCAAATGCCAGGTTCAGCCAGCAACTTTAGCGCTTCTGTCCCAAGCCAATCTTCTTGGCCAGCTCAGACCGCACCTTTGCATAATTAGGCGCAACCATTGGGTAGTCTGCAGGCAGGCCCCATTTTGCTCGGTATTCCTCAGGAGACATATCGAAGCTGTTGCGAAGGTGGCGTTTCAGAGCTTTGAACTTCTTACCGTCTTCCAAGCAGACGATATAGTCCGGTTGAACCGAACGGCGGATCGGAACGGCTGGTTTCAGCTTTTCCTGCTCTGCTTGAGCATTTTCATCAAGCGTCTGGCTCAATGCCTTGTGTACTTCGGAAATCAATGCGGTAAGGTTGCCGGGAGCCACGGCGTTGTTGCCTACGTAGGCACTCACAACGTCCGCCGTCAGCTCCACAATATTCGGTTTATTCGGGTCGCTCATCCCGCCCTCCAGTTTGGTATGTTTAGCGTTTTTTTCAAATGCACTATATACAACTAGGCTGCACCGTGATTCGGTTCAAGTCGTGCTTTAGTATAGAATAGCCTACAGTCAACACAAAATACAACCCGGCGCTTATTTGCCCCTGGGTCAAGTGGCCCTGCGCACTCAGAACTTGAAACCGAAGTTAAACACCCCACCCCCCAAGTCCTCGTTGCTGCTGCCCCTGAAATTCCGGATTTTGTCGTAGTCGGGATCGCCGGTGTTTGACGAGCCGCTATCGCCACCGAGCCAAACTCCGCCGGTGACTTTGCCGGATTTGGGATCACGCGATTTGCCGAGGCCAACGGCTGGGACCTTGCTTTTGTATCCCTCGCGCTCGTAGGTCGTACCTTTTTCGTTGAAGAAAGCCTCGAACTGTTGGTCGGCGCTTTCTGCCGATGCAGGTTTGTCTGTTGCCGCAATCACTATCAGGCAGATCAAGGCACTAGCAACAAACACACGCACCGGAATTGGATTGTGTCTCATGGGCATCTCCCCGCCACTTTTTTGCCGGATGCAGGCACTTTCCGTCCAATTCCTTCGACGTCCGGCAACGTGACGGATTGCAGCTGCATATCACTCAAGTTGCAACAACACCAGTGCAATGAAGCAGACAGGCCGTTCACGTTTCGACGACCGGTGCACAGTGCATACCGGTGCACAGTGCATGATGATATTAACGGTCGCCGGCCCCAAGGCCGGAAATTTCACCAACCAGGTCGCCCAGGGTGGGGGCCTTGCTGGTGCCGAAGGGCAGTGGCCGGCACAATTCGAGCGCAGCGAGTCCGATCCTGGCGGTCATGATACCGTTCACCGCCCCCTCTCCGAAGCGGCTCGATAGTCTTCCGAGCAGCCCGCGGCCGATGGCCTGCTGAACCATCGTGTCAGTCATTGCAAGGCTGCCGGCGACGGCCAGATGACTGACCACCATGCGGGCGAGCCTGAAGGAGCCCAGCGTGCCCGGCCTTCCGCCGTAAAGACCGGCAATGGCGCGCAGCATTGCCAAATTTTGGTAACCAACCACGAGAATGTCCAAGGTGGCGGCCGGGAGGATCGCCGTGGTGAGGCCAACTCTACGTGCCGATCTGGCAATAATGCGGGTGGCGTTTTCGTCGAGGCTCGTGAGTAAATCACGTTCGATCAGCCTGATACGGTCCTCAGGATCCATAATGTCCTGTTCGCTCTGCGCCAACCGGTCCAACTGCCAGCGCAGGTCGGTGCGTTTTGCGTAGAGGCTCCGAACGTCCGACAGAACGTTGCCGCAGGCCTCCCGGTCTCCCGAATTGAGGGCGTTGGCGGCATTGGCCTGCAGTTTGCCCAGCTGGCGCAGCCGCAACAATGCCAGAACTTCCCGCGCAATGAGCGCAAGCAGTGCAATGCTGCTCAATGCGGTAAATGCAACAGCTGTCCAGCCAAGCCAGCCCGCCCGGGCGAACAGCTCTTCGATCATATTGACCGCGGAAAGCGTAACCAGCATGCCCGCCAGTAGCGTGAGGCTGGACGCGAGCAACCCGCCCCACCGGAAGGACCGTCTCAATTTGACGGACGCGGCCTGTTGCGCCACTTGTACGTCCTCGACCGGATCAGAT
>JANQIR010000008.1 GCA_028282065.1 Aestuariivirgaceae bacterium
ACGCTCGACATCATGTTCGCAACAACCAGTGGCAGCGTGCGGCGCAACAAGCTGTCCGATTTCATCGGAATTCGGCAAAACGGCAAAATCGCCATGAAGCTGGAAGAGACCGATCAGATTCTGGGAGTCGAAACCTGCACGGAAAACGATGATGTCATGCTGACGACGGCGGCGGGCCAGTGCATCCGGTTTGCCGTCACTGACGTGCGGGTGTTTGCGGGGCGCAATTCCATCGGCGTGCGTGGCATCAACCTTGGCAAGGATGACGACGTGATTTCGCTGTCCATTTTGCGGCATTTCGAGGCTGGCGCCGATGAACGGGCCGCCTATCTGAAGCTGAGGCGGGCCATGGAAGGCGGGGATGCAGAAATCGGGAGCGATGAAGACGCCGATGCCAATGAGATCGCCCTGTCGCAAGAGCGGTATGCCGAGATGGGGGCGATTGAGGAGTTTATTCTTACAGTTTCGGAGAACGGCTACGGCAAGCGTTCGTCGTCGCACGAGTATCGCGTGACGGGGCGTGGCGGCAAAGGCATCGTCGCCATGACCGTAAACGAACGTAACGGACGGCTGATCGCGTCGTTTCCAGTCCAACACACGGACCAGATCATGCTGGTTACAAATGGCGGCCAGCTGATAAGATGCCCGGTTGATGATATTCGCGTTGCCGGGCGCTCGACCCAGGGTGTTACGATTTTCGATACGGCCAAGGGCGAGCACGTGGTGTCCGTGGAACACATCGGCGATGAAGAAAACGGCAATGACGAGGAAGACGGGGCTGGAGGCGATGGGGTGCCGAAGCCGCCTGGCGGTTCCCCCGGCGCGTCAGACGGGGATGACGGATGACCATTGAGCTGTATCTGGCCTACGTTCTGGCCTGCATCGTCGTGGTTGCCGTGCCAGGACCAAATGTTACCGTCATTATCGCCAACAGTCTGAGATTTGGCCGCGCGGCAGGTCTTTGGAATGTTGCCGGCACGCAAGCCGGTCTGGCTATTCTTTTGATAATACTGGCGGCCGGTTTGCAGATCGTCATCGAAAACCTTGCCTATGTATTCGACTGGATCAAACTGATTGGAGCGGCCTATTTGATTTGGCTGGGGCTCAAGTTGCTGCGCTCCGACGGCAATCTTGGCTTGGGGGATGCGGCGCATAAGCCAAATGGCAGCGGGTCCTATTTTTGGCAAGGGTGTTTGGTGTTGCTGTCCAATCCCAAAGCACTTTTGTTTTTTGGTGCGTTTATTCCGCAATTCATCGATCCGGCAGGTGATCCTGTCGTTCAGACCTTATTTTTGGGGGCGACATTCATGGCAGTGGCCACCGTTCTGGACAGCGGGTACGCGCTGGCTGCGGGTACGGCCGGCAGTCTGTTGTCAAAGCCGCGCGTGCGGGTGCTTGAGAAAGTCAGTGGTGTTTGTCTCATTGGCGGCGGTCTGTGGCTGGCATTGTCGCGCAGGGCATGAGCGGTACGTTCAGGTCCGAACGGCAGAATTTGAAAGGCGGTAAGCCATGAAGCGTGGTTTCTATCCGGGCAGTTTCGATCCGGTGACATTTGGCCACCTTGATGTCATTGCGCGCTCGGCGCGGTTCGTGGATGAATTGGTCATCGGCGTCGGTGTCCATCACGGTAAGAAAGCTCTGCTTGATGAAGGGCAACGGATTGGCTTGCTTAAGGAAGTGTGCGCGCCGATTTCGGAAGCGACCGGAATGTCTATCCAGATCGAGCCTTTCGACAATCTTGCCGTTGAGGCAGCACGAAGGGCTGGAGCAGGCATCATGATACGTGGTCTGCGGGATGCCAGCGACTTCGACTATGAAGTTCAAATGTCGCAGATGAATGCCGCCATGGCGCCGGATATCGAAACGGTTTTTCTTGCAGCAAGTCCGGCAACCCGGATGATCGCATCTTCACTCGTCAAACAAATTGCCCATATGGGTGGAGATATTTCAGCATTTGTGCCAAAAGAGGCGAAAGTCCTAATCGCAGCCGCCGTTCAGGGGTGACGCAGCGGGCGGTGCGATCCCTTCAGCAAGAAATCCATGCAAGAAGACACGATGCCAATGCGCAAGACGTTATGTTTCGCCGTTTCACTGATTTGTACAGGCTTGTTGCTCAGCGCCTGCAATCATGACAACACACCACCGCCACCAGCCAATTCGGGTCAAACTTCTGCGCCACCGGCTGCACCGCCGCCGGCGACGCCTGTTTCCGCTCAAGCGATCATGATGGAGCTGAAGTGCGGCCCAGTTATGATCAAGCTGCGGTCGGACCTTGCGCCGAAACATGTTGAGCGCGTCACCAAGCTGACATCCGAAGGCTTCTACAACGGAATCGTTTTTCACCGGGTCATAGAAGGCTTCATGGCTCAGACGGGTGATCCTACGGGTACCGGAACGGGTGGGTCAAACTATCCCGATGTTCCTGCAGAGTTCAGTTCCCTGCCGTTTACCCGGGGTGTGGTCGGGATGGCGCGGGCGCAAAGCAATGACAGCGCCAATTCGCAGTTCTTTATCATGTTTGCCGACGGGCGCTTTCTTGACGGAAAGTACACGGCTTTTGGCGAAGTGACTGCGGGCATGTCCTGCGTGGATCAACTGAATCGCGGCGAGCCGCCTGCATCGCCCGACAAGATTATCAAAATGCAAGTTGTGAATGCATCCCAATAAGGAGAACAAACAAGATGGCGGACCTAGAGAACACCCTCCAAATCGAGCTTGAATCCGGCAATGTCGTGATCGAGCTTCTGCCTGACGTAGCACCACAACACGTGGCGCGCATCAAAGAACTGGCCAGAGAGGGGTTCTACGACGGCACTCCGTTTCACCGTGTTATTGAAGGTTTTATGGCACAGGGCGGCGATCCGACTGGCACCGGAACCGGCGGGTCCAGCAAACCGAATCTCAAGGCCGAATTCTCAAGCGTGCCGCATGTACGCGGTACTGCATCCATGGCCCGTGCTGCCAGTCCGGACAGCGCGAATTCGCAGTTCTTTATTTGCTTCAAGGACTGCAGCTTTCTGAACGGACAATACACGGTCTGGGGACAGGTTGTGGAAGGTATGGAGCATGTCGATGCGTTGCCGCGCGGTGAGCCGGTTCCCCAACCGGGCCGCATCGTAAAGATGCAGGTCGCAGCTGACGCTGCTTCGTGAAAGAAACCAGGCGAGCCGGGCTCACGGCCTAAGTTGGAGCGGTTGGCGTGCGTGTAGACGCCTTCGACTTCGAACTCCCGCAGGAGTTGATTGCCCTGCATCCGGCGCGGCCGCGCGACAGTGCGCGGTTGCTAACGGTTCGCCCGGGTGGGGCCGTTGCATTTGGTGACCGCGTTGTGCGCGATTTGCCGGATATTCTGTCCGCAGGAGATCTTCTTGTCTTCAATGATACCAAGGTTATTCCGGCCAGATTGAGGGGGCGGCGGGCATCTCGGGGCGACACGGAGCCTGTAATCGACGTTACTTTGCATCAAAGGGCGGGTAGCGACAGCTGGCTTGCTTTTGCCAAACCCGGACGCAAACTGCGTCCGGGCGATTCAGTTGCTTTCGCTGATAATCTTGAGGCACGCGTGTCCGACAAACGGGACGGCGGGGAGATTTTACTGCTCTTTTCAGCTGCCGGAGCAGAACTCGATCATGCCATTCAGGCGTTGGGCGACATGCCGCTGCCGCCTTACATCGCATCGAAAAGGCCCCCGGATACTAAGGATCATGACGATTATCAGACAATGTTCGCGAAGTCAGAAGGGGCAGTTGCGGCGCCGACTGCTGGCTTGCACTTTACGCCGAGGCTGGTCGATAAGCTCGCGGCCGCGAAAATCGCCACGGCCATGGTCACCTTGCATGTTGGAGCGGGAACGTTTTTGCCGGTGAAAGCGGACGATACGCGGGATCATCGCATGCATTCGGAATGGGGACATGTGCCGGCTGAAACGGCTGCAGCAATCCGGGACACCAGGCAACGCGGCGGGCGCGTGGTTAGCGTGGGCACCACAACCTTGCGCATTTTGGAGGCAGCCGCTTTGGACACCGGTTCGATTGGGCAATATTCCGGTTCAACAGATATCTTCATAACACCTGGATTCGAATTCAAGGTGATAGATGTACTGATGACAAACTTCCACCTGCCGCGCTCCACCCTGTTCATGCTGGTAAGTGCCTTCAGCGGTCTTCAAGCGATGAAAGCGGCCTATGAACATGCGATCGCGCACCGATACCGGTTTTATTCATTTGGTGATGCCAACCTCTTGTTTCCGGCCGGCACATGACGGAAGCGGGATTTCAGTTCGAACTGCATGCAACGTCTGGCAAGGCCCGCACCGGGCGTATCGTTACGCCGAGAGGTGATATTCGCACGCCAGCGTTCATGCCGGTCGGTACGGCAGGAACCGTCAAAGGGCTCTATCCTCAACAGGTTCGCGAGACGGGTGCCGATATCATTCTCGGCAATACGTATCATTTGATGCTGCGTCCCGGCGCGCAGCGCGTGGCGGATTTGGGCGGATTGCACAAGTTTATCAACTGGCCGTGGCCCATTTTGACTGATTCCGGCGGTTTCCAGGTGATGTCGTTGGCCAAGCTGCGCAAGCTGACGGAGGATGGCGTCCGGTTTCAGTCCCATATCGACGGATCGGTTCACCATCTGAGCCCCGAAAGGTCGATGGAAATCCAGAGATTGCTTGGATCGACCATTCAAATGCAGCTTGATGAGTGCATCTCCTTTCCGCACGCGCGGCAGGAGGCGGAGCGGGCCATGCATCTGTCGCTTCGTTGGGCAGAACGCAGCCGTACTGCGTTTGGGGATCAGCCGGGACATGCTTGCTTCGGAATTGTCCAAGGTGGGGTGGAACCTGACCTTCGGCAGACATCCGCCCGAGGGCTAATCAATATTGGGTTTGACGGTTATGCCATTGGGGGTTTGGCAGTGGGCGAGGGGCAAGAGCTGATGCTCAAGACGCTGGATGCCACAGTTCCCGTCCTGCCAGCTGACCGGCCCCGATATCTGATGGGTGTTGGAACGCCTGGCGACATTCTCGAAGCTGTGAGCCGCGGTATCGACATGTTCGATTGCGTGATGCCGACCCGCTCGGGCAGGCACGGTCAGGCCTTCACGCGATTTGGTAAATTCAATCTGCGAAATGCCCGGTTCGCCGATGATCCCCGGCCACTCGATGAGGGAAGCTCGTGCCCGGTGGCCCGCGAATATTCCCGGGCCTACCTGCATCACCTGTTCAAATCAGGTGAGTTGCTTGGGCAAATGATCGTGTCGTGGTCCAATGTCGCATACTATCAGGACCTGATGAAAGGCGCGCGCGAAGCAATTTCCACTGGGCATCTTGATGAATTTATGGCGCGTGTATACGTGGGATGGCAAACGGGAGATGTGAATTCCGCAGGCGAAACGCCAGCGTGAATTTGAGAGAGGCGCAAACTCATGAAAATGTCAGGTGAACAATTTATTGCGGCCAGCAGGCAGGAGGTTTGGCGGGCACTCAATGACCCGGAGGTGCTGAAGAAGAGCATTCCCGGGTGCCAGGAGTTGCAAAAAACTTCAGATACTGGGCTTTCAGCGAAGGTGACGGCCAAGGTGGGACCGGTAAAGGCGAACTTTGCCGGAGATGTTACGCTATCCGATCTCAAGCCACCGGAGAGCTATGTTATTTCCGGGCAAGGCAAAGGTGGGGCGGCCGGCTTCGCCAAGGGCGGCGCCGACGTTAAACTCACTGAACAGGATGGAGGCACGCTGCTGAGCTATGATGTAAACGCGCAAGTTGGCGGCAAGCTTGCGCAAATCGGTAGCCGGCTGATCCAGTCCACCGCCCGCAAGATGGCCGACGATTTCTTTAAGCGCTTTGCAAAAGAGATGGCGGCGCGTGCGACCGCGAGTGAGAGCGTATCGGCAACGCCTGACAGCAAACCGGCTGCGAAAAAATCGGCGGGGAAAAAGGCGGCAGCCAAGAAGGCGAAGGCAACATCTGCGAAAACCGCACCCACTAAAAAATCTGCTGCGAAGAAGACCGTCGCCAAGAAAAAGGCGACAACTGCAAAGCAAGCTCCGGCAAAGACAAAGGCAAGCCGCAAACAGGCCGCTACGACGCCGCGACCTGAAGCAAAAAATGAGCCGGTCGCCGAAGTCGCAGCCGAGGCGCCATCAGCCGCACAACCGGTAACGCCGACACAAACTCAAACCGAGCCAACACGGACAGATGAGTCCAAACCGATCAATTGGGTTTTGTGGATGTCAGTGGCGGCGGCTATCTTGTTCCTGATCTTCTTTATGAGAACTTCAGGATAGGGCATTGGCACGCGAAAGCCGTACGCTTTGGATTAAGAACCCTCTCGCAATTCTGGCAGATGGCTGTGGTGGTGGCGTTGTCGTCCGAAACGGCAAGATCCTGGAGCTGGTGCCGGCCGGCAGGCAGCCTGAGGCATCATACGGCGAGACGTTCGATGCCAGCGACCACGTCGTTTTGCCGGGATTGGTCAATACGCACCACCACTTCTTCCAGACACTGACCCGGGCACACCCGGCTGCGATCAACAAGGAACTTTTCAACTGGCTGGTGGCGCTTTATCCCCTATGGTCCCGGTTAACCCCGGACGGCCTGAGGCTGGCGACGCGTCTTGCAATGACGGAGCTGCTTCTGTCGGGGTGTACAACGACAAGCGATCATCACTATCTCTTTCCTGATGGCCTGAACGAAGCGATGGACATTCAGGTCGAGGAGGCTCGCAACCTGGGCATGCGGCTCACGGTCACGCGTGGCTCGATGAACCTGTCCGAAAAGGATGGTGGGCTGCCGCCTGACAGTGTGGTTCAGGACGCCGACGCCATTCTTGCGGATTGCGAACGCGTTTTGTCTGCCTATCATGATGCCGCAGAAGGCGCGCAGATCCAGGTTTCGCTGGCGCCATGCTCTCCATTTTCCGTAACCCGCGAACTGATGGCCGGTTGTGCGGAGCTATCCGGCAAAACCGGGTGCCGGCTTCACACCCATCTTGGCGAAACTGCGGATGAAGACCGGTTCTGTATGGATATGTTCGGTTGCCGGCCGGTTGAATATCTGGAACAAGTCGGCTGGCTGCACGATCGCGTATGGCTGGCGCATGGCATTCATTTCAACGATGCGGAAATCATCAAGCTTGGCCAGAACGGGGTTGGCGTCTGTCATTGTCCGACATCCAATATGGTCCTGGCGTCCGGTCGCTGCAGAACCTGTGAACTTGAGGACGCCGGCAGTCCGGTGGGACTGGGTGTCGATGGTTCGGCATCCAATGACAGTTCTAACTTCATGGAGGGCGTGAGGCACGCACTGATGATAAATCGGCTGACCTATGGCTCGCAGCGTGTCACACATCTTGATGTTCTGCGATGGGCGACGAAGGGGTCGGCACAGTGTCTGGGGCGAGGTGATATTGGTGAGATCAGGACCGGGGCCCGCGCCGATCTGGCATTGTTCGACCTTAACGAACTGCGGTTTTCCGGTGCCGGTGACCCCATTGCAGCGCTTGTGCTGTGCGGTGCCCATCGGGCCGATCGGGTCATGATCGATGGAAATTGGCGGGTTGTTAACGGAAACCCTGTAAACACCGACATCGAAAAATTACGTAATGAGCACGGTGCTGCGGCCAAACGTTTTTTGCAGGCCATTTGAACCGCGGCGGGGAGGGGTTAATGGGCAGCACGGGCTCTTATCAGCCTGATGCCGACAAGCTAGTGGCCGTGCGCCACGACCTTCATGCGCATCCTGAGCTGGCATTTTGCGAACACAGAACATCGGACATTGTCGCCCACGAGCTCGCACAGTTGGGATTTCAGGTTACCTCAGGTATCGCCGGAACAGGCGTGATCGGGACGCTATCGTGCGGTACGGGAAGGCGGTCCTTGGGTTTGCGGGCGGACATGGATGCCCTGCCGATTGAAGAAACCACCGGCCTTGCCTATGCCAGCAGATATCCTGGCAAAATGCATGCCTGCGGACATGATGGCCATATGGTCATGCTTCTGGGGGCCGCGCAAACACTCTCCGAAAAACGCAGTTTCGATGGAACGGTCCATTTGATTTTTCAACCCGCTGAGGAAGAGATCGGCGGGGCGAGGGTGATGATTGACGATGGGCTTTTTGACCGCTTTCCGTGCGATGCTGTGTTTGGCATGCACAATTTTCCCGGTTTCCCGGCCGGCCAATTCCTGTTTAAACCGGGCGTCTTCACCGCCTGCGGCGATTTCGCAAGGATCGAGATAACGGGGTCGGGAGGACACGCCGCGCAACCGCACGAAACGGTCGATCCTGTCGTTGTCGGGTCGAGTATCGTGATGGCGTTGCAGACGATTGTCGCGCGGAACATCGCACCCATCCACATGGCCGTGATCACGGTTGGGAAATTCCATGCCGGGACAGCGAGCAACGTTGTTCCCCACAAGGCGTTTTTGGAACTTAGCGTCCGGTCTTTCGATGACGACGTGCGGGACTTGTTGGAAACCCGGATCAAAAAGTTGGTGAAAGATCAGGCAATCAGCTATGGCGCGGACGCAACGGTCGACTACCAGAGGGGATACCCTGCTACTGTAAACTCGCAGGATGAAACGGATTTTGCGCGTGACGTGGCGGTTGAATATGCCGGCAGCGAATTGGTTCAGACCTTGCCGGAACCGTTTTGCGCCAGTGAGGACTTTTCGTTCATGCTCAAGGAAAAACCGGGGTGCTTCCTGGGCTTGGGGATTGGAGAATGCGGCGCGCAAGCCAAACTGCACGAATCGAAATATGACTTCAACGATGGCTGCCTTCTGGATGGCGCAGGTTTCTGGAGCCGGCTCGTTGAACGCTATCTTCCGAATTAAGCTGAGGCGCGCCAGTTAATCAGATCGTCCGTCCTGGCTCTCGATTGCGAACATCCTGATGTTCCGTGAACATCTGGTGTGATTGGGAAAAATTCCGTATCAATGAGTCTCCCAAGAGAGGCTGCGGTTGCGGCATATTTTTAGGGATTTGCATGACCTTTGTGATAGCAGCCGGCACCTTTCGCATTTGGTGTGGCTGCGCTCGGAGCGGGACCTATGGCAAAGCCACAACATCGGGCTGAAACGGAAATCGGCGGTATTTTTAGAACCTGCCGGAGTGCATTCGTTTCGACCGGGGTGTTCAGTTTCTTCATCAACCTGCTGATGCTGACGGGTCCGTTGTTCATGCTGCAGGTCTACGACCGTGTGTTGACGAGCGGATCCATCCCGACACTGGTTGCCTTGGTCGTTCTGGTGGTCATTCTCTACGGGCTCTACGGGTTT
The DNA here is from genome assembly GCA_028282065.1 of Aestuariivirgaceae bacterium. Classification (GTDB taxonomy): domain Bacteria; phylum Pseudomonadota; class Alphaproteobacteria; order Rhizobiales; family Aestuariivirgaceae; genus JANQIR01. Next base: position 9,280 of record JANQIR010000008.1, read on the forward strand.
CTTGAATTCATCAGGGCGCGCGTTCTGGTTCGTATCGGCAGGATACTGGACGAATCTCTCAGGCAACGGGTGTTTGATGTCGTGGCGCACCATGCGCTGGTGCGTACCCCTGGCGTAAACGACCATCCGACGCAGGATCTCATGACGGTTCGGCAGTTTATTTCAGGGCCCGGTCCATTTGCCTTTCTGGATATGCCCTGGGCACCGATCTATCTGGCAGTGATCTTTCTCATGCACTGGTTGCTTGGGGTGTTTGCCCTGATCGCGGTGGTGTTACTGGCATGCGTGGCGGTTTTCAACGAACTGTTGACCCGAATGCCGACGCGTGCCGCTCAGTCCGCCGCATCCAAAGCCGCGATCATGGCCACGGAGAGCCGCCACAATGTCGAGGTTGCATCGGCGCTGGGCATGCTCGGCGTGCTGCGCGAACGCTGGTCGAAGGTGCAAAGCGATGCCCTTGATTTTCTGACATTTGCCAGCGACAGGGCAGGCGCGGTGTCCAGTACGTCAAGAACGCTTCGGCTGATGTTCCAGTCAGGCGTGCTCGCAGTTGGCGCATATCTGGTGGTCAACCAGGAGATTTCTCCAGGCACAATGATCGCCGCATCAATCATCATGTCGCGGGCATTGGCACCGGTTGAACAGTCCATTGCGCATTGGCAATCATTTCTCGGCTTTCGGTCTGCTATACAACGGCTTAACAAGATACTTGTTGCAACACCTCAAGAAAAGGACCGCATGGCCCTTCCCGAACCGACCGCGAATGTTGTGGTACAGGACTTTGCCGCCTTTATTCCCGGAGTATCCCAGCCGATTGTGGCGGGCGTTTCCTTCACGCTCAAGCCAGGCGATGGTCTGGGGATCATAGGACCTACGGGCGCGGGCAAATCGACCCTAGCCCGCGCGCTGGTGGGTGTCTGGCCGCATTTTCGTGGTGAAGTCCGTCTTGACGGAGCCACGCTGGCGCAATGGGATCCAAATCTGCTCGGCCATCACATCGGGTATCTGCCACAAGAAGTGGAACTGTTTGACGGTACGATCAGTGACAATATCTCTCGTTTTTATCCCGATCCTGACCCGGAAGCCGTCATCGCGGCCGCTCGGGCTGCGAATGTGCACAATCTGATCTTGCAGTTTGATGACGGCTACAACACGTTGATCGGTGAGGGGGGTGTGCGTCTTTCGGCTGGTCAGCGGCAGCGTATCGGCCTCGCCAGAACGCTGTATGGCGATCCGGCGCTACTTGTTTTGGACGAACCCAATGCCAATCTCGACGCGGAGGGCGAAGCTGCACTGATCCATGCGATGGTTGCGGCGCGAAAACGCGGCGCAGCCGTTGTGGTCGTGGCGCACCGGCCGAGTGCTATCGCAGCCCTGGACAGCCTGATGATGATCAAGGATGGCCGTCCGGTCGCCTACGGGCCGAAAGATCAGGTGTTGGAGAAAGTGCTCGCCAAGCGCACACCTGCAACGGCGGGCGGCGGCCGTTTAACGAAAACCGAGGCGAACAAGGAGTGAACCGACATGGCGCAAAAGCCCATTCATAGCCGCTCATCGCTCAGGGAGTACCAAATTGCCGGGCTTGCGGGATTGGTTCTCGTACTTGGCAGCATCGGCGCTTGGGCTGTATTTTCCTCAATCCACGGCGCGGTGATCGCACCTGGCGCAGCCGTTGTGGAGACGCACTCAAAGAAAGTACAGCACAAGCTTGGCGGCATTGTTGCTGAAATCCAGGTCAAGGAAGGCGATCGGGTCGAAGTCGGTTCGTTGCTGATCAGACTGGATGATACGGAATCGCGGGCAGAGCTAGGAATTATCAAGTCGGTGCTATGGGAAAATCGAGCCAAGCGCGCCCGGCTGATTGCCGAGCGGGACGACGCCAAGGCCGTCAAGTTTCCTGACAGCATGCTTGACGCGGTCAACGATCCGGAAACAGATGAAGTTCTGAGAGGTCAGAAGCGGTTGTTCGCCACACAGCGAGCTGCCCTTGATGGCCGCAAGAACCAGCTTGCACAACGGATAGAACAATTTGGTCAGGAGATCGTCGGGCTTGAGGCTCAACACGCCTCGAAACTGACGCAACTGGAATTGATCCGCGGTGAATTGAAGAACGTCAAAAAGCTGGAAAAGCAGGGGCTTGTCAAAGCGAGCCGTGTTCTGGCGCTTGAGCGTGAAGCTGCCCGGCTTGATGGCGAGCGGGGTCAGCTGTTGGCCAATATCGCCCGCACCAAGGGCCGGATCGGTGAAACCAAACTCAGGGCCATTCAGGTCGATGATGATGCAAGATCCAAGACAATCGCGGAATTGCGCGACGTAGAGGCCAAGATCGCGGAGTACGCGGAGCGGGAGTTGGCGACCGCGGCAAAGCTCAAACGGACCAGCATTACTGCTCCAAGAACCGGTATCGTTCACGAACTTTCAGTCCACACGATTGGCGGTGTGATCGGCGCCGGTGAAACCATCATGCTGATTGTGCCGGAGAGCGACGATGTGGTGATTGCGGCGCGCGTGCGACCGCAGGACATCGACCAGGTTCATGTCGGACAGACGGCCATATTGAGGTTTCCGGGCTTGGACGGCCGGCTGACGCCGCAACTCAAGGGTGAGGTCGTTCAAGTATCGGCCGATCTGACACAGGAGCAGGCGACGGGCCAGACATACTTCGCGGTTCGCCTCAAGGTGGAGCCGGGTGAACTGGAGAGCGCAGGGCTGCCGGCACTGAAACCTGGGATGCCGGCGGAGGCCTTTGTCCAGACAGCGTCGCGAACGCCGTTGAGCTACCTGCTTCAACCGCTGACGGACCAGGTTATGCGAGCATTCCGCGAGGACTGATAAGACGATGCGCCTGTCGTCGCGTGGGCACGGCCACGGCCTACTCCGCCGCCTGTTGCGCAAGGAAACCGCCGGACTGGCGGGCCCAAAGTTGCGCATAAAGGCCGCCGGATTCCAGCAGATCAACGTGGCTTCCCGTTTCGACAATGCGGCCTTCATCCATCACGATCAGGCGATCCATAGCGGCAATTGTTGACAACCGGTGGGCGATTGCGATGACCGTTTTGCCTTCCATCAGTGTATACAGGCTTTCCTGAATAGCGGCCTCGATTTCAGAATCGAGTGCGCTGGTCGCCTCATCAAGGATCAGAATTGGTGCGTCCTTGAGTAGTACGCGGGCAATTGCGATCCGCTGCCTCTGTCCGCCGGACAGCTTTACGCCGCGTTCACCGACATGCGCATCGTAACCCTTACGGCCTCTAAGATCGCGCAGGCCGGCAATAAAGTCATGGGCATGTGCTTTCTTTGCAGCGGCTACGATCTCCTGCTGGCTCGCGTTCGGTTTCCCGTAGCGAATGTTTTCTGCAACGGAGCGATGAAGGAGGGAGGTGTCCTGCGTGACCATGCCGATCTTTTCACGCAGGCTATCCTGGCTGACTGAAGCTATATCCTGATCATCGATTATAATGCGGCCAGCCTCGAGGTCGTAGAAGCGAAGCAGCAAGTTGACCAGCGTCGACTTACCCGCACCGGAGCGGCCAACCAGCCCGACTTTCTGGCCGGGTTCGATGGAAAGTGTCAGATTTTCAATGACGCCCCTAGCAACGTCCTTTCGGCTGATCCCATAGTTGAAGCCAATACGATCATAGCAAATGCGGCCCTCATCGACGGTGAGGTGCCCGGCGCCGGTCCGATCCATGACTTTGCGGTCCCGGGAAATCGTCTCGATGCCGTCCTGAACAACGCCGATATTTTCAAACAACCCCCAAACCTCCCACAAGATCCATTGCGACATGCCTTGCAGGCGAAGGACAAGGCCGACGGCAAACGCGATCGCCCCGGTGGTAACGGCTCCAATGGACCATAACCAAATCGAAAGACCGGCCACAGAAAACAGCAATGCGCTGTTGAGGGTACTGAGCGTAACCGTCAGCAAAGTTGACAACCGCATCTGCCCGTAGACATTGTCGAGGAAACCCTCCATGGATTCGCGGACATAGTCGTCTTCGCGGGCGGCATGGGAGAACATCTTAACGGTCGCGATATTGGAATAGCTGTCCACCACCCGGCCGGTCACAACGGACCGGTGATCGGCCTGTTCCATTGAGATCTGGCGCAGCCTGGGCACGAAGTAGCGCAGTGTCAGCAGATATCCGATCAACCAAGCGATCATCGGTGCCGTCAGGCGAATGTCGCTTGCGGCGAACAGGACCACCGCAGCCGTGAAATACACGCCAACATACAGAAACACTTCGGTGAATTTCAGCACCGTATCGCGCACACCAAGCGCCGATTGCATCACCTTGGTTGCGATCCGGCCGGAAAAGTCGTTGTTGAAGAACTCCATGCTCTGGCGCAGCACGTAGCGGTGGGCCTGCCAGCGCGTGCGCATGGCAAAATTGCCTAAAAGCCCCTGATGTATGGCGGATTCGTAGAAGAACTTTAGCAGCGGCAGCACAACCAGCACGATGACGCTCATCATAATGAGGCTGGCTTGGTGATCTGACCAGAAAGCGGCCCGATCCGATTGGGTTAGCCAGTCGACAAGATTTCCAACAAACGCGAAGAGTGCCACCTCAAGCAGCGCGACCACGGTGCCAAGGATTGCGCTAATCAGCAGGAGTGGCCAGAAAGGGCGGGCATAATATCCTATGAAACCGAACAGCGTCGCGGGCGGTTTATCCGGTAAGTCTGCCGGAAACGAGCTCGTAAAAGATTCGAACCATTTGAAAACCGCAGAAATCATGTCACTGCTCGATACGTCTGTTTGACAGCAATTTGCAGTTTGTAACAAGCCATATTGACCGTATCGGTGCCTGATTGGGGCAGTGCATGCGACCAATCCGTGATCTCAGGCATAGATTACAAAATGCGCCGGTGTTCCACATAATAACCACAAAGCCGGGCGACTAAACTCACGAAGCAATGACTCTTTGCACGATTGCCGGCTGATAGCCCAATATCGGTGTTGGATGGCTTTGTTTCCAGAGAAGGGGTATTTCGGATCGACCAAACGGGGAAAACACGACTTATGAAACCTGTCCTAAGCCTCTTTGCATGCATCCTTTTGGGGATTTCGTTGATTTCAGTTAGCGCCAGCGCGGCACCGATGACGCGCGCTGAGTTGTTGCGGCTTGCTCCAGGCAAGTATGTCGGAACCTGGAAAGACCGGTACACTGCCGTTGTCACCGTCAAGACCAATGGCAAGGTAAAGGGAAAATATGGCTTTTTTTCCGATTCGGGCCGATGGACATTGCGGGGCAATGTGTTGTGCATCTCGTTTCGGCTCTGGACCCGGAACAAACCGAAGTGCGGCCATATCCACAGACGTGGCAAGTGGTATGTCGGTATGATCAGGACAAATGGTGTGCCCAGGCTGCGGTTTCGAAAGAAATAGAGCGCGGCTATAGCGGGATGAGCAAAAGTGCACGCGTTATTGCGCCTGCATCCCGCCACAAACTACTAAGACCGATCAGGTTTCTGGACTTTTGACTGAGTTAGTCAAAGTGATCCTGATCTAGGCAAGCGCGCTGGAGCCGCTTAGTTGCGTATACAACAAGCCCAATGCCGTCCTGACGCTCTCGGCCCGGATTTCATCTCTGCCAAGATCGCCGTATCGCATTTCGGCGTGCAAAACGCCGCCGGATGCTGATGCCACCGCGAAGTGGACCAACCCAACGGGTTTTTCTTCGCTTCCACCTCCGGGCCCGGCAACACCCGTGACACTAACCGCTATGTCTGCCAAGGATCTTTCCAGTGCACCCGTTGCCATGGACCGGGCGACGGCCTCGGAGACCGCGCCAAATTGTTCTATGTCCTGTGCCGGCACTTTCAACAGCTGTGATTTAGCCTCGTTCGAATACGTTACGAAGCCTCGATCGACGACATCGGATGAACCGGGCACGGAGGTGAGTGCCGCAGCGATCAGACCTCCGGTGCAACTTTCGGCAGTTGCGATCTTCAAACCCGCCTCGCGGCAAACGTCGAGAACGTCCTTGGCGGCAATGATGGTCTCGCGATCGAACATATGCCGGTTCTCCTGTGCTTTACTCTGTATGGCCTCACTCGTTCTAGTCGGTCTGAACGGGCAGCCGCACTGTTGCCGTCGCCAAAGCAGCGATGCCCTCGCGTCTGCCGGTAAATCCGAGTTGCTCGCTGGTTGTGGCCTTGACGCTGATGCGTGATGGACCGACCGACAGGATCTCGCCGAGGCGCAGGCGCATCGCATCAATGTGTGGACGCAGTTTGGGTGATTCACAAATAACTGTGACATCACAATGGCTTATAATACCGTTCTTGTTCTTTACCAGCTCAGCGGCGCCTGTAAGGAAAATGGCAGAGTCGGCCGCTTTCCACTCAGGATCGGTAGGTGGAAAATGCGCGCCGATATCTCCTTCGCTGATTGCGCCTAAGATGGCGTCAGTGAGTGCGTGCATGGCGACATCGGCGTCCGAGTGTCCCTTCAGCTTTGCGTCGTGGGGAATTTTGATACCGCACAGGATGACATGATCGCCCGGTTCAAAGGCATGCACGTCATATCCGCTGCCGGTTCGCACCTCGGGGCGTTCCAAATAAGATGCCTGGATGAATTTGGAATGGGCCTCAGCCATGTCTTCAGCCGTCGTGAGTTTGGTGTTCAACCTGTCGCCCTCCACAATTGTCACAGAATGCCCGCGCCATTCAGCCAACGCGGCGTCGTCTGTGAAGTCGGCCCGGCCTTGCGATGCCGCAGTTTCATGGGCTTGCAGGATTTCGTCGAACAGAAATCCC